>JBDTEG010000158.1:0-26264 GCA_039922695.1 Rhodanobacter sp. | reverse complement strand
CGGTGACATTGGGCAGGTTGGCGTAGCTGGCGTTGTACTCGCTGAACACCAGCGGCAGGTGCGGATAGGGGGAAGCGAGGATCTCCTTGTGCACCTTGTCCACCGTGCGGCACACCATGTCGCGGCGCGGGATGTTCTCGTCGGTATGGAAAACGTGCTCCGCCGTGTCGTCGCCATAGACATGGGTGCTGACGAAATCCACCGGCAGGTTGTTTTTCCTGGTGTGGGCCAGGAACGCGGGCACCCACGCGCCTTGCGCTGTGCTCGGACCACCTGCGCGCAGCCGCGGGTTGACCGTCTTCAGCGCGCGTACGGTGTGGTCATACAGGGTGAAGTAGGTTGGTTGCTGCGGCTTGCCGGCCCAGAAACCGATGTTCGGCTCGTTCCACACCTCGAAATACCAGCTGGCCACTTCGTCGATGCCGTAGCGCGCGACCAGGTGTTTGGCGAACGCGGTGATCATCGCGTCCCACTCCGCGTAGTCCTTCGGCGGTGCAATGTTCGGGTGGTACCAGAACTCCTGCAGCGCCTTCGGATCGGAGGTCAGCGCCAGCGGCATGAAGCTGAGCTCGATGAAGGGTTTGACGCCGTGCTCGAGCAAACCATCGTAGATCTGGTCGATGTAGGAAAAATTGTAGCGGATCGAGCCGTCCGGCTCGCGGTTCACGAGGCCCACGTCGTGGTCGAAGATGCCGTGGAAGCGTATGTAGCTGAAACCGGTGGCCTTGCGCACCGCGTCGAGATCCTTGCGGTAGTCGTCGCGCAACGCCAGCGAAGCGCGACCGGAGCCGAACGTGGTTTCCCAGAAGTGCGGGAATGGCATGCCGGCGGCCTGTGCGTCGACGCTGATCTGCACGGTTTGCGTAGCGCTCGCGGCGGCGAAGGCGGTGGTCGTTGCGACAAGCAGCAGGGCGGCGCCGGTGCTGAGCAACAGACGGCGAAGGGCATAGGAAAATGTCATCGGCGTTTCCTTGTCGTCGGTGTTCCGCAGGGCACCAGGCGGACCATGGGCTGCCTTGCACGTAAACGTTTACATCCAGCTCAGGGGAGTGTCTTACAGACTGCCGTCCGCGTCCAGTGATCGCGCCATCTGCAGAGCGTGGTCGGTAGGACGCGGCGGGCCGAACGGTATCAACGGTTGCTCAGTCGTCTTGACGCGGGGCACGTCTTGAAGACGGCCACGGCCCGCAGAAGCAGGTTAGCCAGGATGAGGCCGACGAGGAAATCCACGCGGTAAGCGGAGAGTGGAAAAACGCGCCCGAGCAGATTCGCGATCGCCACAAGCATGGCCGTGACCAGCCAGCTCTCCCAGTTGGCCGGCCCCAGCCCCGGCCGATCGTCTTGCGGGCGAACCCGTAGTGTTGCGAGTCGGTCATGAACTTCCCTCCGGGGCCATGGCGATCACCAAGCAAGCCTCACGGCTCCAGCTGCAACATGACGGTTTGCGCGCGACCCGCAGCGATCCGCACCCAAGTCACCGCGCCAAAGCGGTCGTGCCCGCGGGACCAGCCTTCGGCATCGGCGTGTTGCAACATATCGCTGTTGCTGCTCTGGCGTAGCGCCTTGCCGTTGATGCTGAGCTTGCTGGCGGCGGCGCCGTGAATCTTCACCACGTAGAAACGCAGTGCCGGTTTGAACGCGCCGCCGGGTGCGTCGGTTTCGAAGGCGACCGTATGGCCCTGCCGCCGTACCGTCAAGGTCTGGCTGAACCAGGCGCCGTGTTCGTAGGAGTAGGTGCTGCCGTCGTCGTCGTAGTAGTCAAATGTGCTGCGCTGTTCGCCGGGGAATGCTTCGAGGGTGACTGCGGTCAGCGGCTTCTCGCCGACGTAGTCCATCGGCGGTTGCGTGGGGATGATCGCGCCTTCGCGCACGAACAGCGGGATGTCGTCCCAGTGCTTGCTGTCGATTGCCAACGTGATGGTCTGGCCGCCCTGGTAGGCCTTGCCGCTGAACCAGTCGGTCCATTGGCCCGCAGGCAGGTAGATGGTCTTCTCGGTCTGCCCTTGCTGCATGACTGGCGAGACCAGGAGGTAGTCGCCGAACATCCAGCTGTCGACGTCGTTGCGTATGTTCGGATCATGCGGCCAACCGAAGATCAACGGCCGCACCAGGCCGACACCGCTGACCCGGCGCTGGTTTTCGTAGCTGTAGATGTAGGGAATCAAGCGGTAGCGCAGGCGGATGGCCGCCGTGGCGGCCCTCTCGGCGATCGGACCGTAGACCCAGGGTTGGCGTTTTTCGTCGAACGTGCCGTGCACGCGGAAGATAGGCGTGAACGCGCCGAACTCGATCCAGCGTGCGTAGTTTTCATCCGAGGGATGACCCTTGAAGCCACCCCCATCCATGCCCCACTGCATCGCGCCGACGTTGATGGCACTGAGCATGCGCGCGCGCTGGCCGGCCATGCTGGCAAAACCGGTGTCGATGTCGCCTGACCACAGGCCGTAGCCGTAGCGCTGCGAACCCAGGTAGAAGTTGCGGTTGATCGACCACACACGCAGATCGGAAACGCGCCGCTGCGCGTCATACAGCGCGCGCTGCATGTTCATGAACTCGGTATCGCTGCCGGTGGTGTCGGCCTCGTCGTTCCACCAGCCCACGATGCCCTCGTCGAAACCGTACTTCACCGCCAGGTCGCCGAACCAGGTTCGCGCAGCGGGGATGTCGAAATCGATGTTCTTCACCGGCTTGTGCGAGAAGTAGTCGTCGCTGACCTTTTCGCCCGGCACCCAGAAGTGGTGCTCGGTGGCATGGCGGCCTTCCACCGTGTCGACGTGGATGCGCGGTTTCATGATGCCGGTGAGCTGGACGCCGCGTGCTTGCAAGTGCTGCGCGAGCGCGCCGGAAGGGCCATCCGGGAACTTCACAGGATTCCAGCGGAACTCGCCGTAGTTGTCCTGGCCCCAGGCTTTCCAGTCGAAGTCGAGAGTGAAGTTGTCGATCGGGATGTGTTTGGCGCGGTAGGTATCCACGATCTGCAGCAGTTCTTTCTGGTCGATGCCCCACTGGCTGTTGGTGAAACCCATTGCCCATTTCGGGAAAAGTGGCGTGTGGCCACTGAGGTTCGCCACCGCGCCGAAGATCGCCTTGGGCGGACCCACGATCACGTAGAGATCCATGGGTTTCTGCGTGGGTGCTGCGATGTTGATCTTCCCGGGTGCGAGCGTGAACTTGCCGCCGTCGAGGTCGGCCAGCACGGCATAGCCGGCCGTGCTCCAGGCCAGCGGTGCGCCGGCCCAGCCTTGTTCACCGGCCCTGGCTTCCAGCCTGCCCTGGCGCTGCATGCCGGCGCTGACGTCTTTCTCGAACGCGTCGTAGCCGCTCACGCCGTACATGGCGTCGTTCGCGTCATGCGTTAGAGCGATCTGGCCCCTGGCCAGAGCCGCGAGGTTATCTGTACGCAGCAAGACGCGGTGGTCGGCGTCGGCAATGCGCAAGGTGTGGCTGGCTTGGTCATAGCGCACGTGCAACTGCGACGTGTCCAGCTGCAGTGTCGTCGCGGACGCGTCGGTGTTCGACTGGCTCGGTCTGAGCGCCGGGTCCAGCACGGTGCTGCGAGCGGGGGACGTGCCGTGAATGTAGTAGCTCAGGTGCACCACATCGGAGGCAGTGAGCGTCACACGCACTGACCCGGTGCCCGACGGGATTCCGATCAGGAGTGTCGTCATCGTATTGGTCACCTGCGCCGTGGACGATCCAGCGGAGGCGGCGACTGGCCCGGTGCCGAGGCACCAGGCCGTGGCAAGTGCGCAGGGAAGCAGGACGGATGTTCGGGTCATGAGCTGGCTCCGCGAATGGACCGGCGAGCTGCCGCGCCGGCGCAGGGATGGGGTTCAATTGCCTGCAGGGGTCGCTGGCTGGAGGACGGCCGAGCCGTAGGCAGGAAGCGAGAGCGCGTCGTTTGCCAGTGAGGTGTCGGCCACGGTCTGTTCGGCGACGAGGGCGAAGCGTTGCAGATCGTGGGCGTCCAGGCGAACTGTCTGCGAGTGGTCCGACAGGTTGTGCACGACCAGCACGTCGTCACGGCCGTCATGCAGTTCCCAGGCAACGAGCTGCGGGGTGCCCAGGTCGCGTGTCACGAGTGCGCCATCGCGCAGGGCGCTGATGCGGCGGCGCCAGCCGATCAGTTCGCGATAGCGTGCCAGCAGCGAATGCGGATCGGCCTGCTGCGCCTGCACCGTGACGTCTGCGCCGTCGCCTGCCGTGAATGCCTTCCAGTGGGTCTCGCCGGTGCTTTGCGGGTGGCGGTACCAACGCATCGGTTCGCGCAGGTCAGGGTCGGGCTTCTTGCCGCGCATGCCCAGCTCTTCGCCGTAATAGATGAACGGCTCGCCGGGCAGGGTCAGCAGCATCGCCGCGGCGATACGCATCTGCTGGGGGTTGTCGTGGAGCTGGCTCATCACCCGTTCCTGGTCGTGGTTGGACAGGAACGGCACGTCCACGCCGTATTTGCCGGTGGCGGCGTGGTAGTCGCGCGTGGTGCGGTCGAGCATTCCAGCCAACTTGCCGGCTTGTCCGGTCCGCGCGCTCTCGATCAGCTGGGTCGCCAGCGGGAAGTTGAACACCGCACTCAGCGCCTTGAACCAGGGCGCCAGTTCGGCCTCGGTGTCGCGTGTCACCTCACCGATCAGGTAGGCATCCGGATCGACCGTATCCACGCCACGGCGGAACTCGCTCCACCAC
Organism: Rhodanobacter sp.; assembly: GCA_039922695.1. GTDB lineage: Bacteria > Pseudomonadota > Gammaproteobacteria > Xanthomonadales > Rhodanobacteraceae > Rhodanobacter. The sequence goes on along the minus strand of JBDTEG010000158.1, from coordinate 21,581 downwards.
GCGAGGTTCTTCGCCAGGATGTTCGGATCGTCATGCTGGTTTTCGAAGTCGTAGTAAATGTGCTGGGCCGCATCAAGGCGAAAGCCGTCGACGCCGCGCCTGAGCCAGAACTGGCCGATCCTGAGCATCTCCTTGCGCACGGCCGGGTTGTCGAAGTTCAGGTCCGGCATCTCGGCCACGAAGATGCCCAGATAATGCTGCTTGCCCAGTGCGTGCCAGGCGGGCGATCCGGTGGCACTGATCGCCGCCAGGTTGGTGTGCTGGTCCGACCACTGGTACCAGTCGTGGTATGGACTGGCCGGATCCCGGGCCGCCTTGAACCACGGGTGCTGGTTGCTGCTGTGGTTGATCACCAGATCCATGATGACCTTGATGCCGCGCCGGTGCGCCGCGGCAAGAAGGCGGTCGAAGTCTGCCATGGTGCCGTATTGCGGATTGATGCCGACATAGTCGGTGACGTCGTAGCCGTGGTAGCTGGGCGAGGGACTGATCGGCATCAGCCAGATGCCGCTGACGCCCAGCGATTTCAGGTAGTCGAGCTTGGCCGTGACGCCGTTCAAGTCGCCGATGCCGTCGCCATTGGTGTCGTAGAACGAGCGGACGAAGATCTCGTACCACACACCCGAGGCCGCTTGAGGCGTGTTGCCGCGTTGCGCGCTTGATGTCGCCTGCAACGGGCCCGTAGCGGCGAGCAAGGCGACAAGGCAGAACAGGGCGTGGCACAGGCGTCTGAGCATGGTGGAATCTCCTTCACTGAATCACGGGCGAGGCTTGGCAGTTGCTTCCCGCTTCGCGTCGTTCCTTGATCAGATATCGATTGAATGCTGCGGCATGAGCCGGCGGGCAGTGCCCGCCCCACGCCGACGCGATCGCAGCGCGGGTACTGCCCGCCGGCTCTTTTGCATCAAGAACATCGTCTTGCCAATCAAGAGTCACCGGTTCGGCAATGCTCGGCGACGAAACGCCCATGGTCGGGCATGCTGGCCACGGTGCGGCCGATCAGGGTGCGCATGTCGCCGAGGAAGCCGTCCAGCTGTGCCTCGTCCAGCCCGTCGGCCAGGGGGTGATGTCCCTGCGGCTCGATACGCTGACCGATCATCGCCTGTAGCCAGGCAACCTCGGTGAACAGCTCCTCGTGCTCGCGGAAGATCTGGCCATGGCGGCGGAACAAGGCAATCTTGCGTGCCAGGCCTTCAGGGATGTCCATCGTCGCGCACTGGCGCCAGAACGCGGTGTCGTCGCGTTCGGTCGCCTTGTAGTGCAGGATCAGGAAATCGCGGACGCTTTCGTATTCGAAGCGGGTTTGGCGGTTGTATTCGTCGACCAGCACCGCATCGCAATGACGGTCAGGGAACATCGCCAGCAGGCGGCTGATGCCGGACTGGATCAGGTGGATGCTGGTCGACTCCAGCGGCTCCATGAAGCCGGCGGCGAGCCCGAGCGCCACGCAGTTGCGTTGCCACGCGTTGCGTCGCATGCCTGTGGTGAAGCGCAAGGGGCGGGGGTCGCCCAGTGCCTCGCCATCAAGGTTGGCCAGCAGCATCGCACTGGCCTCGTCGTCACCGAGATGCTGGCTGGAATACACGTGGCCGTTACCGGTGCGGTTTTGCAGCGGCACCCGCCACTGCCAGCCGGCCGAGCGTGCGGTGGCACGGGTGTATGGCCACAACGGTTCGCTGCGTGCGCAGGCGACGGCTATCGCGCGATCGCACGGTAGCCAGTGCTGCCAGCTTTCGTAACCGGTCGTGAGCGCGCCCTCGATCAGCAGTCCGCGAAAGCCCGAGCAATCGATGAAAAGATCACCTTCGATCGCCTCGCCACTCTGCAGTTGTACGGATTCGATGAAACCGTCGCCTGCGCGCAGCTTCACCTCGACCACCTTGCCTTCAGTGCGCTGCACGACGCCTGGGCCGCAGCGTTTGCGCAGGTACTGGCCGTACAGGCCGGCATCGAAATGGTAGGCGTACTTGATGCCGCCGAGCGGGCTGGTGCCAACCTTTTCCATGCGTGCGAAGCGGTGCCCGTTCGCCGCCTGGGCGTTGAGCGAGTATGCCCACAGGTCGCTACCTGGATTGCGCTCGCGCTCCCGCAGCCAGTAGTGGTGGAATCCGATCAATCCGAGCGGAAGGCCGATGTCGCTGAACGCATGCAGATACGAATCGCCCAGACGTCCGAAATTGTTCAGCTGCACGCCCAGCTTGAACGTGCCTTGGGTGGCCTTCAACATTTCGTCCTCGTCGATGCCGAGGAAGGCGTTGATATGCCGGATCTGTGGAATCGTCGCCTCGCCCACGCCGACGATCCCGATCTCGTCCGACTCGATCAGCCGGATGTGCACCGTGTTGCCAAGCGCCTTGGCGAGCAGGGCGGCGGCCATCCAACCAGCAGTACCACCACCGACGATCACCACACGTTGGATGGTTGTTGCATTCATGCCGTGGCCATCCGTTTCATGCCTGATCGACCCTCAGTAACGCGCTGAACGTGGTCTTGTCAAAAAAGAGGCCCCGTTGATGTCACGCAACGGGGCCAGCGGGGGAGAGAGGCTTGCCGTTTTACTGGAACTTGTAGGAGACACCGACCTCGTAACGACGACCGTAGCTCTCCCAGGTTTGCACCTGGCGCGGGTCGTTGTTCTGGAAGGTGATGAAGGTCTTGTTGGACAGGTTGGAGCCTTGCGCGATCAGGGTGAGGCCCTTCAGGCGACCGGAATCGAACGAGTAGCTGACCTGGGCATCGTAGGTGCTGCCGCCCTTGATGGTCTGTTCGATGCGGGTGGCGCTGATGCCCGAGACCTCGCCCAGGAAGTCTGCGCGGTAGCTGTCGCTGACGCGTGCCTCAAAGCCGTTGTGCTGGTAGTACAGCGTACCGTTCGCCACCCATTTCGAGAGTCCCGGCACCGTGATCGGATTCGAATTGCCCGGGTACACCAGCGCGCTCTTGGTGTAGTTGCCGCTGAGAATGGTGCCGAAGCCGCTGAGCGCCGGGGTGAGACTGCTGAATGGCAGGTTCAAGGTGGCCTGCACGCCCTTCACGTAGCCGCGGCCCTCGTTCTTCGGCCCGGACACGACGCCCATGGTGGTGCCCAGTTGGGCCTGTTCGGCAGGCGTCAGGTAGGCCGGCACGAAGGCCGCGAAGTCGTACAGGTAGGAGGAATTCGGGTTGATGTAATCGGACAGCTTCAGGTAATAGGCCGATAGTGCGATGTAGCCACCACCGCCCGCGTTGCGGCAAAGCTCGGATTGCTTCGCATCGGTGGACGAACACTGGTAGCCGGAGCCGTTGCCCGAGAGGTAGTGCTCGTAGCTGATGTTGTAGTTGTCGGCCAGAGTCGGCTCGAGCTTGGCATTGCCGCCCGAGGCGCTGAAGTACGCTGTGTTCGGGTCGGTCGAGGTCAGGTGCGTGATGTTGGCATTGAGCCCGAGGCTGGCACTCATCTGGTCCATGCGTGGACGTGCCATGGTGCGTGCCGCACTGACGCGCAGATCATCGTTTTCGGTAAAGCCGAAGATCAGGTTGAAGCTCGGCAGATAACGGGTGTAGTCGGTGCCACCGGAGATCGGCAGCAAGATCGCGTCGGAGCCGTTGGTGCCGCCGGCGGATGCCGCAACGCGCTGGCCGGACGAGGCCTGGTTGGTATGCGCCACCTGCACGCCGACGTTGCCGCGCAAGCCCACATTCCCCAGGGTGGTGTCGATGTTGAGCTGCAGGTAGGAGGTCAAATCGCGCTCCCGCACCTTCCAGTTTGGCGGCACTGCAATCGAGGACAGCGCGGTCGGGAACAGCGTGTAGGTACCGTTGGCGATCAGGGCCAGTGGGTTGTAACAGGCCTGTTGGCCGATACCCATCCACGCAAGCGGATCACAGGTGCTGCCCGAAGGAATGGCTGCTGTCTCGACCGGCATGTTGCCATCGGCGAAGGTGCCACCGCCCAGGGTCAGAAACGTCTGGTCGATGTTGTAGGTCTTCTGGCGGGTGCCACGCACGACACCGGCCTCCACGCTGGAGAACGGGCCATCCATGAAGCTGCGCTGCACGCTGGCCTTCAGATTGGCGAGGTAGTCGTTGGTCTCGGGAGCGTTGATGAAGCCGGCCTGCACCAGCGACGGCGTGGCGCCACCACCCCAACCCTGCGGGTCGGTCAGCAGGATCTGGTTACCGGCATAACCCAGCGTCGGATCCAGGTACAGTTTCCCGTCGGGACGCTCCTGGAATCCGAGCGTATCGGTAGCCCCACCCCCGACGCCGTAGCCGGTGCCGGAATAACTCTCCAGATTGACGTCGTGGCGGTCCGCACGCGAATAGGTGGCATCCAGCGAACCGGACCAGTTCTCGTTGAAGTGGAACTCGTTGCGCCAGCCAATGTTCCAGACCTTCGCCTTGGTCTGGTTGTAATCGTTGCGGATGACACCCTTGACGTTGTCATAGGTGCCGCTCTGCACGAAGCCGTTCTGCGCGTCGTAGCCGGGCTGAAGCGTCACGCCGCTGCCGTAGGCCAGCGGAAATTCGATGCCTTTGGCCTGCTGGGTTTCCTTGAAGTTGTCGTACGTCAGGTCAAGCATGCTGTTGAAGAAGTCGTTCGGCTTCCACTGGAAGGACGTCAACAGGCCCTGGCGCTTGAACGAATCGGAGATGCCGTAGTTCTTCGAGCCGCCGATCAGCAACGAGCCGTCGTCGGCGTTGGCATAACCCCACGGCGCCTGGTGCTGGATCTGCGAGGGATTCGATTCGAGGTCGACGCCCAGGGTGACGCCGAACGTGTGGTTGGCAAACTGGTTCACCCAGATACCGTTGACGTTGTAGCCCTTGTCGCTGACGCCCGGGCCTGACGACAACTGGGACATGCCGTCCCAGATGTAGCGAGCATTCAGTGCCGCTTCCGGCTTGTCCTTGTCCAGCGGACGAATGGTGTGCATGTCGACCGTGCCGGACAGACCCTGGCCGATCAGGTTGGCCGAGGGGGTCAGGTGCACCACCACATTGTCGAACCAGCTCGAGGGGTACTGGTCGAACTGCACGTCGCGGTTGTTGGACGTGGACACCTGCTGACCGCCATTGACCAGGGCTGTCGAGAAATCCGGGCCCAGGCCATGGATGGTCAGCACCTGTGGACGACCGCTCACCGTTTGTACTGCCAGCCCGGGCAGGCGGCCCAACGTATCGGCGATGCTGACGCCCGGCAGTTTGCCGATCTGCTCGGCGGACACCGCTTCGACGATACCGTTGGCATTCTTCTTGAGCGCGGTGGCGTTCTCGATGCTGCTGGCAAAGCCGTTGACCTCGACCGCCTTCAATTCCTTCGCGTTCTTCTTGGCCGCCCGGCTGTCGCGCTTGTCCTTGCTCGCGTTGATGTCCGCGGGCGTAGTGTCCTGTGTCGTCGACGTGTCCTGCGGATCGACCGCATGGGTGGAGAGTGGCGCTGCCGCGTAGGCCGTGGTGCATGCGCAGAAACCGACCGATGCCAATGCCAGGGCAAGCATGTTGTGTTTGAGTATCACCGTTGTCCCCTCCCAGGGTTGTACCGAAATCTTGTGGTGGTTGTGGTGGTTGCCAAAACTTCTGCTCGGCTACGTCGTGTGTCGGGCGCCCTGCCGATTGCGTGATGTCGATGTTAGGACGGTGATGCACGGCCAAACCGATCCTGCATACGTATTCATTCTGTTGCGACGCGTCGCAAACATGCATCGTGGCTGCCGGCAAGCATCGAGTGGCGCGTGCCGCGGCTGGCTGTCGATGGCTCCCGATGTGCCGCGCAGACGGCTTGAATCAACCGGTTCCATGGCGTCGCACGACCTTCGGTATGGACGGCCAAATACATTCACGGCATGGGATGATGCAAAGCAGCATGGGCCATCCATGAATACGTATGCACGATCAGGGCTCCCGCGCATGCAGCCATTAAGCTGCCTGCCAGGCCCGGCAGCAGCGTCACGCGGCGTATGCTGCAACCCGGGCGGCAATTCAATGGACATGTGAATGAGCGATGCCTCCTGGTGGCGCGGCGCCGTCATCTACCAGATCTACCCGCGCAGCTTCCTCGATACCGATGGCGATGGGGTGGGTGACCTGCCGGGTATCCTCGAGCGGCTCGACTACGTAGCCGATCTTGGCGTCGACGCGATCTGGATCGCCCCGTTCTTCAAGTCACCGATGGCGGATTTTGGCTACGACATTGCCGACTACCGCGATGTCGACCCGTTGTTCGGCACACTGGCCGACTTCGACCGCCTGCTGGCGAAAGCGCACCAACTCGGCCTGAAGGTGATGATCGACCAGGTGCTCAGCCATACCTCCGCCGAGCACCCCTGGTTTCGCGAAAGTCGCCAGAGTCGCGACAGCCCGAAAGCGGAGTGGTACGTGTGGGCCGATGCACGACCGGACGGGACGGCGCCGAACAACTGGTTGTCTCTGTTCGGCGGCAGCGCCTGGCAGTGGGAGCCTCGTCGCGGCCAGTACTACCTGCACAACTTCCTGGTCTCGCAGCCTGACCTGAACTTTCATCACCCCGAGGTACGCGTGGCGGCGCTGGACAACATGAAGTTCTGGCTGGATCGGGGCGTGGATGGCGTGCGCCTGGATGCGATCAACTTCTGTTTCCACGACCGCCAGCTGCGCGACAACCCCGCCAAGCCGAAGGAAAAGCGTGTCGGGCGCGGCTTCAGTCCGGACAATCCCTACGCGTTTCAATATCACCTCTACAACAACACCCAGCCGGAGAACCTCGCCTTCCTGGGCGAACTGCGCGCCTTGATGGACTGCTATCCGGACGTTGCCGCACTGGGCGAAATCTCCTCCGAAGATTCGCTGGCGACGATGGCCGAGTACACGCGAGACGGTCGTTTGCACATGGGCTACAGCTTCGAACTGCTGACAGATGACTTCAGCGCGGCGCACATCCGCGACACGGTACGCCAGCTCGAGGCGCAGATGACCGAGGGCTGGCCGTGCTGGGCCATCTCGAACCACGACGTGGAGCGCGTGTTGACTCGGTGGGGCAATGGCGACGCATCTGCGCCGCTGGCCAACCTGTTCACCGCGATGGTCTGTTCGTTACGCGGCTCGGTATGCGTTTACCAGGGCGAGGAGCTTGGCCTGACCGAGGCCGATGTGCCATACGAGTCGCTGCGCGATCCCTATGGCATTGCGTTCTGGCCGCAATTCAAGGGTCGCGATGGTTGCCGCACGCCGATGCCGTGGAACGATGCCGACATGCAGGCCGGCTTCAGCCACGGCATGCCCTGGTTACCGGTGCCCGAGGAGCATCGCACGCGGGCGGTGGCGAGGCAGCAGGCCGATCCGCACTCCGTATTGAACGGGTTTCGCACCTTCATGCGCTGGCGCCGGACGCAGCTCGCGCTGCGCCAGGGCGATATCGAATTCATCGAGACGGCCGAACCGGTGCTGGCCTTCATCCGCCGGTTTGACGGTGAGGCCTTGCTCGTGATGTTCAACCTGGCTGGCGTCGACATCGCTTTTGAGCTCCCCTCGGACTGGATTGGTGCGAGCGCCGTGGAGGGTCACGGTCTGGCGCAGGGACGGCTGGACGAGGGTCGCCTTCAACTGCCGGGTCACGGCGCATGGTTTGCCCGCCTCGCTTGAGGCCACATCAATCGAGCGTGTGCCTGGTGCCACTTCTTGCTCGGGCGCGGTCGTGTTGGGGCGGCTTCAGTCGCGATGTTTCCGATAAAGATTATGAGCGAGGGTCTCGCGAATTGCAGGAGCGCACCCTGTGCGCGATTGCTCTATCTGCCGCCGCCCACAATGTTTCGACGGCGTAGCAAGCGCCATTGCGGACAGCGAGAGCCATCACGCACAGGGTGCGCTCCTGCAGGCATGCTATTTCCGCTCGGACGCCGTCGCTTCGCGCGCGGCGCGGAACTCGGAGTCCTTGCCCCAGCCGGGCCACTGGTCCGAATTGGCCAGCTGGCTGCCCACGGTGTAGAGCAACTGCAGGTCGCGCGCCATGCCGGTGAAGGGCCAGCTGGCCTTCCATTCGTCGGAGGGCTGATGGTAGTGCTTCGCGGTGTATTCCTCTTCGGAGGCCTTGCCGGCCTTCACACCCCCATCGACCCAGTCGTTGCCCGAGCCGAACGAGACCGCCGGCACGCCGCGCTTGGCGAAGGAGAAGTGATCGGAGCGGAAGAAATATCCGGCTTCGGGTTTCGAGTCAGGCGTGTAGATCATGTTGAACTGCCTGGCGTCGGCGATGAGGTCGTCCAGCAGCCCGAGCCTGGCATTGCCCGAAATGGTGAAGTTGCGGGTAGGGCCATACGGACTGAGAGCATCCATGTTGATCACGCCAGCCGTTGTGGCGAGGGGATACAGCGGGTGGGCGGCGTAGTATTCCGAACCGAGCAGACCTTTTTCCTCGGCGGTGACGTTGAGAAACACCACCGAACGCTCCGGCTGAGGCGCGTGCGCGAAGGCGCGACCCATTTCAATCAGCGCCGCCGTGCCGGTGGCGTTGTCGACCGCGCCGTTGTAGATGCGGTCGCCGCTGGCATCCGGCTGGCCGACGCCCAGGTGATCCCAGTGCGCGCTGTAGATCACGGTCTGGTCGGGATGCTTGCTGCCAATCACGCGACCGACGATGTTGTGCGAGGTGATCACGCTCTTGTCGACCTTGAAGTTCGCGGAAAGGTTCTCGCCGTTGAGCGTGACCGGCTTGAACGCGCGCGTCTGCGCGTGCTTCTTCAGGTTGTCGAAGTCCAGCCCTGCGTGCTTGAACATCTGTACGGCCAGATCTCGCTGGATCCACCCCTCCAGCTGCGGGTGCACGTTGCCGGGCTTGTCGCGCACGATGTCGAACATGGTGTTGGTGTTGGAGTTCTTCACCGTGTCCCACCCATACGAGGCCGGTGCGGTTTCGTGGATCACCAGCAAGCCCAGCGCACCCTGGCGCGCAGCCTCCTCGTACTTGTAGGTCCAGCGGCCGTAGTAGGTCATCGCCTTGCCGCCGAAGTCGCCCTTGCCGGTCTCGAAATCCGGATCATTGATGAGCACCACGGCGATCTTGCCATGCAGATCGACGCCCTTGAAGTCGTCCCAGTGGCGCTCCGGCGCCTTGACGCCGTAACCAATGAAGACCAATGGCGCATTGCTGACATCCACTGACGTGGAGCCGTCCATCGGTGCGCGAATGGCGATCTGCTTGCCCTGGCTCAGGGGCTCGGTCTTGCTGCCCAGCTTCAGGCTCAGCACCGGCTGGCCGATGATCTCGGTCCGCAGCAGCGGCACGGCCTGCGTCCACAGTCGTTTGCCATCCTGGAGATCGCCGCCGGGCTGCAGGCCGGCGGCCTTCATCTGCGCCACGACGTAATCGATGGTTTTCGTTTCAGCCGGGGTAGCCGGACCACGTCCTGCAAAGGCATCCGACGATAGCGTCTTGACCTCGTCGGACAGCCGCTGGGTACTGAAGGTGGGTGTGTCAACCGCCTGTGCGGCGGCACAGGCGGAGATGATGAGTGCGGAAAGGAGCAGTCGCTTCACGGGCAATCACCAGCAGGAAGAGGGAGCCTTCGATACTAGTGAACATCCCGGCGGTGGTCTATTCGCGATGGACCTGACGCAGTCGGCTCAATCGGTTCCGATGACCTTGCCGGTGATGGCGTCGACGCGCAGCTTGACCTTGTTGCCGGCAGGGTTGGCTGCCTTGGCCTTCCACACGCCGTCGTCGAAAGCGACATCGTGCACATCGGTGTAGCCCCGGGTTTTCAGGGCAGCTTCCACGTCGTGCTTGCTCAGTTTCGGGACCTGCTGGTCCGGATATACCTTGCCGGTGCCCGGGTCGATGTGGACATCCACATGGTTGCCGTCGGCGCTCTTCGCTTCGGCGTGCCACTTGCCGTCGTTGAACTTCACGCCACGTACTTGGGTATAGCCCTGCTCGGTGAGTTTGCTGCGCACCCGGGCTTCGGTCAGCGTTTGTTGCGCCATCTCGGCGCGACCAGCTCCCACGGCCATGGCTCCGACGGCGAGCGCGAAAATCAAGGTGGCGACCGTGTTCTTGATGACAGCTGCCTCGTTGCTTGCGGAAAGTACGAGTCTCAGCCGGCCCATGAAAATCTGGAGTGAATGTGGGCATGAACCCGGCCCAGCGGTTCGGGCGGGAACTTGTTTCTGATGTTTGCTTGCGTTGCACGACCGCTGCCCGGGAAAGCTCCAGCGGACAGCGGCGTGCGGATCAGATGTCTTGGATCAGAGCAGCTGGATCAGATCAGGTGATCAGACCGCGGCGTCCTTCAGCTTCTTCAGCGGACGCACCTTGACCTTGACGGTGGCAGGCTTGGCTGCAAAGACCTGTTCCAGGCCGGTGAACGGGTTCTTGCCCTTGCGCTTGGGCTTGGCCGCCACCTTCACGGCGTTGATCTTGAACAGGCCGGGCAGCGTGAACTGACCCACGCCCTTCTTGTGCACCGATGCGAGCACGGTCGACTCGAGGCCGGCCAGCACGGCCTTGACCGTCTTCGCGTCGACGTTGGCCTGGGCGGCGATATGGGCGATCAGGCCGGACTTCGACAGCGTCTCGTTCATCGGCTTGACGGCGGCGGGAGCCTTGTCGGCCTTGGCAGCTTTGGCGGGAGCCTTCTTGGCGGGTGCTTTCTTGGCAGTGGTTTTGGTAGCCATGGATTTCGTCTCGATAGTGGGAAACTCCGGCTTTCAAGGGCTCGGAGGCCTCGCGGCCTGCACAATGTAGCGAAATTTTGCGCGTTTTACGCAATTCATCTGAAATAAAGTGCTTTCGACGCGCCGGTCAACAGGACGATCTGGTCCAGTCAGGGCGCATTCTCCCTGTCCCTGTTGATCGGATAAGTGTCCACCGGCCCACGCATCGGCTGCCACAGCATGCGGTCCAGGCGCAGCTCGCGCGGGTCGCGGAACTGGTTGATGCCGATCGTCATGCCGGTTTGACCGTCGCGCGGCTGCGCACGGTAGGTGCCGAACACGCGGTCCCACCACGACAGGTTGAAGCCGAAGTTGGAGTTGGTTTCCGCGGGATGCCAGGAGTGATGCACCCGATGCATGTCCGGCGTGACCAGCAGCCAGCGCAGCATTCGATCAATCCCACGGGGCAGGCCGACATTGCCGTGGTTGAACATCGAGCTGACATTCAGCACCACCTCGAACGCGAGCACCGCGACCGCCGGAGCGCCCAGCGCGACGATCACGCCCAACTTGATCACCAGCGACAGCAGGATCTCCAGTGGATGGAAGCGCGCGCCGGTGGTCAGGTCGAATTCGAGGTCGGTGTGGTGCATCCGGTGCAACCGCCATAACAGCGGCACGGCGTGGAGCATGACGTGCTGCAGGTAGATCGCCAGATCCAGCACCAGCATCGATGCCACCACCGCGAGCCAGCCCGGTGCGCCCAGCGCATGGAACAGTCCCCAGCCATGAGCCTCGGCATAGAGCGCCACCCCGACCGCCGCGGTGGGGAAAATCAGCCGCACCAACACGCTGTTCAGCACCACGATGCCGAGGTTGGCAGGCCAGCGTCGCCAACGACCGATGTCTTGCCGACGTCTTGGAGCCAGCACTTCCCACAACGCCATCACCGCGAAGATGCCGACAAAGGCACCGAGGCGGATCGCCGCTTCATGAGTGAGCAGATACGTGGTCAAGGGGTCTATCGGGTTCGAGACAGGTCTTCGACATCGTAGCAAGCCGGCCATCATCGCGCGGTGGCGGCAGATCCACGTTGTCTGTCCTTGCCAGCTCGACTCGACGACCCATGGCCGGCCGACCGGCGAGGCGCACTTGTAACCCAAGCAGCACCCAGGGCGAATCAAGAAGCACGGGTTAGTCCGCCGGTCACGCCTGCGTCATTGCGGGCCCCGCTATGCTCGGCGCCAATGACGTCATGGTTTTCAAAGTCGATGAAAAGCAAGCTCACGCCGATTCGCTGGCTGGTCGTCATTGCGCTGGTCGGCGCGGTGGTGGCGTTCTTCGCCCTGGGCCTGCAGCATCAGTTGAGCCTGGAAGCACTGAAAGGCCGCCAGCATGACCTGGAAGCGTTCCGCCAGGCTCACCCGGTCTGGCTCGCGGCCGGATTTTTCCTGGTGTACGTGGCCTTCACCGCGCTGTCGTTGCCGGCAGCCACCTTGCTGACCCTGGGTGCCGGCGCCGTGTTCGGTTTGATCGAAGGAACGTTGCTGGTCTCGTTCGCCTCGAGCATCGGCGCCACGCTGGCCTTCCTGGTCAGTCGCTTCGTACTGCGCGACACCGTGCAGAAACGTTTCGGCAAGCGCCTGTCCACGATCAACGAGGGCGTGCAGCGCGACGGCGGTTTCTACCTGTTCACGCTGCGGCTGGTACCGGTTTTTCCGTTTTTCGTGGTCAACCTGGTGATGGGCCTGACCGCGCTGCCGGCGCGCACGTTTTATTGGGTCAGCCAGTTCGGCATGCTGGCGGCCACCGTGATTTTCGTGAACGCGGGGACTCAGCTGGCCAGCCTGGATTCGCTGTCCGGCATCCTGTCGCTGCGGGTCATCGGTTCGTTCGTGTTGCTGGGCGCGCTTCCGTTGTTGGCGCGCTGGAGCGTCAAGTGGTTCAAGGCGCGGCGGGTCTATGCGAACTGGCCGAAACCGAAGAGGTTCGATCGCAACCTGGTGGTGATCGGAGCCGGTTCGGCTGGGCTGGTCAGTGCGTATATCGCCGCCACCGTGCGGGCGAAGGTCACCCTGATCGAAAAGCACGACATGGGCGGCGATTGCCTCAACACCGGTTGCGTGCCGTCGAAGGCGTTGATTCATGCCGGCAGGCTGGCGGCGCTGGCGCGTGCCTCGAAATCAATCGGTGTGGATGCGGGCGAGGTACGGGTCGATTTCCGTGCGGTGATGGAGCGCGTGCAGCAGGCCATCGCCACGGTGGCACCGCACGATTCGGTCGAGCGTTACGCGGCGCTCGGCGTGGATGTGCAGCGCGGAGAAGCCCGCGTCGTATCGCCATGGGTGGTGGAGGTCGACGGCAAGCCGATCACGACGCGTTCGATCGTGATCGCGTCGGGCGCCGAGCCGTGGGTGCCGCCGATCGAGGGTATCGAGGAGGCGGGCTACCTTACCTCCGAGACGTTGTGGCAGTTGCGTGAGCTGCCGCCGCGCTTGCTGGTGATGGGCGGAGGCCCGATCGGCTGCGAGTTGGCCCAGGCTTTCGCGCGACTGGGCTCGCACGTAACCCAGGTCGAGGCGATGGATCGATTGCTGCTGCGCGAGGACGACGAGGTGTCGGCCTTCGTGCAGGCGCGGCTGGCGGGCGATGGGGTGGACGTGCGCACCGGGCACACGGCGGTGGCGGTCGAACAAGATGGTAACGGTGGCGTGCTGGTTTGCAAAACAAGTGACAAGCAGGCGCGCTTGCCTTACGACCAGTTGCTGGTGGCCGTCGGGCGCAAGCCGCGCACCACGGGTTTCGGTCTGGAAGCACTGGGCATTCCGGCCGAGCGCACGGTGGACACCGACGCCTGGCTGGCCACGCTGTATCCGAACATCTACGCTTGCGGTGATGTCGCTGGCCCCTACCAGTTCACCCACACCGCGGCGCACCAGGCGTGGTATGCGACGGTGAACGCCTTGTTCGGCCAGTTCAGGCGATTTCGTGCCGACTACACGGTGATTCCTGCCGTGACGTTCGTCGATCCTGAGGTGGCGCGCGTGGGCCTCAACGAGCGCGACGCGAAGGCGCAGGACGTTGCGTACGAGGTCACCCGCTACGCGCTGGACGAGCTCGATCGCGCGATCACGGAGGACCGGCCGCAAGGTTTCATCAAGGTGCTGACACCGCCGGGCAAGGATCGCATTCTCGGTGCCACCATCGTCGGTGCGCATGCTGGCGAAATCCTGGCCGAGTTCGTGCTGGCCATGCGTCACGGGCTGGGCCTGGAGAAGATCCTCGACACCATACACGCGTACCCGACCTGGGCCGAGGCGAACAAGTATGCCGCCGGCAACTGGAAGAAGGCCCACGCTCCGGAGCGCGTGCTGGGCTGGCTGGCGCGTTATCACGCATGGCGACGCGGATGAGTGCGCCCACGAAATTCGCGTGCTTGGCCTTGCTGCTGGCCATGTCGACGACGGCGTCCGCGGCGGCCATGACGCTGCGCTTTTCAGATGCCACGCCGGGCGACGTCCTGCCGCCGGGCTGGAAGGTCTATGCGATGTCGCGGCATCACGCCTCGGCCCGCATGGCCATTGTCAGCGAAGGCGGCGACCGCGTGTTCAGCATCGACGCCAGGCACGCCTCCGGCGCGATTGCGCACCCCCTGGACCTACCCGCCGCCACGACCCTGAGTTGGCGTTGGAAGGTGAGCCACAGCGTGGCGAAGGCCAATATGTCGAAAACATCCGGCGACGACTTCGCGGCGCGCGTCTATGTCTTCTTCGATGTGCCGCGCTCGCGCCTGTCCTGGCTGCAACGCATGAAACTTAGCCTGGCCAGCAAGAGCCTCGGGTATCCGATGCCTACCGCCGCCTTGTGCTACGTGTGGGACAACCGTCACCGGGTGGGCATCATCGAACCCGGCGCCTACACCGCTCTGGTGCGCACCATTGTCCTGCAGAGTGGCAACACACACGCGGGTACCTGGCAGATGCAGCAGCGCGATCTGGCCGCGGACTTTCGCGCCGCCTTCGGTCGTGCCGCGCCACGCGTGACGGGTATCGCGCTGGCATCCGACACCGACAATACCGGTGGCCACGTCACGGCCTGGTTCGGCGGCCTGCAATTGGTGCCGAAAGCGGCGCCGTCTGCCATGCTCGGCGCCGTCTGCCATGCTCGGCGCCACGCCATGAGTGCGGCATCTTGCCAGGTCGCCATCACCATGACCGCCAGGAGCGTTTCCCCTTGAATGCCGTACTTTCCACAAGCCTGCCCACGTTTGCTCGCACCTTGCGCGAACATGGCCTGAGTGTGTCGCGCACACCGCTGGAGATTTTGCAGATCAATGTGGGCAAGCTGTGCGATCTGGCCTGCCAGCACTGCCATGTGGAGGCCGGACCCAGGCGCACCGAGATCATGCGGGCCGCCACGGTCGATCGCCTGCTCGCGTTGCTGGCGGATGCGCCCGCCATCCACACCGTGGATCTGACCGGTGGGGCGCCGGAGCTGAACCCGCATTTCCGCACACTCGTGCGAGAGTCACGCGCCCTGGGCAAGACCGTGATCGATCGCTGCAACCTCACCGTGCTGTTCCAGCCCGGACAGGAGGACACCGCGGAGTTCCTGGCCGTGCAGGGCGTCAAGGTGGTCGCCTCGTTGCCGTGCTACAGCAAGGCCAACGTGGAGAAGCAGCGTGGCCAGCATGTCTTCGATCCCAGCCTGCGCGCGCTGCATTTGCTCAACGAACTGGGCTATGGCCAACCCGACAGCGGACTGGAGCTGGACCTGGTCTACAACCCGATCGGTGCCAGCCTGCCGCCATCGCAGGCGTCATTGGAGGCGATTTATCGGCATGAGCTCGCCGAGCATTTCGGCATCGTGTTCAATCGCCTGTTCACCATCACCAACATGCCGATCAAGCGCTTCCTGCATCTGCTCGAACGCGAAGGCCGCTTCGACAGCTACATGCACATCCTGCTCGATGCATTCAATCCGCGGGCGGCGCTGGGCGTGATGTGCCGCAATCTCCTGTCGGTGGATTGGCGTGGCCAGCTATACGACTGCGACTTCAACCAGGCGCTGGAGTTGCCGCAAGGCGGTCGCAGGCGCAGCATCCGGGATATCGAGTCACTCACCGACGTCGAGTGCGATCCGATCGTGTTCGGCGATCATTGTTACGGCTGCACCGCGGGCGCGGGCAGCTCCTGCGGAGGCGCATTGGCATGAATATGGAACACGACAACGACACCGACAACGCCACCAGCGCCGAGGCGCAACAGTCTGCCGTGCGCAGCTACTACGGCGAGACACTGCAATCCAGCAGCGACCTGCGCACTACCGCCTGCTGCAGCGTCGCCGCCATGCCCGAGCCACTGCGCACGATCCTGTCGAAGTTGCATCCCGAGGTGCGCGAACGCTTCTACGGCTGTGGTTCGCCGCTGCCGCCCGCACTGGATGGCCTGACCGTACTCGACCTGGGCTGCGGCAGTGGGCGCGATGCCTATCTGCTGTCGAGTCTGGTCGGCGAGCATGGCCGCGTGATTGGCATCGACATGACTGCGCAGCAACTGGAGGTAGCCGAGCGCCATCGCGCGTTCCATGCCCAGGCGCTCGGGCACGCTCGCTCCAACGTCGAGTTTCATCTGGGTGATCTGGCCGATCTGGTCGCGCTGGGCATCACCGACAATTCGGTCGACGTGGTGGTGTCCAACTGCGTGTTGAACCTGGTGCCGGACAAGCGCCGCGCATTCGCCGAAACCTTCCGCGTGCTCAAGCCCGGCGGCGAACTGTACTTCTCCGACGTCTTCAGCGACCGCCGCTTGCCACGCGAGTTGCTGGCCGATCCGGTGCTGCTCGGCGAATGCCTGGCCGGCGCCCTGTACGTGGAGGATTTTCGCCGTCTTCTGGCCGATCTGGGTGTGGCCGATGCCCGCGTGTGCTCGCGCAGCCCGATTGCGCTGACCGACGCGGCCATTGAGCAACGCATCGGCTTCGCCAGCTTCGAATCGATCACCTGGCGTGCGTTCAAGCTGCCGCTGGAAGATCGGTGCGAGGACTACGGCCAGGTGGCGACATATCTGGGCGGCCTGCCGGAACACCCGCATCATTTCGTGCTGGATGATCATCACCAGTTCGAGATGGGCCGGTCGAAGCCGGTCTGCGGCAATACGGCCGACATGCTCTCTGGCAGTCGCTACGCGGCGTACTTTCGCATCGATGGCGACAAGCACCGGCATCACGGCTTGTTCGATTGCGCGCCCGCCAGCGCCGCCGCCAGCGTCTCACCCGGCTGCTGCTGAGCCGGTAGATGCCCATCGCGGCCGAGGCCATGCACACGTCGCTGTCGGTGATCGTGCCGCTGGCACCGGATGAGGACGAATGGCAGTGGCTGCTTGGTCAACTCGTGGCGTTGCCACCGGGCAGCGAAGTGATCGTGGTATGTGCCGATGACGTGTCGCGCCTGCCACCTCCGGAGTGGCCGGCGCAACTGCGCTATCGTGCGTGCCGCAGCGAGCCCGGCCGTGCGCAGCAACAGAATCTGGGCGCGCGCATCGCCAGCGGCGACTGGCTGTGGTTCGTGCACGCCGATGCGCGCTTGCGCGCCGATACCCTGCAGGCCTTGCAGGATTTCACGGCCTCGGGTGACGCGGCCTTGGGCTGGTTCACGTTGGCGTTCCGCCGCGACGGGCCCCGCTGCACGGTGTTGAACGCGGCCGGTGCGAACTGGCGCGCGCACTGGCTGGGACTGCCATTCGGCGATCAGGGCCTGGTGCTCCCGCGCGCGAGTTTCGAAGCGCTGCATGGATTCGACGAGAACGCCGCCTATGGCGAGGACCACTTGTTGGTATGGGCCGCGCGGCGTTCCGGCTTGCCGCTGCGGCACATTCCCGCCGTGCTTGAAACCAGTGCGCGCAAATATGCGCGACACGGCTGGCTGCGAACCACCTTGCTGCACTGGCGGCTCACCGTCGCGCAAGCGTGGCCCGCTTGGAGGGCCACGCGCGGGGACGGTACATGACCACGGCGCTGGCCATTTTCGTCAAGACGCCCGGCTTGTCGCCCGTAAAAACGCGACTTGCCGCCGGCATCGGGGACTCTGCGGCCCAGTGCTTCCATCGACTGGCTGCGGCGGCCACCGCCGACGTCGCGCGCGCTTGCCAACCCTGGTTGACGCCTTACTGGGCCATTGCCGAAGCCGGTCCGGCGGCCGTGGCGGCCTGGCCGGGCCTTGCGTCGGAGCATCAAGGGCAGGGCAAGCTCGGTGAGCGCCTGCACACGGTGTACGCCCGGCTCCAGGCGCGTCATGGTCGCGTGTTGCTGATCGGCGCCGATACCCCGCAGTTGACCGTCGCATCGCTGCAGCAGGCGGTCGCCATGCTGGATGGCGAGGGCATTCCGTTCGTGGTCGGCGACGCCAGCGATGGCGGTTTCTGGTTGTTCGGTGGTCGTGTGGCGATTCCCCGCGAGGTCTGGACGCGCGTGAGCTATTCGCAGGCGCAGACCGCGTCGGCTCTGCGGCGGCAATTGGCGCTCCACGGTGCGGTGGGCACGGTGGGACCCCTGACCGATGTCGATACGGTCGAGGATCTGGCTACGCTCCGACGTGCGCTGGAAGCGCTGGGCAAACTTCAGCCGGCGCAGAGAGAGTTGCTGGATTGGCTGGAAAACCGGCGCGTCCAGTCCGAGGCCAGACCCAGCCACGGCTGAGGCCGGATCAAGTCTTGCGTTTGCGCGGCGACTTCGTCTGCGCGGCGGCGATCAATTCCTGCAGGTAAGCGATGCCTTCTTCCTCGGGAAAGAAGGCGACGACGTCGGCTACGCTCAAATCATGCCGTTGGCGCAGCGCCAGGAATTCCTCGCGCGCCGTGGTCATGCGTTGCGTGGCGGCAGCCTTCTTGCCCAGCGGCTTGGTCGGCTTCGTATCGACCTTGCGCTCGAGTCGGGCCAGCTCTTCCTGGAACTGGCGGAAATCGTATTTCGGGGAAGTCATCTTCGATCGCTTCGGTTCAGGAATGTTCTCGAAATCAACGCAGCGTCGCAGACATTACCGGTCCAACCGGGTCAAAACAATCATGAACGGTGACGTCGAACAGGCCGCGTGCGCCAGGGCGAGACTTGTGGGGTCAGCCAGCCGGAGCTGCGCCACGCACTACCGTGTGGACCTCCTGGACGGCATACCGCATGCGCTCGATGGCAGGACACGCTTGTCCGCAGCTTCCGGCAGCAACGGCCTGGGCTTGATCGAAGAGCCTGCTTGCTTGGCGCAGATATTGCATCGGTTTCGATGAACCGCTCCGGTTCTGTCTTCGAGAAGCCGTCATGGAAGAAGTCATCGATCGCGCCCAGGCCGCCAGGTCCCCGAAAGAGTTGGCGATTCACTTCCTGCTGCGCCACGCCGAATGCCGCAAGGCGCTGACCGGCCTGACTGTCGAAGACAGCCTGCAAGAAGCACTCGCACACTGTCGGCCGGAGGCTCCTTGCAAGCAACCGGAGATGGCCGGTTCCGCTCGTTCGGAGGAGAGTTTGTCGGGCGGCGACAGCCTGCCTGCCGGGGTGACCGAGGACGACAGTTGCGCAGCCCGCTTTTCCAGGGCACATGCCGCCGCGCGTCACAATCTGGCGCGCGCTTCGGTGCCCCCGACGACCGGATCGGTTGAATCCGACGCCCCGCGCTTACGGGGGAACTTGCAAAAATGACGCCAAGTCGACGCAGGGTCGCGACGGTGTCCATGCGACCGTCGCGTTTTGTCGGGTTTTCGGCTCGAAAGCCCCAACGGATTCCAGTCCAAGCACCGGATTCTGGTACATTTCCTGGGCGTCCCTACGGCCCGGGCAAAGCGTTGACGAGGATGCGATTGTGCTATAAGGGGAGTCCGCCTTCCGATCCGTTCGGTTGGCAGAAACAGGTGGTCAGGGTAAGGGGCACAATCATGTTCCGACTGTTCCGACAAAGAGCGCTGCGCTGGCAGCTTCTGCTGGCGTTGGTGGAGTTCGTGCTGCTGATGGCGAGTGTCTATGTTTCGGTGGTATTGCGTTACTGGGGTGATCCCGATACCCAGTCCATGTTTGGCCATACGCTGCATTGGCGTGCCCCGCTGGTCGCGCTGGTTGTGATTCTCTCCATGGCAGCGCTCGGTTTATATGATATTCATCTGCGCGCTGGCTGGGTGGGGCGGCTCAGTCGTCAGGGTGCGGCCTTTTTGCTGGGTGGCACGGCGCTTACCGTGCTTTATTACGCCGCTCCCGAAGCCTATTTGGGCCGCGGCGTTCTGGTCATCGCCCTGATCTTCGGTTATGTCGTCGTGGTGTCGTGGCGAATGGTGTTTCTGAGTTTCGTGGACGCCGACCTGTTCAAGCGTCGTGTCGTCATGCTCGGTGCCGGCGAGCGTGCCGCCGAGGTGATCCATGAGATGCGCCGCAAGACCGATCAACGCGGTTTCAAGGTGCTGGGTTTCGTGCCGGTCGGCGCCGATCCGGTATCCGTTCCGGCGCCTCTGCTGCTGCATCCTGACGGCTCCCTGTGCGAATGGGCGACCCGGCTCGGTGTGGATGAAGTTGTGGTGGGGCCAGACGACCGCCGGGGCACCTTGCCCGTGGATGGGCTGTTGGAATGCAAACGATACGGCATCGCGGTGACCGAGCTTTCGGAGTTTTTCGAGCGTGAGGCCGGCAAGATCAAGATGGACCTCACCAACCCGTCGTGGCTGGTGTTTTCTGACGGTTTCAACTCGTCACCGACGCGGCGCGCGATCAAGCGCAGTTTCGACGTGGCCGTCGCCTTGCTGGTCTTGCTTCTGACATGGCCGTTGATGCTGTTGACCGCCTTGGCCGTGTGGCTGGAGTCAGGCCGCGGGGCGCCGATCCTGTACCGCCAGGTACGGGTGGGCGAGAACGACAAGCCGTTCCAGGTGATCAAGTTCCGCAGTATGGCCACCGATGCCGAAGGCGACGGTGTCGCACGCTGGGCCTCCAAGAACGACGACCGGGTGACCACGGTCGGACGATTCATCCGCAAGGTCCGGTTCGACGAACTGCCGCAGCTGTGGAATGTGCTTCGTGGCGACATGAGCATCATCGGTCCCCGCCCCGAGCGGCCGGAGTTCGTGGACGACTTCAACATCCGCATCCGCTATTATCGGTTGCGACACTGCGTGAAGCCGGGGCTGACCGGCTGGGCCCAACTGCGCTACACCTACGGTTCGTCGCTGCAGGACGCCGAGGAAAAGCTGAAGTTCGACCTGTTCTACGTGAAAAATCACAACCTCGTGTTTGATCTGACGATTCTGGTTCAGACCGTGGAAGTAGTGCTGTTTGGCCGTGGCGCCCGCTGAAATCATGGAGAAGGACAAGTGAGACCACTACCGAAGAAATACGTGCTATGGCTGATGACGATCACTGGTTTGCTGCTGCTAGGCGGTTGCAGTACTACGCCATCGGTCACCCATTTGGCTGAGGCAGCGGCGCCACCGGTCGAGCACTACATCATCGGTCCGGGAGATTCGCTGGAAATATTCGTGCGTGACAATCCCACGCTGTCCACGTCGGTGCCGGTACGTCCTGACGGGCGCATCTCCATCCCCATGGTGCAGTCCATCATGGCGGCGGGCGAGACGCCGGAGGAGCTGGCAGGCAACCTCGAGAAGGCGCTGGGCAGCTACATCCGCGCGCCGTTGGTGACTGTCATAGTCAAGAGTTTCGTGGGTGCGTATAGCCAGCAGGTGCGTGTGGTCGGGCAGGCGGCCGTGCCTAAGGCCGTTCCGTATCGCAGCGGCATGACGCTGCTGGACGTGATGATCGATGTGGGTGGTCTGACCAAGTTTGCCTCAGGCAACTCGGCCAAGATCGTGCGCCGATTGCCTGGCGGCAACGAGCAGACGATCCCCGTACGCCTGGGCGATCTCATGAATGGCACGATCAAGGACAACATGGTCATGCAGCCGGGGGATATCTTGATCATTCCGCAGTCGTTGCTTTGACGCGGCGCATAA
>JBDTEG010000157.1:0-40895 GCA_039922695.1 Rhodanobacter sp. | reverse complement strand
GCCTCGATCTGGTCGAGTTCCAGAACGGTCTCGCCGGGAGGCAATTGCGCCAGCGCGCGCTCGCTGGTGGCGCGGGTGGCCGAGCCAGGCTCGCGCAGTACCCAGCGTGCGCCGGCGAAATCGGCCGGCTTCAGCCCGCGTTTGCGCGCCAGCGGATGTGCAGGCGCGGCGCATACCGTCAACAGGTCATCGCGCCAGGGTCGTACTTCCAGTTGGGGGTGGGTCACTGGCCCTTCGACGCAGCCGATGTCCAGGCGGTGGTCAAGCATGCCGGCCGCGATCGCCTCGGTGTTGGACACGCGCAGCCGAATGGCCACTTGTGGATGCGCACGCACGAACGGCGCCAGCAACTCGCCGACGCGGTAATTGCCCACGGTGTTGCTGGTGCCGATACGCAACTCACCACCCAGCGCAACACCCGTCTCGCTGCCGCGACGGCCAAATTCGGCGTGTCGCTCCAGCAACTCCTGCGCCAGCGGCAGCAATTCGCGCCCGCGCACGTTCAGGTACAGGCGGCCGCGCTCGCGATCGAACACCGACGCATCGAGCTGACGCTCCATTTCCGCCAGCGCCATGCTGGCCGCAGGCTGGGTCAAATGCAGGCGCTCCGCGGCAGCTCGCACACTGCCCAGCAACGCAATATGCACAAATACATCGAGTTGTCGTGGACTGATGTTGATCATCAAGCGGATTTATACATC
Source organism: Rhodanobacter sp. (assembly GCA_039922695.1). GTDB lineage: Bacteria > Pseudomonadota > Gammaproteobacteria > Xanthomonadales > Rhodanobacteraceae > Rhodanobacter. The sequence goes on along the minus strand of JBDTEG010000157.1, from coordinate 40,194 downwards.
AAATTAGATTTTGAAATTTTTATTTATGCATCACAACACTGACAATAGGCGTCATCGGGAAACCGAGGGTCCGCCAAAGATCCGCCGGCCCGCGAACTCGGCTCGCTCACCAACGCGCCACAGGCTCCTTGCATGAACACGCCCTCCATCGCCGCCACGATTCACCCCACGCTGCGCAACCGCGCCCCCGGCCTGTTGCTGGCCGTGGCAATCGGCCTGCTGGCGCTGCTGCTGGGTCGCTGGGCTCCGATCATCGGCGGCCCGGTGTTCGGCATCGTGCTCGGCATCGTGGTGCGCAATGTGTTCGCGCCGGATGCGCGTTTCACCTCGGGTATCCAGTTCGGCGGCAAGCAGGTGCTGCAATGGTCGATCATCGCGCTGGGCTTCGGGCTGAGCCTGACCCAAGTGGCGAAGACCGGCCTGGAATCGCTGTGGGTGACCCTGATCACGATGAGCGTGGCCTTTCTCACTGCCTGGCTGCTGGGCCGCTGGCTCGGTGTGCATGACAAGCTGAAGATCCTGATCGGCGTGGGCACGGCGATCTGCGGTGGCTCCGCCATTGCGGCGGTGACGCCGATCATCCGTTCCGACGATCACGACACAGCCTTCGCGATCTCCACCATTTTCCTGTTCAACGTGATCGCCGTGTTGCTGTTCCCGCTGCTCGGCCACCTGATGCACATGTCCGATCTGGGCTTCGGCCTGTGGGCGGGCACCGCGATCAACGACACGTCGTCGGTGGTCGCCGCCGGCTACAGCTACAGCCACGCAGCGGGCGACTACGCGACCATCGTCAAGCTGACCCGCGCCACCTTGATCATCCCGATCTGCCTGGTGCTGGCGTTCGTGGTCGCCGCGCGCGAAAAGCGCAAGCAAGTCGCTGCCGGGAGCGTCGGCCATTTCAGTCTGGCCCGGATCTTTCCGTGGTTCATCCTGTGGTTCCTCGTGGCCTCGGGCATCCGCACCGCCGGGCTGCTGCCGGTGGCGATCCTGCCCTCGCTGCACATGCTGGCCGAGTTCCTGATCATCGTGGCGCTGACCGCGATCGGCCTCTCCGCCAACCTGCGCCGGATGATTTCAAGCGGTGCGCGACCGATCCTGCTGGGACTGGGCGTGTGGGCCGCCGTGTCCGTCAGCAGCCTGCTGGTGCAATTGGTGATCGGACAGCTTTGATTCGCTCGTGGCAACGCGCCACGCGCCGTCACTTGTCATGCGTCAACGCTTGTCCAGCGAGTATTTTCCTGGCCCGGTGACACTCAGCAACAACAATCCGCCCACGATGCTGATGTTCTTGTAGAAATTGATCATGCTCAGGTAATGCTGCATGCCCTCCATGTTCCAGTAGCGGTGGCCAATCAGTGCGGCGGCCAGCGTGTAGATCGCGAGGGCCACTGCCAGCGGGCGAGTGTAGAAGCCGAGCAACAGCGCAATCCCGACCCCCAGTTCCAGCACCACCGCGATCAACGCCAACAGACCGGGCAGCGGCATGCCGGTGGATGTCATGTAGGTGACAGTGGCGGTGAAGCCCATAACCTTGTCGAAGCCAAACTTGATGAACAGCACCATCAACAGGATACGGGCCAGCAGGATCAGCTGATCTCTGTGGTTGTCGAACAAGGTGTAGCGCATGATTGCCTCCCGACGGCGTCACGTTTGGCCGTCTACATCGGTGCAGCGCAAAGCGAAAAAGCGACGCCGCGGATCAGGGATCGCCGGAGATACCCAGGAGAGTCTTGCTTGCAGGCTGGCGCGCCGAACGGATCACAGCGACATTCCGGCGTCCATCCCGCAACTTTGCGGCGAGACCCATCGCGACCCATGCTACGCCGTTCAGGCGTGGCGTACAGCGTGACCTCGTCCGATCCTCCGGATGGCGCGCTATGCTGGTTTCTCGCACCCAATCCGTGCGTCCGTTTGTCAACGCCACGCCGTGCCGCTAGCCGGGGCCTCAATCGCTGCCCGTTGAATTGAAGCGCGGTACGTCCCCACATCCGCTTGCGAATCCTCCTGCCCACGGAACCACCTCTTGATCGAGCAAAGCCTGACCCTGCCCTGCGGCCACGTTCTGACCAACCGCCTCTGCAAGGCGGCCATGACCGAAGGCTTGGCCGATCCGCACGGCCACGCCACCGGCGCACACCTGCAGTTGTACGCAAGCTGGGCCAAAGGCGGCGCGGCGCTGTTGTTCAGCGGCAACATCATGATCGACCGACGCTATCTGGAACGGGCCGGCAATGTGGTCGTGGAAGATGCCGCGGACCTCGACGGGCTCGGGACCTGGGCCGCGGTGGGGCATGCCAATGGCAGCCAGCTGTGGGCGCAGATCAGCCATCCCGGTCGTCAATGCCCACGGCTGGTCACGCTGACCCCGCTGGCTCCATCCGAAGTGCAACTCTCGGTCGCCGGCAACTTCGGCACGCCGCGCGCGATGACCGAGGCCGACATCCTCGACGTGATCGAGCGTTTCGCACGCACCGCCGCCATCATGAAAGGCGCCGGCTTCGACGGCGTGCAGATCCACTCGGCGCATGGCTATCTGCTTTCGCAATTCCTGTCTCCACGCACCAACCATCGTACCGATCGCTGGGGAGGCTCGCTGGAAAGCCGGGCGCGCCTGCTGCTGGAGGTGGTGAGCGCGGTGCGCGCCAGCGTCGGTGCCGGATACCCGATCTCGGTCAAGCTCAACTCCTCCGATTTCGTCAAGGGCGGCTTCACGCTGGAGGAGAGTCTGCAGGTGGTCGGTTGGCTCAGCGTTGCGGGTATCGACCTGCTGGAGATCTCGGGCGGCACCTACGAGCAGCTTGAGTTCTTCAAGGCGCACGACCCCGCCGAGATTCGCGACAGCACCCACGAACGCGAGGCGACGTTCCTGAAGTACGCGACATCGATCAAGGCTGCCGCCAACATGCCGGTGATGGTCACGGGCGGATTCCGTACGTTGGCCGGCATGGAGGCCGCGCTCCACGAAGGCCAGACCGACATGATCGGCATCGCCCGTCCGTTCTGCCTCGATCCTGACTTCCCCACGCGCCTGCTCGACGGCAGCCTCGTCGCGCTGCCGGTGCCGGAAGACCGGTTGGTGCTGGGCAAGGGCTGGCGTGGTCCCAACAGCACCTCCCGCACCATGCGTGCCTTCAACAACCAGGCCCAGGCCGGCTGGTACTACCACCAGATCGAACGTCTCGGCGCCGGCCTCGACCCCCAACCGGACCTGTCACCGTGGCGCGCGTTGCTGGGGCACTTCAGAAAGGACTTCGGACGCGCAATGGCGCGCAAGCACGTGCGGACGGAACTGCCGCCCCGCTGAGCGGAAGTTTTCATCAACTGCTGCTTGATGCGCTCCGAAGCGGCGCAACTTCAAGCGGCGCGTCCCTGCATCACCAAGCGCATCGCGCGGCCCTCGACTGGAGGGTCCCGGTCCCGTCCCGTTCGCCAACGACTAGCACCGTGGCCCGCTTGACTGGAAATCCGCAGCGCCCGACTTCCCGCGCAGCAGGCCACCCGCGGCCGAACTTCCACGCGGCGCCTTGCGGCGGCGAGGGTGGGCAAGGAAGAACGAGCCGAGTCAGTCCACATGGCCATACGGGTTACAATTGCCGGTTAGCGTTCCCCTCGACCCATCTTCATGTCCAGCCATCTGCAAGAAACCCACCGTCGCCGCACGTTCGCCATCGTCAGTCACCCTGACGCGGGCAAGACGACGCTGACCGAGAAGCTGCTGTTGTTCGGTGGCGCGATCCAGATGGCCGGCTCGGTGAAGAGCCGCAAGACGGCGCGGCATGCCACCTCGGACTGGATGGCACTGGAGAAGGAGCGCGGGATTTCGGTCACCTCGTCGGTGATGCAGTTTCCGTACGAAGGCAAGATCATCAACCTGCTCGATACGCCGGGGCACGCGGACTTCTCCGAGGACACCTACCGCGTGCTGACCGCCGTCGACTCGGCGCTGATGGTGATCGACTGCGCCAAGGGCGTGGAGGAGCGCACGATCAAGCTGATGGAGGTATGCCGGCTGCGCGATACGCCGATCATGACCTTCATCAACAAGCTCGACCGCGAGGGCCGTTCGCCGATCGAACTGCTGGACGAGGTCGAGTCAGTGCTGGGTATCGCCTGCGCCCCGCTGACCTGGCCGATCGGCATGGGCAAGCGGCTGAAGGGCGTGTATCACCTGGCGCTGGACGAGGTGCACATCTTCGAGCCGGGCAGGAATTTTACGCGACAGGACTCGACCATCTTCAAAGGCCTGGATGCACCCGGCATACTGGAGCGGATCGGCCCAGAAGCGATGCGCGAGCTGCGCGAAGAACTGGAGCTGGTGCAGGGCGCCGCACCGTCGTTCGATCTCGACGAGTACCGCGCCGGCAAGCAGACGCCGGTCTTCTTCGGCTCGGCCGTGAACAACTTCGGCGTGCAGCTGCTGCTGGATTTCTTCGTGAAGCATGCACCGTCACCGCAACCGCGCGACACCACCACGCGCGAGATCGAGCCCGAGGAGGAACGGCTCACCGGCTTCGTGTTCAAGATCCAGGCGAACATGGATCCCGCGCACCGCGACCGCGTTGCCTTCATGCGCGTGTGCTCAGGTACCTACAACAGCGGCATGAAGATGATCCAGACCCGCACCGGCAAGGAGGTGCGCATCGCCAATGCGCTGACCTTCATGGCCTCGGATCGCGAAATCGTCGAGATCGCCTATCCCGGCGACGTGATCGGCCTGCACAACCACGGCACGATCACCATCGGGGATACTTTCACCGAAGGCGAGCTGGTCAAGTTCACCGGCATCCCCAACTTCGCGCCGGATCTGTTTCGCCGCGCACAACTGCGCGATCCGTTGAAGATGAAGGCGCTGCAGAAGGGCTTGGCGCAACTGTCCGAGGAGGGTGCCACGCAGTTTTTCCGTCCGCTGATGTCGAACGACCTGATCCTGGGCGCAGTCGGCGTGCTGCAGTTCGAGGTGGTTGCCTACCGGCTGAAGGACGAATACAACGTCGACGCCACGTTCGAGCCAGTCACTGTCAGCACCGCGCGCTGGGTGCACTGCGACGACGACAAGAAGATGGAGGAATTCAGGGAGAAAAACGCGATGAACCTGGCCCTCGACGGCGCTGGCGAACTGGTCTACATCGCACCGACCCGGGTCAACCTGCAGCTGACCCAAGAGCGCTGGCCGCAGGTGCGTTTCGACAACACCCGCGAGCATGCGGCGGCGGTGGACGTCTGACGCTCGGCAGCCGAAGGTTCCGCTCGACCCGACCATGGACGAATCGCCGCGCGGGCGAGCTTGCGACACGCTGATAGTCTTCGCGTTCCACCCGCAATGATCCCGCCCACATGCCCGCCAACACCATCGCCTTCACCACCCCACCCGACGCACCCGGCTGGCAACGCTGGCTGGTACTGTCGCCGACGGCGCGCATTATTTTCTTCGCCGTAATGCTGGTCGGCTTCGGCATGCTGGTCCGCGGCGTCTCGACGATGCTGGGTTGGACCGTGAAATCAGCCAGTCCCCTGCAGCATGCGCTGGGCACCCTGAGCGTGCAGTTGTTGCCCGCGCTGGCCGGCTACCTGATTCTGGTCAAACTGATCGAGCGACGGCGCGTGGACGAGCTTGCCCCACGCGACATTCCCAAGTTCGGCACGGCGGGACTGGTTGCCGGCGCCGTGCTGTTCAGCCTCGTGGTGGCCGTGCTGTGGCTGGCCGGCAGCTACCACGTCACTGGCACCCATCCGCACGTGGACTGGCTACCCGCCGTGCTGGTGGCTGGCATCGGCGCAGGCATCGGCGAGGAAATCCTGGTGCGCGGGGTGTTGTACCGCATCGTGGAGGAAGGGCTGGGCAGCGGGTGGGCGCTGGTGATTTCGGCGCTGTTCTTTGGCGCCGCGCATATCGCCAACCCGGCCGCCACCTTGTGGAGCTCGGCGGCCATTGCGATCGAGGCCGGCGTCCTGCTGGCCTTGATGTATGCCGTCACCCGCTCGCTGTGGGCCTGCATCGGCCTGCATGCCGCCTGGAACATCATGCAGGGTACGGTGTATGGCATCCCGGTATCGGGTACCAGAGCGAACGGCTGGCTGGTGTCGTACCGCACCGGACCAGACTGGCTCAGCGGCGGTGCGTTCGGCGCGGAAGCCTCGGTGGTGGCGCTCGCACTGTGCCTGATGCTGTCTGTGATCCTGTTGCTGATCGCGCTGCGGCGTCATGCGCTGGTGCCGCCCGGATGGCGCCGGCCTCGCTGAGTTTGCTCTGTGCTGCCGTCGCGGCGATACCCACCTGTCGATATTCGCACGGAGCACTTCGTGGCCACCTTCGTCGCTAACACTGACGGTCACCGGCCAGGCATAGCCGCTGGCGGACTCACGCACGGCGCGGTCGGGCGTGGCGAGCGCATGCATCGTGCCCCTCGCCTTGGTCAGGTACTGCACGCTCATGCCTTTGGGAATCCAGCGCATGCCCGGTGCCACCGTGACCTCGGCCATTACCCCGGCACACAGCTCGGCGAAGTTGCACAGGGCAATCGCGTGGACGGTGCCGATGTGGTTGTGCACGCGCCGCCGGTCACGGATTCGCACCTCGCAGCGCCCCACGTCCAGCGCCACGAAAAGTGGCGAAATCGTGCTGAAGCAAGGTGCCTTGAGACACGTGGCGCGGGAAAACAGCCAGTGTCCGGCGGGCCATCGCACCATCCGGTGGTAGAGCGAAAGTACCGACGCACTCATCAACCCACTCGGCGCAGGGCACCCGGATCAGCCTCGGCGTCGGCCCGGGTCACCGCCGCGCGCATCTCGTCGGTATCGAAATCGTCCACCGAGATGAACTCGAAGACGCCCTCGCGCACGCGCTTGAGCAAGGCGGCCTCGCTGGCGTTGAGTACTCCAGCCTTTTCGGCCTCGGCCAGCTGATCCATGTAGTCGTGCGACTTGAACTGGCCCGCCTTCAGTGCCTTGCCAAACTTGCGGTCGACCGGTTCGGCGGCGATCACCTCGGGCAGCAAAGCGTTCATGCGGCCGACGGTGTTGTTCGGCGTGGGGGTGCGATAGACCCACTCGATCAGGCGGTCACGCGCCTCGTTCGGGGCGGTGAGCAAGGCGGCGACGCGGCGGCCCAGGCGATCGGACGGCGGCACCTCGCGGCGCCCGAGCGGAAACACCAGCACGCGCAGCAGCCAGGCCACGGGACGGACCGGGAAGTTGCGGATCGCGCCGTCCAGAGCGTTCTGGGTCAGCCACATGCATTCGTGGAAACCCCAGGCCAGGAAAGGTCGATCCGCCTCCGGCCGGCCGTTGTCCTCGTACTGCTTGAGCATGCAGCTGGCGATGTACAGATAGCTCAACACGTCACCAAGACGTGCCGACAGCTTCTCCTTGAATTTCAGCTTGCCTCCCAGCACACCCATGAACACGTCCGCGCACAACGCCAGCGAGGCGGAATAGCGATCCAGCTTGCGGTAGTAGCGGCGGGTGTAGCCGTCGCCGGCGCTCTCGCCGATGCTCGCACCGCTGAGGCTGATCGCGAAGCTTCGCACAGCATTGGAGATGCCAAAGCCCAGGTGCTTGAACAGCAGTCGGTCGAACGTTTTCAGCTGCTCGCTGCGATCAGTGATCGCCAACGCCTGCATTTCCTTCAGCACGTACGGATGGCAGCGGATCGCACCCTGGCCGAAGATCATCAGGCTGCGCGTCATGATGTTCGCGCCTTCGACCGTGATCGCGATCGGCACGCTGGACCAGCCGCGCGCGGCATAGTTCTTCGGACCCAGCTGCACGGCCTTGCCACCGTGTACGTCCATGGTATCGCTGGCCACTTGCCGCGCCCAATTGGTGGCGTGGTACTTGGCAATCGCCGAGGTCACCGCAGGCTTTTCGCCCCGATCGACCGCCGCCGCCGTGGCGCGCGACAATGCCGTGGTGGCGTAGGCCAGACCGCCGATGCGCGCCAGCGCTTCCTCGACGCCTTCGAAACGGGCCACCGCCAGTCCGAACTGTTTGCGCATGCGCGCGTAAGTACCGGTGGCCAGGGCGGAAGCACGCATCGCACCGGTGGCGTTGGACGGCAGCGAGATCGCGCGGCCCACCGACAGCACCTCGACCAACATGCGCCAGCCGTGGCCGGCCATCTTGGGACCGCCAATCAGCACAGACAGCGGCGCGAACACGTCCTTGCCGTGCACGGGACCGTTCTGGAACGGGATGTTCAACGGGAAGTGGCGCCGGCCGATTTCCAGGCCCGGCGTCGAACGCGGCAGTAGCGCAAGCGTGATGCCGAGGTCTTCCTTGTCGCCCAGCAGGTGTTCCGGGTCGTACATGCGAAAGGCGAGCCCCACCACCGTTGCGACCGGCGCCAGCGTGATGTAGCGCTTGTCGAAGGTGAGGCTGATGCCCAGTGTCTCAATGCCTTCGACCAACTGCTTGCACACGATGCCCACGTCGGGAATCGAAGTGGCATCGGAACCAGCGTAGGGGCCGGTCAGGGCAAAACAGGGAATCTCTTCGCCCACCGCGAGTCTGGGCAGGTAGTAGTCCTTCTGCTCGTCGCTGCCGTAATGGAGCAGCAGTTCGGCGGGCCCGAGCGAGTTCGGCACGGCCACGGTGGACGATACCGTCGCCGACATGGTGGACAGTTTCTGCAGCACCGCCGAATGCGCCAGCGCGGAGAACTGCAGGCCGCCATACTGCTTCGGAATGATCATGCCGAAGAACCTGTTCTTCTTGATGAACTCCCATACGTCCGGCGGCAGGTCGGCCAGCTCGTGCGTGATCTGCCAGTCGTCGATCATGGCGCAGAGCTGTTCCACCGGGCCGTCGAGGAAGGCCTGCTCCTCCACGCTCAGTTCCGGCTTGGGCTGCTTCAGCAGCTCATGCCAATCCGGCTTGCCGGAAAACAGTTCGCCCTCGAAACCCACCGTCCCGGCCTCCAGCGCGGTCTGCTCGGTCTCGGAAAGTTTCGGGGTGACCTTCGCAAACATTTTCAGCAACGGCGCGCTGATCTGGTGCCGGCGGAAATCCACCATCAGCAGCGGCACCGCGATGGCCAGCTCGATGACGAGCAAGATCACCATGGTCACCGGCGCGCGCGCCAACAGTCCGACCACCAGGGTCGTGACGATGGTGACGATCGCCCAGGTTCGCAGGCTGCTGCGGTGGTAGGCGCAGGCGCCGGTGGCAATCAGCGCCGCCAGCAGGGTCAGGATCACGGACATCTGAAGCACCTCGTCACGGTTGAACGGCGTCGGCTTGTCGCGACACCGAAGGGAAATCAAGGCTTTGCATGTAGTGGATCACTTCACGGGTAAACGCGTCGTTGGCGTCGCCGGCCAGCGTGTGCGTGGCCTGCGGCAGTTCAATGTGCTGTGCCTGCGGCACCAGGCGCAGAAACTCCTCGACGGTGGCGCGCGACACCACATCGCTGCGCGCACCGGACAGCAGCATCACGGGAATCTCGATCTTCGCGGCGGCGGCAAGCACGCGTGGCTGATAGCGCTCGCTTTCGTCCACCACGCCACCGGCCAGCAAGGCGGGGTCCCAGTGCCAGCGCAGGCGCCCATCGCTGCCTTCACGCAACAGCGGGCGCAATTGCTGCTCGCTCTTGCGCTCGCGCCGCTGCGGCAAATAGGCGGCAATTTGTTCGGCCGCCTCTGCGTAGTCGGCAAAGCCATCGGGGTGGGCCTGCATGAAACCGAGGATGCGTTCGACCCCGGCAGTTTCCCAGCGCGGCGTGATGTCGACCAGCACCAGTGCCCGAAACGGCGCCGGACGGGTTTCACCGGAGATCACCATGCCCAGCAGGCCACCCATCGACGCGCCTACCAGGATCGGCAGCTGCGGCTGCGCGGCGGCCAGTCGCAACATGTCGTCGGCGAACTGATCCATGTGGTAGTCGCCATTCGCCACGCGATCGCTTTCGCCATGGCCGCGCGTGTCATAGGTCACGCAGCGGCAACCAGCCAACGCGAGCGACGACGTGGCGCCGCTCCAGGCGCCGCGCGTCTGGCCGAAGCCATGGGCGAAGAGCAGGCACGGGCTGCCGGCCGGATTGCGCGTCTGCACCGCCAGGGCCAGATCGGCGACCTGGAATCGCTCCGTGTTCTCGGTCGACGAGTTGTTAATTACCATACGGATGAGTATGGATTGACACAGCGCTTGCCGTCAACCATCCCGACACGGCCATTCACCCCCCGAACCACGGCTTCCACGCTATCGGCATTACAAATGCACGAGGTATGGATACCATACGCACATGAATGTGAGCAGCAAACCGGAACGAACCCGCCTGTCGGCGGAGGATTGGGAAATCGCCGCTCTGGAAATGATCGCCGAGCAGGGAGTGGGTGCATTGGCCGTGGAGGCCCTGGCGCGCCAGCTCGGCGTTACCAAAGGCAGCTTCTACTGGCATTTCCGTACCCGCGAGGCGTTGCTGAACGCCGCGCTGGAACGCTGGGAGCAGTTCGGTGAGCGCGAGATCATCAGCCAGATCGAGCAGATACCCGATCCGCGACAGCGCCTGCCCGAACTGTTCCGCCGTGTGGCACATCAGCTGCAGCCACATCGCGTGTACGCCGCCCTGCTGAAGGCGCTTGACCACCCGCAGGTCGTGCCGGTGATGGCGCGCGTCTCGCAGCGGCGCATGGAATTCCTCACCACCGTCTATCGCGAAGCGGGTCTGCCGCCGCCGCAGGCACTGAACCGGGCAAGGCTGACCTACGCCGCCTACGTCGGCTTCCTGCAACTGAACTTCACGCTGGGCCTGCCGCGGCTCAACCACGACGAGTTCGATGCCTACGTCGAACACATGATCGCCACGCTTACACCCGCCTGAGCCGCCACGAAATCAGCCCGACGGCGCCCTGTGGCGCCGTTTTTGTTGCGACGTGCCTTGCAATACCAGTGTACGCAAACTACCGTGCCGCTTACTTTTTTCCACAAGCCTTTCGAGGAACACGATGGCCAGCAAGCTGGATGAGCTCACACAATGGGTCGATCAGGTGGCGGCGTTGACCCGCCCCGCGGCGATTCACTGGTGCGATGGATCGGACAATGAATACCGGTCGCTGATACAGCAGATGCTGGCCGATGGCACGCTGATCGAGCTCAACCAGCAAACCCATCCGCGCTGCTATCTGCATCGCTCCGATCCGAAGGACGTGGCGCGCGTCGAGAAGCTCACCCTGGTCTGCCACCCGAACGAAGACGACGCCGGCCCCAACAACCACTGGATGGAGCCAGCCGCGGCGCACGCCAAGATCGACGCCCTGTTCGACGGCTGCATGGAAGGACGCACCATGTACGTGATCCCGTACTGCATGGGTCCGATCGACTCGCCGCTGTCTCGTTGCGGCGTGGAGATCACCGACAGCCCGTACGTGGTCGCGAACATGCAGATCATGACTCGCATGGGCGCGCCCGCGCTTGAGCGCATCGAGCGCGAAGGATCGTTCGTGAAGGGGCTGCACTCCAAGGGCGAGCTCGACCCCGAACGGCGCTGGATCATGCACTTCCCGGCCGAGCTCTCGATCAAGTCCTATGGGTCGGGCTACGGCGGCAATGCCCTGCTGGGCAAGAAATGCCACGCGCTGCGCATCGCCAGCAACCAGGCCCGCAGCGAAGGCTGGCTGGCCGAGCACATGCTGATCGTGGGTATCGAGAATCCCCAGGGCGAAACGCATTACATCGCCGCCGCGTTCCCCTCCGCGTGCGGCAAGACCAATCTGGCCATGCTGATTCCGCCGGAAGGTTATCGCCAGGGCGGCTGGAAGGTTTGGACCATCGGCGACGATATCTGCTGGATGCGACCCGGCGCGGACGGACGGTTGTATGCGATCAATCCGGAAGCCGGCTTCTTCGGCGTGGCACCAGGCACCAGCAACAACACCAACCCGAATGCGCTGAAGAGCACCTCGCACGACACCATCTTCACCAACGTGGCGGTCACTGCGGACAACCAGCCCTGGTGGGAAGGCCTGCCGGGCACGCCCGTCACTGACTGGCAGGGCCGCCCTTACGATCCGGCCAACGGTCCAGCCGCGCATCCCAACTCACGCTTCACCGTCAGCGCGAAGCAGTGCCCGACCTGGTCGGCGAAGGCCGAAGCGGCGCAAGGCGTGCCGATCAGTGCCATCGTGTTCGGCGGCCGCCGTCCGTCCCTGCTGCCGCTGGTGATGGAAGCGCGTGACTGGACCCATGGCGTGCTGATGGGCGCGGCGATGGGCTCGGAAACGACCGCCGCCGCCACCGGCGCGGTCGGCGTGCTGCGGCGCGATTCGATGGCGATGAAGCCGTTCTGCGGTTACCACTACGGCGACTACTTCGACCACTGGCTTTCGTTCGACCAGCCCGGTGCGAAGCTGCCCAAGATTTTCCACGTCAACTGGTTCCGCAAGGGCGCAGACGGCAAATTCCTTTGGCCCGGTTTCGGCGAGAACCTGCGGGTGCTGGAATGGATGATCAACCGCACCGAAGACCGCGTCAGCGGTGTGGAAACGCCGATCGGCATCCTGCCCGCCGCAGGCGGGCTGAAGCTGGACGGACTCAAGCTGGACCGCGCCCGCCTGAACGAGCTGCTCGCCGTGGACAATGGCGCTTGGCAAACCGAACTGAACGCCATTGGCGAGTATCTGGAAAGCTTCGCTGCGCGCCTGCCCGCTCGCCTGCGCCAGGAACAACAGCGTGTCGCCAAGGAACTGCGCGACGACGCGACCCAGTCGTCACCGCGTGTCGCGGCCACCTCCTGAAACAGGCATCCCGGGCAGGTCCAGCTGACCTGGCCGGGATGCCACGGCTGCGCGGCTTCAAACCCTTTAGGGCAATGCCGCATCCAAGCTCGCAAGATGAGTGCCACCTGCCTTGTGTCCGGAACCTCGATGCCGCCTGTCCCGACGGCCGCGCATGACACCGACGACGTGCGCGCCGCAGCCGCGGGCGACCGCCAGGCGTTCCAGCGGCTTTACGCGTTGCACTCAGGCCGCGTGTACGGCGCGTTGCACCGCCTCGCCGGCTACGATCACGCCCGCGCCGAAGACCTCACCCAGGAAGCGTTCATCCGCGCCTGGCAGAAGTTGCCGGGGTTTCGCCATGAAAGCGCCTTCGGCACCTGGTTGTACCGGCTGGCAGTGAACGTGGCGCTGATGGACCTCCGCGCCCGCAGCGCCGATCCGGTTCGCATGGTCAACGAGGAGCACCTGCTCGAATCCGGCGAAACGCCGTTCTGCGCCGCCGAGCGCGAAGAACTGGAGCAGGCAATCGGCCAACTGCCTCCACGCGCCCGCGCAGTACTGGTGCTTCACGACATCGAGGGCTGGCGGCACGAGGACATTGGCAACGAGCTGGGCATGGCCGTGGGCACATCAAAGGCACAACTGCACCGTGCGCGCGGCCTGCTGCGCAAGGCACTGGGAGAACGCTCGTGAACGAATTTGAATGGCGCCGGCAACTTCGCGCCCTGCGCCAGCCGCAGACGCCGGATCGCGACCTGTGGCCGCTTATCGAGGCCGCTCTCGACGACGCGCCGGTCGCACACAAAACCATCGCCGGCGCAGCCGCCCGGACACGATCGTCTGGTCGAAAGCGCTGGCTGCTGCGCGCCAGTCTGGCGGCATCGTTGGTGCTGGCTTGCGCAGTGGGTTGGCACATGTTGCCGGCCCTCACCGGCAAGACATCTGGAGTCGTGGCGTCGACGACGTGGAAGCCCGCCGATCCGCGCCTGGCCGGCGCGGCCATCGAGCTGGACGCCGCCCGCCTTGAACTGGAGCTTGCGATCCAGCAGGCGCCAGACTCGGCCGCGCTGCAACGCCTGCTCCATCGTACCGAACAACAACAGATGCAACTGCGCCACCTGGCCGACCGAGCCAGCTGATGCTTACTGGAGCCATCATGAAAACCTCGCGCCAACTTCCACTACTTCTGGGCCTGTATGGCGGCATCGCGCTGGCCGGTAGCCCGATCCAGCTGCAACACGCCGCCAACACCGACGCAAAAATCAGCATCAGCAACATCGCCGGCTCGGTCAATGTGACCGCATGGGACCGCAACCAGGTAGAGGTCGCCGGCGAACTCGGCGAGGGTGCGAAGCCGCTTGTGATCACCGGCGACAACGGCCATCTGTCGATCAAGGTCGAGTCGCGCGGCGGCTCCGGCTGGTTCAACTTCGGCGGCGACAGCAAGATGGCGCCGACCACGCTCGAACTGCACGTGCCGCGGAACGCATCGCTGGACGTCAGCGTGATCAGCGCACCGCTGGTGGTCGACGGTCTCGCCGGCGGGCGCATGACAATCAATGCCATCAGCGGCAACGTGCGCATCCATGCGCATACACCTTCGCTGGATGTGAACAGCGTGAGCGGCAGCATCGAGCTTTCCGGTCATGCCGACCAGGCGTCGCTGCAAACTGTGAGTGGCGAGATCCTGGCGCCGGACTTGGGCGGCAAGGTGAAGTTGCAGACGATCTCGGGCCGCATCCAGGCTGGCGGCGGTCCTTGGCAGTATCTCACTCTGAGCACGGTGTCAGGCAACGTGCAACTGACGGGTGGCTTGGCCGCCGGCGGAAATGTCGACATTGACAGCATGAGCGGCGACGTTCAGTGGAGGCTGCCCGCAGACATTTCCGCCACGCTTCACGCCAGCAGTTTCAGTGGCGACCTGCGCAGCGATTTTGGTACGCCTACCCAAGCCCGGCATGGCCCAGGCAGCTCGCTCGACGCAAGCCTGGGCGCCGGCAACGGCAAAATCCGCATCGAGACCTTCAGCGGCGACCTGCGCCTGCGCAAGCGGGACTGAGCCAGTTCCCACCACCCTCCTTCCACGGGCCGGATGCGAAAACGCCACCGCGTTGGCGGTGGCGTCAGCATGCACGATCCCAAGTCCGTTGGGACCGGTTTCAGAGATCCTGGTGATACTGAACGTAGGGCGTACGCGACTGGTCCGGTTCCGGACCCACGGGCGTGTTGGCCGGCGTGCCTGACGACCACAGGTTCTGCGCCCCGACACTCAACGAACCCCGCCACGGCAGACGCCAGGTCACGCCCAGGTCGATGCTGTTCCAGCGCCGGTCGGTGTACAGGCTGCCGGGAATTCCGGCCTCGGGCTGCATGGTCCGGCCGGTCAGCATGCCGCTCAACGGGCCGTGGTCGACGCCGAAGCTCAAGGCCTTCTGATCCATCACGCTGACACCGAGCAAGTTGCCCGGCAGCAGATTGACGCGACCGAAACTTGCACCCAGATCAAGGCCGGTCTGCTTGCCCAGCGCCAGCCGGCCTTTCGCGTTGAGCTGGTTGCTGCTGTCGAAGCTGGACAGGCCATCCACGCCTGGCGCCACATTGGGCAGCACGCGCGGCAGCACCACATTGCGATGCGGCGTCGTGGTGGATCCGACGCTCACACCGACGGCGTAGTCGCCGGTGTCGTATGTGGCACCCACTTCGCTGCCGTACACCATCACGTTCTGATTGAGCCATGTGCGCTGGCTGATCTCGGCGTGTGCCTGCAACGGACCCACGCCATACTGAAGGCCCGTCGCGGCGATGCTGCCGGGATGGCCTGGATTGAACAGCAACGATGACTCGAGCTCCGATGCCGGACTCACCACATGATTGCGATCGGCCTTGAGCAGCAGCATGCGACCGCTGGCATCGCGCCACAGCGGTACACTCGTGCCCGATGACACGGCGCCCGACTGGGCCTGCGGCTGCACCAACAGATACCTGGCCTGGCTCGCATCATTGCCCAAAGTCTGCCCGACTGCGGCAAGCGGCAACAGGAAAAACGACAACAGGGCAGGCAGGCGGCGCATGAGCTTTGGACCGGTCACTCCATTTGATGAGGCAGGTTGCTATGGAACGGCTCCCGCCAGGGAAACAGGTTTGGTGTGATTGTAGCGCGCTTTACGTTTTACTAACAGGTCAAAACCCCCATCCGCGCACAGATATTTGCGGGCCTGTGTCAAGCTTTGACATATTCGGCCAGGTCAGGTTCCCGCTATGATCTGGCTGGCAAGATCGCCAATCCGCCCTGTATAAACGCCACCGATGCCGATGCGTCGGATTGTTCCGGAAGCCATCCTCTCTAAATGAGCGCCACATCAACGATCCG
This sequence comes from Rhodanobacter sp., assembly GCA_039922695.1. Classification (GTDB taxonomy): domain Bacteria; phylum Pseudomonadota; class Gammaproteobacteria; order Xanthomonadales; family Rhodanobacteraceae; genus Rhodanobacter. The sequence goes on along the minus strand of JBDTEG010000157.1, from coordinate 24,111 downwards.
GTCATCCCAGCCGCCGCCGGTGGCAAGGGATCTCGTGACTGTGAACGGTGCCGTCGAACGCCTGTTCGAGGCGGCCGATGCGGCCGCCGTGTTGGAGATTTGCGAGTTCATGCTGGGTGAGCTGGGCATCCACGGACGATTGCACTGGCGCGAGCCGGACGTTCCCGTTCCCAATCCCGCTGAAAGCTGGCTGGACCTGGCCGAAGACCCGCACGCCATGCGCGTTCTGGCGCTGGACTCGGCGGACGCGCCGTCGAGCGCAGCCCGCGAGTCGCTGCGGTGGCTGGGGCGCCTCGCCGAAATCCGGCTGGGCCAGTTGGCCGAAACCAGTCGACTGTACGAGGCGATTTCCCGGCTGGCGCTCGCCGAGCGCTTGCAGCGTGCGCTGTACGCAATCGCCGACCAGGCCAGCGCCGAACACGACATGCCGCAGATGATGCGTTCGCTGCATTCCATCGTCAGCAGCCTGATGTACGCGGAGAATTTCTACATCGTTCTATATGACGCCGCCACCGAGCACATCCGGTTTCCCTACTACGTCGACATCATCGATACCGATGTGCCCGCGCCCAACGAGCCCCTGCCGCTGCGGGACTGGCTGCACAGCCTGACCTGGAATCTGCTGCAGGACAACCAGCCGATGATGGGTTCGATCGACGAACTGCGGCAGCAGCTGGGCGATCGCTTCGAGTTGTTCGGCCCCAGTTGTGAGCACTGGCTTGGGGTTCCGATGCTGCGCGAAGGGCATGTCGTGGGTGGCATCGTGGTGCAGAGCTACCGCCCCGACACGCACTATTCGCGCAGCGACATGGACCTGCTCAACTACGTCGCGCAGCACGTGCAGACGGCGCTCGAGCGGCGCGAGGCGCACCTGGAGCTGGCTCGCCGGGTGACCGATCGCACGGCGGCGCTGCGCGAGGCCAACCGCGTGCTGCGACAGCAGGTGTTGCAGCGCCAGCGAGGCGAGCGCCTGCAGGCGGCGTTGTTCCGGATCGCCGAACTGGCAAGTACATCCGAAAGTCTGGACAAGTTCTATGCGGCCGTGCACAAGGTAATCAGCGGCCTGCTGTATGCACGCAACTTCTATATTGCGTTGCTGGATGAGGACACCGATCAACTGACCTTCCCGTATTCGGTGGATGAGGTCGACGCGGTGCGGCCCGCACGTGCGCACGGCCGCGGCGCCACCGAGTACGTGTTGCGCCACGCCAAACCGTTGCTGGCCACGCCGGAAGCCATCGACAGCCTGCATGCGATGGGCGAGATCGCCCATTTCGGCACGCGCTCCGAGTGCTGGCTCGGCGTGCCCCTGATGTGGAATGGCCGGGCGATGGGCGCTCTTGTCCTGCAAAGCTACTCGTCCGAACACACCTACAACGAACGCGACCAGGAGCTGCTGACCTTCGTCAGCTACCACATCACCAATGCGCTGCAACGAAAGCAGACGGCTACCTCGCTCAAGCAGGCCAATGCGCGCCTGGAACGCCGGGTGACCGAGCGCACCCGGGCATTGGCACTCGCCAATCGCGACCTGCGCGAACAGATCGCCGAGCGCGAGCGGGTGGAGCGCCGGCTGAAATACGAAACCCTGCACGACTCCCTCACCGGCCTGCCCAACCGCACCCTGCTGCTGCAGCGGCTGGACCAGGCCATGCAGCGCTACGTCACGAATCCCGAGCAGCAATTCGCCGTGTTGTTCATCGACCTGGATCGTTTCAAGGTCATTAACGATTCGGTAGGCCATCTGGTCGGCGACGATCTGCTGTTCCAGGTGGGCGGGCGCATCCGCGCCTGCCTGAAGACCCGCGACGTGGTCGCGCGCCTGGGCGGCGACGAGTTCGCCGTGCTGCTTGAAGGCATCGCCAATACCAACAAAGCCTCGCTGATCGCAGAGCGGATCATCAGCGAACTGCAGGCACCGTTCCGACTGGGCACCAAGGAGATTTTCACCTCGGCGTCGATCGGCATTGCGCTGTCGGCACCGCATTACCGTCAGCCGGAGGAGCTGTTGCGCGACGCCGATGCGGCGATGTACAACGCCAAGGATGGCGGCCGCCATCGCGCGGCGATGTTCGATGATCGCCTGCGTCGCGAGGCATTATCCTTGCTGGACATGGAGAGCGATCTGCGCCACGCGCTGAGCCGCAAGGAGTTCGAGCCTTACTACCAGCCGATTGTCGAACTGACCGACGGGCGCGTGGTCGGTTACGAAGCGCTGCTGCGCTGGCACCATCCGGAGCGCGGGCTGCTGCCGCCGCACGACTTCTTGCTGGTCGCCGAGGAATGTGGCTGCGCCGAGGCCATTGACTGGCAGATCTTTGAACAGGTGTGCGTCCAGGCCGTGCGCCTGATCGGCACCGATGGATTCATCAGCATCAATGTATCCGGCCGACACTTCCGTTCGATCGATCTGGACCAGCGCCTGCTGGCCCTGCTCGACCAGTACGCCGTGCCCACCCACTGCATCCGCATCGAGGTGACCGAGCACGCCCTGCTGGAAAACCCGACCCAGGTGAAGCGGATACTGAAAAACCTGCAAGGCCAGGGCGTCGGCATCGCGCTGGATGACTTCGGCACGGGCTATTCCTCGCTCAGCTACCTGCATCAGTACCCGTTCGAGAGCCTCAAGATCGATCGGTCGTTCATCATCGAGCTTCCGACCGACGACACGGACACCCAGGGCCTGGCTTTGGTGCGGGCGATCCAGGTGCTGGCCGATTCACTGCACATGAAGGTGATCGCCGAGGGCATCGAGGACGAGTCCCAGCGCCAGGCCTTGCGGCGCGTCGGCTGTCGTTACGGCCAAGGCTTCCTGTTCGCCATGCCGCAACCAGCCAGCACCTGGCTCACTGCCAACAAACCGTTGTTGCTCGCCTGAGCAGGTCTGTGGGGGTTCAGGCACCAGCCGTCCGTCACCTCCGCCAGCCAGACACTTCAGCGCTCTGGTTACTGCGGGGTTTCCGGCGCGCCGGGCGCCGCCCCATCACGCAGCAAGAGTTCGGCATCAATGGGATCGAATGTGTAGCGCTGCGCGCAAAACTCGCAAACCACCTCGATCTCGCCGTCGCGGGCAACCAGCGCCGCCTCCACCTCGACGCGACCCAGCGAGCGCAGCATCGCCGCGACTCTTTCGCGACTGCAACTGCAGCCGAACGCCAAGGGACGCGTCTCGAGCAAGCGTACCGATTCCTCGTGGTAAAGCCGATACAGGAGCGACTCCGCTGGCGTGGCGAGCAGCTCCTGCGCGCCCAGTGTGGCCGTCAGGTGGACGACGCGGTTCCAGGCTTCCTCGTCCGACGCGGCGTCATGCCCACCTTCATCAGGCATCTTCTGCAGCATCAGGCCAACGGCCTGCTGCGCATCCGCTGCCAGCAGGATGCGCGCCGGCAGCTGTTCGGACTGGATGAAATAGCCCTCCAGTGATTCGGCCAGACCCGCGTGGCGCAACTCGACCAGGCCTTGGTAGCGCTGCCCGCGCTCCACATTGCCCAGCGTGATCGCCATCACTGCATCCGCCAGCGCATCCAGCGCCAGCGGCTCGGGAAGCGGTTCCTGCCAACGTGCCAGCCCACGCACGTGGCCCTGGTCGCTGCATTCGGCAAACAGCAGGCGCAGTGCCGAGGAACTCTTCAGCTCGACCGACAGCGCGCCGTCGAGCTTGATGTTGCCGGTCAACAGCACGCTGGCCGCCAGGGTCTCACCGAGGCTCACCCGTAACGCCGTCGGATAGTCGGCACGACTGGCCACTTCACGCCAACTGGCGCCCAGTCGCACCAAGGTGCCGCGCACACCGGCGTCTGGCAGCAGGAAGCGATGCAGGACATCATCGTGGGATTGGTTTTGCACAACGGGGATCCGATCGAGAGGCACTCCACCAGATGGGGACGCGGCAAGGAGAGGGCAACGCCTCCCGGGGCGGCCTTGATCCATTCAACGCTGAATTGATCATGGCCTTCCTATACTGACGGCATTCTTACGCGTGCATCCTCATGTCTTCAGCATTCCGCCGACGTCCGTGGCGCCACCTGTTGCGCTGGCTTGGCATCCTCGTCTTGTCGTGGGTGACCGTCACCTGGGTGGCCGTGCTGGTGCTGCGCTTCGTGCCGCCGTGGACCTCCGCGGTGATGCTGGAGCGCCACGTCAGTGCGTGGACGCATGGCGACAAGGACTTCCGCTTGCGCCAGCACTGGGTGCCATGGAAAAAGGTGTCTCCATGGGTGCCGTTGGCCATGGTCGCCGGCGAGGACCAGAAGTTTCCCTACCATCACGGTTTCGATTTCGAATCCATCAACAAGGCGATCGATGCGGCCGATGACGGCAAACGCCTGCGCGGTGCCAGCACGATCAGCCAGCAGACGGCAAAAAACCTGTTCCTCTGGAACGGACGCAGCTTCGTGCGCAAAGGCCTGGAAGCCTATTTCACCGTACTGATCGAACTGACTTGGCCAAAGCGGCGCATCCTGGAGGTGTACATGAACATCGCCGAGCTGGGCAACGGGATCTATGGCGTCGATGCGGCCAGCGAGCTGTACTTCCATACCACGCCGGCGCAGCTCAGCCCGGCCCAGGCTGCGCGACTGGCCGCGGTGCTGCCGAGCCCGCGCCGTCTGCATGTGGATCGACCCAGCGCCTACGTGATGCGCCGCACCAACTGGATCCAGCAACAGATGGAGCAACTGGGCGGCCCGGGCTACATAGACGGGCGGGCGCCGCCGCGGGCGCCTCATTGAACAAGCGGCGGCCGGTCTGTCTGGTGAAGAATTGCGCCTGCCCCGCGCATCGCGTCAATGACGTCTGACCACTTCACTACACGCCAACCTGGCGGCGCGCTAGACTCGGCAGCGAAGGGCCCCGCCCGGGCCTGTGGGAGACCCCAGCATGAGCCAGGTCAAACATCTGCTGCAAAGCAAGGGCGACAAGATTTTCAGCGTCGCGCCGGAAGCACCCGTACTCGAGGCGATCAAGCAGATGGCCGAATGCCGGGTCGGTGCATTGCTGGTGATGCGTGAAGCCAAGCTGGTTGGCGTGGTATCCGAACGCGACTACGCACGCAAGGTCATCCTGCAGGGCAAATCCTCATCGCAAACGGCCGTATCCGACATCATGACCAGCAGCCCTCTCACCGTGGGGCCTGACACGGATGTGTTCGACTGCATGCGTCTGTGCACCGACAGCCGCATCCGCCACTTGCCGGTGATCGAGAACGGGGCCGTCGTCGGCGTCATCTCCATCGGCGACCTGGTCAAGGCCGTGATCGACGCCCAGGCCGAACAGATCGAGCATCTGGAGCGCTACATCACCGGTTGAGCTCGGCATTGCCTGGACGGCGCCGGCTCAGGCTTGCGCCTTTTCCGATTCGCCAGCGCTCAAACGTTCCTCTGGAGCAAGGTCCGGCGACCATCCTGCCCGCCGCGCTACCAGCGCAGCCAGCGTGGCGACACCTGTGCCGGCCAAAGCCAGGCCGCCGATACCCCAGCCGAGCATGTGCAGGCCACTTACTCCACTGGTCACCACGAAATCACCAAAGCGCCAGACGGCGGTTTCGACAAAGTTCTTGCCCTTGTAGCGTGTCTCGCGCGGTACCCGCGTATACAGCGCATCCACCGAGGGCTTCGTCATGCCGTAGGCGAAGCCTCGCGTAATCACGAGCATCACGGCCAGCAGCGGTATGCCATACCCCAGCCACGTCACGCTTCCGCCACCGAGCAGCGCCACTGCGCCCAGCAGCACCACGTTGACCAGCGCTGGCAGCAACAGACCCCAGCCGGCACCGTGACGAATCAGCAGCCAGCGCGTCAGGCTCAATTGCAACAGCGCGCCGAGGACGTTGGTCGCCAGGTCGAGGTTGTTGTAGAACTCCGTGCGCGCCACCGCACCGGCGAAATGCGCCTTGGCGTAGTCGGCCACCAGCGCGTAGGCCAGCGTGCCGATACCGTCGCCGAACAACATCAGCAGCGCCATGTAGCGCAGGAAAGGACGCGACCACAGCTCCTTCACGCCCGCCCACAGCGAGCCGCCGATGGCTTCTCCACCGTGGCCACCACTGCGACTGGCCGACAGTCGCAACAACAACGCCAGTGACACCGACAAGGCCAGCGCCGAGACCACCAGCAGCGGAGCCACGCCGATCAGCTGCACCAGCAGCTTGGTCACCAGCGGCCCAAACACTGCCCCACCCATCCCGGCCAGCGCAATCAGCGAAAACACCCGGCGTGCCTGGCCACTGCTGAAGATGTCGGCCATGACGCTCCAGAACAACGACACCACGAACAGGTTGAACACGCTGACCCAGACAAAGAACACCACGCCCAGTTCACGCGCACCGATGCGCTCCTGCGCCACGAATGCGGGCACGAAGGCGAGCAGGCACACGATGAAGAAACTGTAGCTCCAGGCGAGCAGCTGGCGCCGCCGGAATCGCGCCACCAGCATGCCGAAGACTGGCGTGATCAGCAGCATCACCACAAATACCGCGCCGTAGAACAACGGCAGCGATGTCGAGCCGACGGCACCACTGAGCTGGTCGCGAACCGGCCGGATGATGTAGTACGAGGTCATCAGGAAGAAAAAAGCCAGTGCGGACAACATCGGCGCGGCGGCTTGTTCCTCGACGGCGGAACGGGGCAGACTCAAGGGCGCATCCAGTGGAGAGCGCGAAAAGACTACCATGCCGACATCGGCCGGCAGCCAGAACGGGGGAGCTCGCTTGGAGAACTACGACTACGTGATCGTCGGCGCCGGCTCGGCCGGCTGCGTGCTGGCGAACCGGCTCAGCGCGAATCCCGCCACCCGCGTGTTGCTGCTGGAGGCGGGACCGCGTGACTGGAACCCGCTTCTGCATATGCCCGCCGGACTGGCGCAGCTGGCGAAGCAGCGCTCGGTGAACTGGGGCTATGTGACGGAACCGGAGCCCGCTCTCAACGGACGCAAGTTGTGGTGGCCGCGCGGCAAGGCGCTGGGCGGCTCCAGCTCGATCAATGCCATGTGCTACGTGCGTGGCGTGCCAGCGGATTATGACGGTTGGGCCGATGCGAGCGGCGACCCGCGCTGGATGTGGCAAAAGGTGTTGCCATGGTTCCGGCTCAGCGAGGACAACAGCCGCGGCGCCAGCGACCTGCACGGCATCGGCGGCCCACTCGGCGTTGCCGACCTGCGTTACCACAACGCCCTCTCGGAAGACTTCGTCGAAGCGGCCATCAGTGCCGGCCATGCGCGCAACGACGATTTCAACGGTGTGCGACAAACCGGCTTCGGCCTGTACCAGGTCACCCAGCGCGGCGGTGCCCGTTGCTCGACGGCGGCCGGCTTTCTGAAGCCCGTGCGTGAGCGCCGCAACCTCAAGGTGCGCACCGGCGTGCTGGTCGAGCGGGTGCTGTTGGCACATGGGCGCGCGACCGGTGTGCAGTTGCGCCGGGGCCGACATGGCCACGAACGCGTCGAGGCGGGTGAGGTGCTGGTCTGCGGCGGCGCGATCAACACGCCGCAATTGCTGATGCTCTCGGGATTGGGCCCGGCTGACCACCTGCGCGAACACGGTATCGCGGTGGTGGCGGACCTGCCCGACGTCGGCGGCCAGTTGCAGGATCACCTGGACATCTGCACCGTGGTGGGGAGCCGCCAAAAGCATCTCAGCTACGACCGCCTCAACCCGTTGGGTACCGCGGTTCGCTGGTGGCGCCATCGTGACGGCCCGGGCAGCTCGAATCTTGCCGAGTCCGGCGGCTTCGTGCGCAGCCGCCTGGCCGACGACGAGCGTTGCGACATCCAGTTCCACTTCGTTCCGGCACAGCTGGACGATCATGGCCGCCACCGCTTGCCCGGCGAGGGCTATACCGTGCATGCGTGCTACCTGCATCCACGCAGCCGCGGGCGATTGCGCCTGCGCTCGGCCGATCCGGGGCAATCCGTGGCGATCCATGCCAACTACCTCGGCGATGCCGAGGGCCATGACCTGAAGCGGATGATCGAGGCGGCGCGGCTGTCAGGTGAAATTCTGGCGCAGGGTTCGTTCGATCACTGTCGAGGCAAGCCTGTATTTCCCGAGCGCGAACTGCAGTCCGACGCCGAATACATCGACTTCATCCGGCGCAAGGCCGAGACCGTTTATCACCCGATCGGCAGTTGCCGCATGGGCAAGGACGATCGCGCGGTGGTCGACAGCGAGCTGCGCGTGCGCGGCCTCGAAGGGCTGCGCGTGGTAGATGCCTCGATCATGCCGAGCCTGCCCACGGGCAACACCAATGCGCCCACGATCATGATTGCCGAGCGCGCCAGCGCGTTGATCCTGGCTGGGGACGGGGCGGTCTCCTAAACCGGCACCGGGCAATGCAGGCTGGCACAGATCACCCGCAGCAGTTCGGCCTCTTCCACGCTGACCTGACCATCTGCGTGGATCGCACGCAGCAGGCTCTGGATCACCAGCTCCTTGGCCACCGGCGTCAACGCGTCCAGATCGTCCAGCGCGCGCTCGAAGGATGCCTGCCACTGCACCGGTGGACGCACCCACTCGATCGCCTCGCCCGGGAACGCCTGCTGCATCGCCAGCAGCCAGGCACGGCGTGCGCTCGCTTCGTCGGAGCAACCTGCCGAAGCGACGATGGTGCACACCAGGATCAGGCTGTCGCGACAGGCGGGAAGTTTCTTCAGGCCATCGACCGGTGTGCGACGAGGCTGACGTGCCTCGCGCAACTGGATGCGCAGCAAGCGGGCCAGGCAATATTCGTTGAGGTCGACTCGACCATCCACCTTGACCAGGTCATCGAGCGCACCGAGCAAGGTCTGCTGGCGTCCGTCGGCCAGCTGCTTCAGGGCGGGGAACGCCAGCGAAACCAGCGGCAGGCGCGCGATCGGCGGCAGCGTCGCCAGCTCGGACGCCATCGTTTGCATGGTCCGTTGCACATCGTCGCCAAACGCGTCGGCGACGATACGCCGCTGCGCTGTCTGCAGTTCCGGTTCCAACGAGAGAGCCAACGCCAGCATGACGGCAAGTGCCGATTCGGGTTGCTGTACCGCAGCCGTCAACGTCGCCGGCATCGCCTCATGCACCGCGGCAGCGCGTTGGAACGACGGTGCGCTCGCGCCTATGCCGGCGACGGCCCCTCCGGCCAGCACGGCGGGCAACACCGGAGGCAGGTTCATGCCTGGCATGCCCAACGGGCTGCGCGGTTTGTCCGCGGGTGGCGCGGCGGGCGGAGTCTCGGCGGCGCGCTGCATCGATGCGGCCAACTGGGTCAGCTCTTCCTCGCGAAAGCCCGGCTCCAAGGCACGTATCCGTTCCAGCAAGGGCGGATGGGTGGCGAAAAGTGCATTGAAACTGCCGGCCTCGCCGAACAGCATGTGCGCCACTTCCTGCTTGTTGGCGACCTTCAGTTGCGAGCCTTCGCTGAGGATCGCGATCTTCTTCAGCGCACCGGCGATACCGTCGGACTGGCGGGTGAACTGCACGGCCGAGGCGTCCGCCAGCGACTCGCGTGAACGCGCCACGGCCGCCTGGATCAGCCGTGCGAAGAAGTAGCCGATGTAACCCACCACGATCAGTGCCAGCCCGATCATCCAGACCTGGCCACCGCTGCCACCGCGCCGGCTGCTGCGGCCACCGCCGAACCAGATGACCCGCCGCCCCACGATCGCCAGCACCAGGATGCCGAACAGCAGGCCCATCAGGCGGATATTGAGCCGCATGTCGCCGTTGAGCACGTGGCTGAATTCATGCGCGATCACACCCTGCAGCTCGTCGCGGCTGAGATTGTCCAGGCATCCCTGGGTTACGCACACGGCCGCGTCCGAGGCCGAATAACCGGCGGCGAAGGCATTGATGCCGGGCTCGTCGCCCATCAGGTAGATGTCCGGTACAGGCACGCCGGCAGCGATAGCCACTTCCTCGATCACGTTGCGCAGACGGCGCAGTGCCGGGTCAGCGGTGTCCGGTGGCACCGGTACCGCACCGACGCTCTCGGCTACCGTCTTGCCGCCACCGGACAGGCTCATGATGCGGAACAGCGAGCTGAACGCGATGCCGGCCAGCACGATCACGCTGCTGGAAAACAACAACGGCAGGTTCGATGCCGCCGGCTCGCCGGCCACTGGACGATGGCCCATGGCCAGCCACACGACCGCGTCAATGGCCACCACGATGGCGATCACGGCCAGCACGAACAGGCCGACCAGTCTTCGACTGCTGCCGCGCACGCGCGCCTGTTGGGCAAAGAAATCCATGGAGGCTCCGACGAGCGGTCAACGGCACCGCGGCGACGGCCGCGGTGCTCCGCCGATCAATTGAAGGAAACCTTCGGCACCTCGCGCACGGCCGGGTCCTCGATCTTCAGCGGTTCGGCCACGACGAAGCCAGCGCTGTTGGCCACGAGCGAGGCCGGGAAAACCTCGCGCTTGTTGTTATAGGTCAACACCGAATCGTTATAGGCCTGCCGCGCGAACGCTACCCGGTTCTCCGTGGAAGTGAGCTCCTCGGAGAGCTGCATCATGGTCTGGTTGGCTTTCAGGTCCGGATACGCCTCCTGCAGCGCGAACAAATGGCCCAGGGTTTGTGTCAAGGCATTTTCACTGCTGGCCAGTTTCTGCATCGCCGCTGGATCACCAGGGTTGGCCTTGGCGCCGGCCAGACCCTCGACGGCCGAGTTGCGCGCCTGGACCACGGCTTCGAGGGTGCCGCGCTCATGCGCCAGGTAACCCTTGGCCGTCTCGACCAGGTTCGGTATCAGGTCGTGACGACGGGTCAACTGCACGTCAATCTGCGCAAATGCGTTCTTGTAACTGTTGCGTGACGTGACCAGTCCGTTGTAGATCGCCACGAAGTACAAGACAATCAGGACGACAATAACCAGAAAAATGATCAGACCCATCGCCAATCTCCCCACGCAAAGGCGTGTTTCCACGCCGGAATGTCTCCAGAATACCATGTCGTTTCGCAAGATTTTCCTCATGGCAGCCGGCGTGTTCGGTCTGGCCTGCGCACCTGTTTTCACCACGTTCGCCACGTCAGCAAGCCCACCAACCGTTGCCGCGGCCGCCACCACGGCACTGCCGTCGGCGCGCATCAAGAAGACGCTCGCCGATTACCAGCGCTGGCTCAACCTGCTCGGCAGGCGGGATGCGGTAGCCGGGCTGGCTACTGCCGTCGTGATCGACGGTAAAGTCGCATTTGAAGGCACGATCGGTTATGCCGATGCCTCCACGAAAGAACCGGTGACCCCAACGACCGTGTTCCGCCTGGCTTCGTTGTCCAAGGCATTTGCGACGGCGCTCACCGGACTCCTGGTGGACGACGGCAAGCTGAGTTGGGACACTCGCTTGATCGACGTGCTGCCGTACTTCAAGCTCAAGGACATGCAGGCAGCCGACCAGGCCACGGTGAGCGACATCCTGGGCCAGAAGCTGGGCTTGCCGCGCAACACCTACGACAAAATGCTCGAGGGTGACATTTCCTACCAGGAACTGGTGCGCAAGCTGGACGAGGTCGACATGACCTGCGGCGTCGGCCAATGCTACGGCTATCAGAACGTCGCCTTCAGCATGATCGGCGACGTGGTGCTCGCCCGTACCGGCGACTTCTTCTACCACCAGGTCGACAAGCGTCTGTTCTACCCGCTGGGCATGGCCACCGCCAGCTATGGTCGCGCAGGGCTGGAGTCGAGCAAGAATTGGGCGCGACCCCATCGTGCGTCACGCCATGGCTGGATACCGTTCGAACCGAACGAAACCTACTACGGCGTTGCCCCGGCGGCGGGCGTGAACGCCAGCCTGCGCGACATGGAGAAATGGCTGATCGCCCAGATGGGCGGACGGCCGGATGTGCTTCCAACCGCGCTGCTCGATACGCTGCACACGCCCGGTATCGTGACCCCCAGCGAGCTGCGCGCCACACCCTGGCGCCGGGCACGCTTGACCGACGCGCACTATGCGCTGGGCTGGCGGGTCTACAAATACGCCGGCGAAACGCTGATCTATCACGCCGGGGCCGTGGCGGGTTACCGCACGATGATCGGCTTCTTCCCCAAATATCATTTCGGCGTGGTGACCCTGTGGAACTCGACAGGGCCTACGCCAAGCGGATTGATGCCGATGGTTTTCGATGATCTGCTTGGTCTGCCGCACGTGGACTGGGCGCAGATTGAAAGCGACGCGAAGAAGTCGACCGCGCCGCAGGGGAAGCAGCGCAAGTCACGTTCGAAACGGCATCACTGAGAGGCGTGACACAAGCTCGCGCTGTCTCTCGCTCACGTCTTGCATCAATGCAGGAGAGCCGGCGCGCAGTGCCGCCCTGCCATCGCCGCGCCGCGCCTGCGCGCAGTACCATCGTGCAACCGCAGCGTCCCAGGGCGGGCACTGCCCGCCGGCTTTAGCCGAGGTTCCACGCTAATCACGAAGCAGAAGCGCGGCGCGAGCAAGAGACGCGCGCTTCTGCATTTAAGCATTGCTGATCGTCAGAGCTTGAATTCGATCCGCTGCTGCCTTGCGCTGACGATCGGCGTACCGTCTTTCATCGCCGGCGTGAACTGATAATGCTCCACCGCTTCGATCGCCGCGCGATCAAATACCCGGCGAGGTTGGGAATCGACCACCCTGACGTTGCTGGTCTTGCCATCTTTCTCCACGGTGAACGACACCACCACCCATCCCTGCTGACGCGAGCGTGCGGCCGCCGGCGGATAGTGCGGCGCCGCCGCCTTGGTCAGCACCGCCTCGGTGGTCGGCCCTGTCGTGGGGGCCGTATTGCCTGACGGTGTACTGGCCGCCTCGGTCGCCGCAGGAGCGGCCGCCTGTTTGCGGGCCGCGAGGGCCGCGGCGGCTGCGGCGTCCTGCGCCGCTTTCTGTTGAGCGGTCAGTTGTTCCTGTTGCAGGGCCAGGCTTGCAGCCGCCTTGTCGGCAGCAGCCTGCTGCGCCGCCGATGCCACAGCCTTCTGCTCCTCAAGCAATTTCTGCTGCTGCTCATCGAGTGTCTTGCGCTGCGCATCGAGCTTGGAGCGCAGGATAGTCAGAGTGAAGTTGGTCGGATCAGCCTTGGCCAGCAACTCGATCTCGCGTTGCGCCTCGACGAAATCCCGTCCATTGATCGCCTGTTCGGCCTGGTTCGCCGCAAACGGGAACGTCTCGCGCAGGGCGTCCGACGCCACCTTGTTGCCGGGATCCTTCTCCAGCACGTGCAGGTAAAACTCGAACGCGTTGTTGCCTGCCGGCGCCAGGTAGCGTTGCTGGCTCATCGCCGCACGCGCTTCGTTCACCAACTGGTTCACGTCCATGCCCGCTACATTGACCGGCGGTTGCGCCACCCGCTTCACGGTGGTGATCGGCGTGGATGCAAGCCCGCTCGAATCGTCCATGACCAGTTCCTGGTGCGGCTTGATGATGATGAACCACGCACCAATGGCAAGCAGGACAAAAACGGCAATGATGGCAATGTAGGTGGGCCTGACCGCCCCACGCGCACGCCGACGCGTATCAATCAAGTATCGGGTATCCATGGTCTCTCGCTGAGTGTCGACAGATACCCGCGCTTTTCCCCCTGTAGGAGCGGCACATCCCCCGGATACGCCGCGGCGCGGATGTGCGAAAGGTAACTCCATTGACGCAACACGGCAATGGCGGTCGGCACCGGGCTTCACCAGGGGTCCCGCTGGAGTGCCATGCCGGCAGGGCATAACAAAGCGCCAACGGCTATTCCAGGCTCCAGAAACGAAGCGTCCCGGACAGGCCGGGACGAAGTTTCTCGAAGTGCTCTCCCCGCGCTGGGCACCGCAGGGAGAGAAGTCGATAACGTACTCTTATTGGAGGTAACGCATGTTGCCTGTTACTTACTTCTTGGCCTTGACCTTGGCCTTCGGCTTGGCGGTCTTGGTGGCCTTAACCACCTTGGCGCCAGCGGCCTTCATCGGTGCAGCTTTCTTCGCCGGCTTCCTTGCGGCTTTCTTCACGGCGGCCTTCTTGGCAGCCGGCTTTTTCGCAGCCTTCTTGGCCGCCGGCTTGCGGGCGACCTTCTTGGCCGAGGCTTTCTTCGCAGCGACCTTCTTCTTCGCGGCGCCCTTCTTCGCCGCCGGCTTCCGGGCGACCGGTTTCTTGGCAGCAGCCTTCTTGGCGGCCGGTTTCTTTGCAGCTTTCTTAGCAGTGGATTTCTTGGCAGTGGCCATAGTTCGTCTTAGCTCCTCATCAGTTGGCAGTGGTTGCCCAGTAAAAGCGTGCAGGAACGCCTCAACCAACAAATCGCTGTTGGTGGCGTGCCGAAGATTGTTCACTTGACGGTGGGTGCGCAAATCAGAAAGACGTCGCAGAACATGAAGTGGAATCGATACCGTGATCTTGCGAACCGCATTGGCTTTCTCACCGTGTTCGACATAAGGCTTGATGAATCTTGCTGTCGCCATAAAACGCATTCCCCGTGATCTGTTGCGAAAGCTATCCCCGAAGATTTCAGCTGTCAATTGATTTCACACATGAAATTCCACCATGCTGCCCCGCCCGAAGCGGGGCGCCGACCATGCCCATGGTGACCACGGCATGGACACACGGCGAGTGATCGGACGTCTATACGTCCATCGAAAATATGTCGATGGAAGGAATATTTGCAAAAACAGCCTTTAAACATGCACCAAGTGCACAAGTACCACGCGATTGGGTGACATCTGCCGTCGCGCAACACATCCAGTGCACGAATGATTTTGCGGCGGCGGCAGGAGGTCCCGGCACATGAACGGAACACGACTGAAAAAAAATCGGCTCAGCGCCTGCCGGGGCAAAATATCCGCCTTGTCGATCATCGAGCGGAGCATAAGACCCGGCTGGACGGACGTCGCCCGACACCCCGATCAATGCCAACCGCCGCCCGAAGAACGAGCACCGCGCATCGAAGTTCACACCTGCGCATCTGAAATTCGGCATCGCAGTCGCGGATTGATGCAGCCGGTTAGCCTTCTGTTTGCCGGTCACACAAACCACCTCGCCCGCATCCAGATCCGAAATGAAGCCGGCCGCACGCGGCGGCCGGCACAGTCGATCAGTGGAGCACGATTCAGTGGTCGTCGTTCTCGATCAGCTCTTCGTAGTCTTTGGCGTCGAGCAGTTCGTCGAGCTCTGCGCGATCGCTCGGACGCACCAGGAAGATCCAGCCATCGCCGAAGGCATCCTCGTTGATCATTTCCGGCTTGTCGTTGAGCAGCTCGTTGATCTCGACGATCTCGCCGGACACCGGCGCGTAGAGATCGGAGGCCGCCTTGACCGACTCCACCACCGCGACGCCAGTGCCGGCCTGAACGGCCGCGCCGATTTCGGGAAGTTCCACATACACCAGGTCGCCGAGCTGGCTTTGCGCATGGTCAGATATGCCCACCCGAACCAGGCCATCGTCTTCGACGCGGGCCCACTCGTGGGACTTGAGGAATTTCAGATCGCCGGGAATCTCGCTCATGATCGGGTCCAGTCGTTGGGTAGGTCGTGGGTACAGGCGCAGATTCTAGCTGCATCCGCCGTGAGGAAAAGTGCAAATCGAGCGCTCAGATGCCGTCGCAGGCCTTGCCGTCGCGCACGAACGGGTACTTCACCTGGCGCACCGGGACTTCGCGGCCACGGATGTCGACGCGCAGGTCCCCAGCTTCACCCGCGGGGATGCGCGCAAACGCCACGGCCTTGTCGAGGGTGGGTGCAAAGCTGCCGGAGAGGATCTCGCCCTCGCCGTGGGCGGTGAGTACCTTCTGGCCGTGGCGCAACACGCCCTTGCCGTCCAGCACCAGGCCCACCATCACCCTCGGTACGCCGGCGGCCTTCTGCTGCTCGAGCACGGCGCGACCGATGAAACCACGCCCTTCGTCCAGCGACACGGTCCAGCCGAGATTGGCCTCCCACGGTGTCACGCTCTCATCCATGTCCTGACCGTACAGATTCATGCCCGCTTCCAGTCGCAAGGTGTCGCGCGCGCCGAGTCCGGCCGGTGCCACACCAGCCGCACGCAGCGCCTCCCACAGGGCAACGGCATGCTCCTGGGGAACCATGATTTCGAATCCGTCCTCGCCGGTATAACCCGTGCGCGCGACGAACAACGGCATGCCATGCGGACCCTGCGCCGCCGCCGCGGTGAACTTGCCCAGCTTCTCGATGCGAGGGCGATCCACGTCATGCAGCAAGTCGAGCACCTTCACCCGCGCATGCGGGCCCTGCACCGCGATCATCGCGAAGTCAGGGCGCTCCTTGACCTGGACCCCGAATGCAGCGGCTTGTTTCTCGATCCATGCCAGGTCCTTGGCGCGGGTAGCGGCATTGACCACCAGCCGAAAACGTTCCTCGCCGAGGAAATACACGATCAGATCGTCGATCACGCCACCCTGCTCGTTCAGCATGCACGAATACAGGGCCTTGCCGTGCACCTTGAGCTTGCCGATATTGTTTGCCAGCAGATGCCGCAGAAATTCCCGGGTGCGCTTACCGTGCAGGTCGACTACGGTCATGTGCGAGACATCGAACATGCCGGCATCGCGCCGCACTGCGTGATGCTCCTCGATCTGCGAACCGTAGTTGATCGGCATGTCCCAACCACCGAAGTCGACCATTCGCGCACCGAGCGAGCGATGGGTAGCGTTAAGTACGGTCTTTTCGGTCATTGCGGCGGCGCCTGGCAGATTGAGCCAGCATTATCGCCGCCGATCAGCGGCAATCCAAGCCACGCCGCAGCAACGCATTCAGCCGTCGGCGCCGTCCTGCTCGATGCTGGCCAGTAATTGCGTGGTTAGCTGCTCGGCCAGCTGCTCGGCGCGATGACCACTGCTGAGCAGGTGGATATCCGGCGTCTCCGGCCGTTCATACGGCGCATCGATCCCGGTGAAGTTGCGGATCTCGCCCGCCCGCGCCTTGCGGTAGAGGCCCTTCGGGTCGCGCCGCTCGCATTCCTCCAGCGGCGCGTCGACGAAGACCTCCAGGAACTCGCCGGCATCGAACAACTCGCGTGCCGAGCGCCGCTCGCTGCGATACGGCGAGATCGCACTGACCAGCACGATCAGGCCCGCATCCAGCATCAGGTGGGCCACTTCGGCGATGCGGCGGATATTCTCCACGCGAGCCTCCGGCGTGAAACCCAGATCCTTGTTGATGCCGTGCCGCACATTGTCGCCGTCCAGCAGGTAGGTGTGGTAGCCGAGCGCATGCAACTTGCGCTCGACCAGATTGGCGATGGTCGACTTGCCGGCACCGGACAGGCCGGTGAACCACAAACACAGCGGTTGCTGCCCCTTGCTGGTGCCGCGCACGCGCTTGTCGATGTCGACATGCTGCCAGTGCACGTTGCTGGACCGTCCCAGGGCAAAGTCGAGCATGCCGCAGGCCACGGTGGCGTTGCTCTGGCGATCGATCAGGATGAAGCCACCCAGGGTCCGGTTGGCCGCATAGGCCTCGAACGCGATCGCATCGTCCAATCCCACCGTGCAATACCCCACCTCGTTCAGCTCGAGATGGCGCGCCGCCAGCTTGGCCTGGTGGTTGACGTCGACCTTGTGTTTGATCGACATCACCCGCGCGTTGACCGTGCGGGTGCCGATCTTCAGGCGATACGTGCGGTTGGGCAGCAGTGCGCTGTCGCCCATCCACAGGAGGTGACAGGTGAACTGGTCGGCTACCGGTGCGGGGCGCAGAGCGTCCGCGATCACGTCGCCACGGCTGGCGTCAATCTCGCGATCGAAACACAGGGTGACTGCCTGCCCCTCGCCGGCTTGCTCCAGGTCGCCATCGGACGTCACGATCCGCTCGATGCGTGCGCACTGCACGCCCGGTTGCACCACGATTTCGTCGCCACACGCCACGCTGCCACCACACACGGTGCCGGCATAGCCACGGAATGACTGGTCCGGACGATTCACCCATTGCACCGGCATGCGGAAGTCGGCGGCGCGGAAGCGCGCCACGTCGGCCGTTTCCAGCGCCTCGAGCAGGCTGCGGCCTTCGTACCAGGGCATGCTCGAGGGGCGACTGCCCACATTGTCGCCATTGAGCGCAGACACGGGCAGGCACTGCACGTGCTCGATGCCCAGGGACTGCGCCAGCTCGCGGTAGGACGCGGCGATCACTTCGTAGGTGGCCTGGTCATACCCCACCAGATCCATCTTGTTGACGGCCAGCACCGCATGGCGGATGCCCAGCAGTCCACAGATATAGGTGTGCCGACGGGTCTGCACCAGCAGGCCCTTGCGTGCATCGACCAGCACCACCGCCAGCTCCGCATTGGAGGCCCCGGTGGCCATGTTGCGGGTGTACTGCTCGTGGCCGGGGCAATCGGCCACGATGAAGCTGCGGCGTGCGGTATGGAAGTAGCGGTAGGCCACGTCGATGGTGATGCCCTGCTCGCGCTCCGCATCCAGCCCATCGGTGAGCAGGGCGAAGTCGAGCACGTCCTCGCCGGCCTCGGCGTGCTGGCGACGGCTTTCGCGCGCCAGCGTCGCCAGCTGGTCATCGGACAGCATGCCGGCGTCGTACAGCAGGCGCCCGAGCAGGGTGCTCTTGCCGTCGTCCACGCTGCCGCAGGTGATGAAGCGCAGCAGCCCTTTCTGCGGGGCCGTCGAGTGGTCTTGAATCCGCGCACCCATCAGAAATAACCCTCCTGCTTCTTGCGCTCCATCGAGGCGGTGGGATCCTGGTCGATCACCCGGCCCTGGCGCTCGGAGGTCCGCGAGGCGGCCATCTCGTCGATGATCTTCTGCAAGGTGTCGGCCGAGGATTCCACCGCGCCGGTCAGCGGATAGCAGCCCAGCGTGCGAAAACGCACTTCGCGCATCTGGACGGTTTCGCCCTCGCGCAGGGTGAAGCGATCATCGTCGACCATGATCAGGGCGCCGTCGCGCTCCACGATCGGGCGCGCCTTGGCGAAATACAGCGGCACCACCGGAATGTTTTCGCGCTGGATGTACAGCCACACGTCCATCTCGGTCCAGTTGGACAGCGGGAACACCCGTACGCTCTCACCCTTGCGGATGAAGGTGTTGTAGTTGCGCCACAGCTCGGGCCGCTGGTTCTTCGGGTCCCAGCGGTGCTGCGCGTTGCGGAACGAAAAAATCCGCTCCTTCGCGCGCGACTTCTCCTCGTCGCGGCGCGCGCCGCCGATCGCGGCATCGAAGCGGTGCTGGTCCAGCGCCTGCTTCAGCGACTGGGTCTTCATCACGTCGGTATGTACCGTGGCGCCATGCGTCAGCGGCGAAATACCCTGGCGCACGCCGTCCTGGTTGATGTGCACGAGCACCTCCACATCGCCTGCGGCCGCGATCTGGTCGCGAAACGCAATCATCTCGCGGAATTTCCAGGTGGTGTCGACGTGCAGCAATGGCATGGCCGGCTTGGCCGGATAGAACGCCTTGCGCAGCAGGTGCAGCAGCACCGAGGAATCCTTGCCGATGGAGTACAGCGTCACCGGATGCCGAAAGGCGGCCTGCACTTCGCGGAAGATATGGATGCTCTCGGCCTCGAGGTCGTCGAGATGGGAGTGCAGCTGGGGTGCTGTGGCGGTCATGAGGTGACGGACTCGGCGTCGATTACTGTTGAAACGACGTCGTCGGCTGGGCAGGCGACAACCCTGAACCGCCTATTATAGGGGTCACCTGCGCCTCCCATTGGATCGAACGTCCAGGTGAGCATTCCTGTGGACATACCCTCGCGCCATACCATCCGCAGCGAGCGCCAGGCAGGCAACGCCGAGGATGTCGTGATCTCACTCCAACACCGGATAGCCTGGCTCCGCGTCCAGCGTCGAGGCGCAGGCTGCAGCCAGCTCCAGCAGGCGCAGGTCCGAACCGCGCGGACCGACCAGTTGCAAACCGACCGGCAGCCCGCTGGCCAGCTCGCCCATCGGCAGGCTCACCGCAGGACATCCGGCAAGGCTGGCAAAACTGGTGAGGTCGGCGACGGAATCCGGTACGGGGCCGCCCAAGGCAAACGCCGCTTGCGGCGTGGTTGGCAACACCAGCACTTCGACCTGCGAGAACAGACGGCGCATTTTCAGCGTGGCCGCATCCAGCACGCGATCGGCCAGCGCGTAGTCCGCAGCACTCTTGCCTGCGGCGTAACCCAGCATCTGGCGGAAACGGGCCGACACCGGGTGCGTCGTGGTGTCGGCAAGGTCGGCGGCAAACGTGCCCAGCATCTCCGCTTCCATCAACAACAGGCCGGCGCGGCGGGTGCGCGCGAAATCCCAGTCTGCGAAATCGACGGTGCGACGGTCACCCAGTGCATGGGGCAGCTTGGCCATCGCCCGCTCGAAGACCTCGATCACCTCGGCTTCCACGCCGACCGCCGCCAGATCCGGCAGCAGACCCGCGCGCAGATGGCCCGGGTCCCAGTCCGGGAGCGCAAAAGCCACCCGGCGCCGACGCGAGCGCGCATCGTCCGCGTCATAGCCGGCCAACACCTGCAGCAGCACGGTCAGGTCTTCGACGCTGCGCGCGAGCAGGCCCACCGCATCCAGCCGACGCGCCGCAGGCACCAGGCCACGTGCGGAAATTTCACCGTGCGTGGGCTTCAATCCATAAATGCCGCAAAAGCTGGCCGGGATGCGGATCGAACCCAGACTGTCCGAGCCGATGGCCGCCACCGCCAGACCCGCCGCGACTGCCGCCGCGGCGCCGCCGGAGGAGCCGCCGGCGCTGTAGCCATGCCGGTGCGGATTGTGGGTTGCACCGAAATGCGGATTGTCGGTAGCCGCCCCCAGCGCCCCTTCGTCCATATTGGTCTTGCCGATCACCACCGCACCCGAGGCACGAAGCCGCGCCACCACGTGCGCATCGTTCGCCGCCGGATTGCCGCGACCGGGCAGGCCGACTCGGGTCGGCCAACCGGCCATGTCGAAATTGTCCTTGAGCGCCAGTGGGATGCCATCCAGGCGCCCGATCACACCGTCACGCCGGCGCCGGTCGGCCATGTGCGCCTGTTCCTGCATCAGGCCGGAATGCTGGTCGACATAACAGTTGAGCTTCGGATCAAGGCGCTCGATCGCCTGTTGGTAGACGTCAGCCAGCGCTTCGGGCTGCACCCTCCCCGAGGCCAGCCAGTGCAACAATTGACACAGGGTCGCGCGTCGCAGGTCGATATCGGCAATCGGCGGCATCGAATTCATGAACTCTCCCGGCAAACTGGTTGCGATTATCACCGCCTCCCCGGCGATGATTGCAAGCGGTGACGCAACACGCGTTGCCCCACGTGGCACGAACCCCGACAATGCGTAAGGGTATTGTGTGTCGATGACACACGGACGCGCCATTCACCGTAGCAGCAGGAGTCCGCCATGAGCGAGCGCGAAACCATGGAATACGACGTCGTCGTGGTCGGCGCCGGCCCGGCGGGCCTGTCGTTCGCGATCCGGCTCAAGCAACTGAAGCCCGATGTCAGCGTCTGCGTGATCGAAAAGGCCTCGACCATCGGCGCGCAGATCCTGTCCGGCGCGGTAATCGAACCGCAGCCACTGGACGCCTTGCTGCCCGGCTGGCGCGACAACCCGCCGCCTATTTGCGTGCCGGCGGGTCCGGACGAGTTCTATCTGTTCAGCAAAACCGGCGCGCGCAAGCTGCCGCTGCCGCCGGGCATGCACAACCACGGCAACTTCATCGTGTCACTGGGCGCCATGTGCGCGTGGATGGCGCCGCAGGCGGAGGCGCTGGGCGTGGATGTCTTCCCCGGCTTCGCCGCCGCGGACACCGTGCATGACGAGGACGGCTCGGTCGCCGGCGTGCGCATCGGCGACATGGGCGTGGCAAAAGACGGGACGCACAAACCCGGCTACACCGAAGGCATCGACATCAAGGCCAAGGTCACCGTGCTGGCCGAAGGCGCCCGCGGCAGCCTGACCAAGGTGCTGGTCAAGCGCTTCAAGCTGGACGAACACAGTGATCCGCAAGGCTATTCCATCGGCATCAAGGAACTGTGGCAGGTGCCGCCCGGGCGCGTGACGCCGGGCAAGATAGTGCACAGCTTCGGCTGGCCCGCCGACACCCGCACCTACGGCGGTGGTTTCCTGTACCACCTCGACGGCGACCGTATCGCGCTCGGCTACATCAGCGGCCTCGACTATAGCGATCCGGAATACAAGCCGTGGGAAGCGTTCCAGCAATGGAAGCACCACCCGCTGATCAAGCCGCTGCTCGAAGATGGCACCATCCTCTCCGCCGGGGCTCGCGCGCTGGCCACTGGCGGCTACCAGTCGCTGCCAAAGGTGGAGATGCCCGGCGCGCTGCTGATCGGGGACGGCGCCGGTCTGCTCAACGTGCCCAAGATCAAGGGCACCCACCAGGCGATCAAGAGCGGCATGCTCGCCGCCGAACACCTGGCCGGCAAACTCGACAGCGCCGGCTTTGACGCCAAGCTGCGCGGCTCGGACGTGATGGCCGAGCTGAAGAAAGTGCGTAACGTAAAGCCCGGTTTCAAGAAGGGCCTGTGGTTCGGCATATGCAACGCCGCCTGGGAAACCGCCACCGCAGGCCTTTCGCCATGGACGCTGAAGAACAAGGCCGACTGGTCAAGCCTGCACAAACTGGGCGAATACGAAGAACCGACCCGCGACTACGTGCAGCGCACCCTGCCCCCACGCGATCGACTGGCCGGCGTCTATTTTGCCGCCACCGAGCACGACGAGGACCAGCCCGTCCACCTGGTGGTCGCCGACACCGACATCTGTGCCACGCGCTGTGTCGAGGAATATGACAACCCGTGCACCCGTTTCTGCCCGGCCAGCGTCTATGAAATGGTAGACGACGCGGCCATGCCACACGGCAAGCGCCTGCAGATCAATGCCGCCAACTGCGTGCACTGCAAGACCTGCGACATCAAGGACCCGTACGAGATCATCACCTGGGTCACGCCCGAAGGTGGTTCGGGGCCGAATTACCAGAACCTGTAAACGGTTGAGGGTGCCCCGCTGATCGACAACCTGCACTGGCGGCTGAAACGCCTTGGTTACCTGTGGCAACGTACGCGCGGCAGTGTGGCGCTGCGCGGCTGGCGTGGCACGCTGGCACGCATCAGGCAAGAGTTTCAATCGCGCCCAAGGCTCGACGAAGCATTGGCACTACTGCCACTTGACGAATCGTTCATGGCTTTCGAGCTACCGAGCGTCGACGCGCCGCGTGTCTCGATCATCATTCCGGTCTACGGCAAGGTGGCGTACACGCTCGCCTGCCTGCGCTCGCTCGTGCGACACCGCGCGCAGGCATCATTCGAAGTCATCGTGGTGGATGACGCGTCACCGGATGACAGCGCCACGACGCTGGCACAAATTACCGGCCTGCACTTGCTGCGCCATACCGACAACCTCGGCTTCATCGGCTCGTGCAACGCGGGTGCTGCAGCAGCTCGCGGTGAGTTCCTGCTGTTTCTGAACAACGACACGCAGGTCACGCCGGGCTGGCTGGACGCGCTGCTGCAGTGTTTCGCCGAGCGTAGCGACTGCGGCATCGCCGGCGGCCGACTGCTCTATCCGGACGGCCGGTTGCAGGAGGCCGGTGGCGTGGTGTTCGCCGACGGCAGTTGCTGGAACACCGGTCGGTTCGAGCCGCGCGACGATCCGGCGTTCCGTTACCGCCGCGAGACCGACTACGTTTCTGGCGCGGCACTGCTGATCCGCAAGGCCACCTTCGAGCACGTCGGTGGTTTTGATACGCGTTACGCCCCCGCCTACTACGAAGACGTCGACCTGGCGTTCGCCGTGCGCCAACTGGATCTTCGCGTGTACTACGAACCGGCCAGCACGGTCATTCATTGTGAAGGCATCAGCGCAGGCACCGATCTCGACCGTGGCATGAAACAACACCAGCAACCGAACCAGGCGAAGTTCGCCGCCAAATGGCAAGCCGCGCTCACCGCGCAGCCGCCCACCGGAACGCCACTGGCGCGCGCCATCCGCTGGCATCGGCGCGGCCGCGTGCTGGTGGTGGATGCAATGACACCCGAACCCTCACGCGACTCCGGCTCGATGCGGATGTGCGCCATCCTGGAACTGCTCGACCGACAAGGCTGGAGCACGGCGCTGCTGCCCGACGACGGCCATGCCACGGCACACGAGATGGCCACGCTGGGCGCGCTGGGTTGCGAAACCTTGTGCCGGCCAACGGTGCCGGACCTGCCACGCTGGCTCGCTCGGCATGGGCG
>JBDTEG010000156.1:0-5434 GCA_039922695.1 Rhodanobacter sp. | reverse complement strand
TGCTGCGCCTTGGCGACTTCATCGCGCAATACCTGCGTGCTGTACTGGCGACCGTTGATGCTCACGAGCATCATGCCCGGGGCGAGTCCGGCCTTGAAGGCCGGGCCGTTCCACAACACGTCCTTGATCTTGCCCTTGTTGTCGAGGAACAAGCCCACCGTGAACATCGCGTTGACACCCTTGCCGCTGAGTTCGCCGTTTCCCACGTTTTCGAGCGCGTTCTGGTACCGGGAAGGTTTGTCGGTGTAAACCAGGCGCCAGCCACTGGCTTCTATGCCGGACAGCAGCGGCACCTGTGGACCCACCCCGTCAAGCCACTGGTGCAGGAAACTGCCCCAATCGTAGGGTTGGACTGCATTGAGCCCGTGGACGATGTCCTCGAAGTTGTAGGTATGGGTGACGAAGCTGCCATTGTCGACGCTGAAAAACTTGCGGGCGAAGTCGTCAAGGGAATGCTTGTCGCCACTCATGGCCCGTATTTTCGTGTCGACGGCCAGCCACAGCAATAGACCTTCTCGATAGAAGTCCGTTTCCCGCCGCCAGCCCGACCATGCATTGGGCGCGCCGTAGAGCAACTGCGCGGCAACGGTGGTGTCTATCAGCGGTCGCCAGGCGCGACCGGTTCGGTGTGCCATCGCGGCCGCGCGATAGGCAACCACCTGGCGCCAGATCTCCGGCGACCACAGGCCGCTGCGCACGGTCAACATGTCGCCCAGGTAGACCGTGAGCCCCTCGTAGACCCACAGCATCCGGGCGTGTTCGGGACGCTCGAAGTCCGGCTGCCACAGCTCGGCTGGTCGCATGAACTTGCCATTCCATGAGTGGGTGTACTCATGTGGCAGCAGCGACGCATCGAGCATGTAATGGTCGGCGTCGGCAAACATCCTGGTGCCACCGCGCGCACGATCATCGCTGGACTGGTGATGCTCCAGTCCACCCCTCGAGGTGTGGTCGCTCAAGACCAGCAGCAGGTGATAGTCCTCGTAGTGATGCGAGCGGAACAGCGCTTGCGCCTGCTCGATCAGACGCCGGTAGTCGGCAATCTGCGCATCTGAAATGGCAATGGCGCTCGCATCATCGCCGACCATGTCCAGATAGCGACGCACCGACGAACCGGCCGGAGTCAGCTCCACCTCGCGGAAATATTTGCCTGCGATCACCGGCGAATCGACCAGCGTATTGAACGGCACGGGCTGGAACGTGATGTTCTCCCCGTTGCGCTGTGCGGTGCGCAGCGCGCTCCCATAGTGCCAGTCTGCCGGAATGACCAGGCTCGGCTGATATTGCTGCACCTTGGTCGGATAACCGGCCTGGTACAACGCAACATGGTCCCAGGTGAGATCCAGCAGGTTCGGCGTGATGCGCTCCTCGTCCGGGAACTGGAAGCGGATGTCGAGCTTCTCCACGCCTGCAGGCACCGTCAGATGAAACGTGAACATGTCCACTTCGTCACGTTGCCATGCGACGGGTTTGCCACCGGCGGTGATCTCCAGACCCATCATGGCGCCGATCGGTCCGTCCGGTGCGTGGTCGCCGGGGATGTATTTCGGGTAGTAGAGGGTCAACGGCCCCGGCCGCACCGGCATCACCTCGTGCACGTACAGAACCTTTTGTCCCGGATTGGGCAGGCGCACCGTGATGGCGACGGGGCCGGCGGGAAGATCCGCCGGCGTCTGCCCTGCGCAGGACAGCGAGACCACGAGAGCGCCCAAAAGCAATACCAGTCTTTTCATGCATCCTCCGAAGTATCCAATGACGCTACCGCACGCTGAATTGAATCGCACCGCCCTTACCGCATGTCCCGACACCAGCGAACCTGCAGCGGCACACCACTAGTGGCGCGGCGCCAGCAGCGCCGCAGACAAACCTGCGTCGACGAGCGGCGCGGGCAATGGCAGACCCAACGCCAGGTCCGCACAGGCTTCGCCCATCGCGGCGCTGGTCTGGATCCCGTAGCCACCTTGCGCCGCGACCCAGAAGAATCCGGGCGCATCCGTGGCGAAACCGCCGACCAGATCACCATCGGCGACGAACGAGCGCAGGCCGGCCCAGGTTCGCCGCGGCCGGCGGATGGTCATGCTGGTGGCTTCCTCGATGCGATGGATGCCCAGCGCGATGTCGTATTCCTCGGGCTGCACGTCGTGCGGCTCGACCGGATCGGCGTTGGCGCACGAGCCCAGCAGCAGGCCGGCGTCGGGTTTGAAGTAGAAGGTCTCGGCGAAGTCGGTGACGAACGGCCAGCGCGCCGTGGCCATTCCTTCGGGCGGATCGAACACGAAGGCAGAACGCCGCTTCGGCGTGATGCCCAGCGGCGCGACGCCGGCCAGAGCAGCCACCTGGTCGACCCACGCCCCGGCGGCATTGAGCAGCAGCGGCGCGCGGAATCCCTGCTCGCCGTCGTCGACTTCCCAGCCGCCCGCCACGCGCGAGATCGCGCGGATGCCCACGTTCAGGCGCAACGCGCCACCACGCGCGCGCAGGCCTCGCAGGAAACCCTGATGCAGTTCGTTGACGTCGATGCTGGCTGCGCCGGGCTCGTGCAGACCGATCCGGGCGACTTCGGGCTTGAGCACGGGTACGTCAGCCTGCAACCGGGCCGCGTCGTGCAACTCGATATCCGGAGTGAACGGCACGATGGCGTCATACAGCGCACGCACATCATCGACCTGTGCCGCGCTGCCGATGATGGTGGCGCCCAGTGGACCCAGGATGGGCTGCAGCGCAAAACCTGCCGGTGGCGTGGCCAGGAAGGGCCGGGTAGCTCGGGTCAGCGCGCGTACCTGTGGCGAGCCGTAGGTTTCACTGAACAACGCGGCCGAGCGCCCGGTCGAATGCATGCCGGCGTACTCCTCGCGTTCCAGCACCTGCACCCGCGCATGCGGGGCAAGAAAGTAGGCGACCGACGCGCCAGCCATGCCGGCACCGATCACGATGACATCCACTTCGATCACGTCTGTACTCCTGCGGTATCACGCCGCGACTGCCGCGCCACCACGCTGGTGGCGGTCATGTCGGCAGTGACGTTGCCGAACGTGGCCAGCGTGTCGGGAAGAGTGTCCACCGCCAGCATCAGGCCGAGCGGCCCCAGCGGCACGCCCATCGCCTGCGCCACCGGCAGGTTGGTCGCGATGAAGGTGACCTGCCCCGGCAGGCCGACCGAACCCAGGCTGATCACCACCGCCAGCAGCGCGCCGGTCAGCAGTTGCGCCGCCGAAAGATCGATGCCGTAGGCCCAGGCGATGAACGCCGCCGAAGTCATGTACTGCACCGGGCTGGTAAGGCGAAACAGGGAGACTGCCATCGGCAAGGTCAGCGCCGTGACCGGTTCCGGATAACCGAGCTTGCGATCGGCACTTTCCAGCATCGCGGGCAACGATGCCAGCGAGGATTGCGTGCTGAGCGCCACCACCTGCGCCGGTACCAGCGCCACGATGAAGCGGCCGATGTGCTCGCCGCCGACGAACACGGCGACCGGCAGCATCATCAGCGCGACCGACACATAGAGGATGCACTCGACCAGCACGTATACGCCAAGCGCACTGAGCATGCCGAGTCCGGCGCGCGCGCACACCGACAGGATCAGCGCGAACACACCCAGCGGCGCCGCCCACAAAACCCAGCGCACGATCACGATCATCGCGTCGGCGATCGCCTGGAAGAATCCCACCAGCATCGTGCGCTGCGCCTCCTGCAATCGCGTCAGGGCGAAGCCGAGGAACAACGCGAACACCACCAATGGCAGCATCGCGCTCTGCGCCGCCGCCGCGATGGCATTGCTGGGCACGATCGCCACCAGCGCGTCGATCCATCCCACGGGCGCAGTCTGCGCCGCCGGCAGCACAGCGGCATGATCGAGCGCGGCCGCGAGCGTCGGATTGTGCGGAAACAGGGTGAACACCAGCGGTGCGGCCAGCGCGGCGAACAAGGCGCCCACGGTAAGCAACACGATGAACACGACGATCGCCCGCCGCGCGATGCGACCGGACGCGGCGGCGTCGCTGGCCGTGTTCACGCCAACCACCACCAACGCCAGCACCAGTGGCACCACCGTCATCTGCAGCGCGTTCAGCCACAGCTTGCCGATCGGCTGGGCCACGTTCGCGACATCCAGAGCCAGCGCGGGCCGCCAGGCCGCCAGCAGCAATCCGATCACCGCGCCGCTGGCCAGTCCGGTCAACACGCGACGGGTGGCACTCATTGCCGCGCGCCTTGCGCGTCGATCTCCGGCAATTGCCAGGCTTCGCGAACCTTGAGATACGCACTCTGTGGCAGCAGCACAAAGATCGGCTTCTGCCGCGGCTTCAGCCACGCGACCAGTGATTGCATCACGGCGGGCGCCATTGCGGTGCAGCCGACGGTGGTATCGGTCGGCGATGTCCACAGATGGCCGAAGATGCAACTGCCCGCCCCCGGCTTCTGCTGCCAGTTTTGCTCGATCTCGAAACCCAGGCGGTAGTGCTGATCGCCGTTGAGGTGGATGTCGCGACGCATCGGCTCGGTGGAACCCTTCACCGCAGCGGCGCCAACCACGTTCGCATCGACAATGCGGTTGTAATACTTCGCACCCGCGACGTCGACGCAATAATCCGTCGCGGACAGTCCACGGTATGGCATGGCCGTATTGGCGCTGGCGGCGTAACCGAATACCTGGCCGATGCGGAATACCCCGGCCGGGCTGCGACTGTCACCTTCGTGTTTGATGGGCCCGTCGTCACGCGACGCGTTCAACCCCAATCCCCAGCCGGCGCCGTGGCTACCGATCGTCACCGGTGCGGAGATGCCCGCGGCGACCCAGCCATGACGACCGCGCGTGAACGTGCGCAATATGCCGTGATCGGCGTTCCAGTCGGCCACGGTCACCAGCACCAGTTGGCGGGAAGGTTCCCAGCCACTGGCCTCGTTCGCAGAGGAGTTGGCAGCCGCCGTGCTGGCGAACAGGGTCAGCAGCAAGGTGGCGCCGACGAGGCGCATACCGGGGCAGCGTTGGAAAGTCATGCGGCTTGCTCGCGTGGCGGAGGGGTAAGATTCATGGCTCGAGCATCAGCTGGATACGTTCGAGATTGGCCAGCAGGGTGGCACGACGGTCATCGCGCCCTTCGCACAGCAGCACGAAGACGCCGTCGAGCAGATGCTGCAACGCCGACTGATACAGCAGCGGCTGGATGTACGGCAACTCGTCGTGAGCCGATACCACCAGGGCGAGATCGGACAGCGTGCGCAACGGATTGGGTGTGTTTCGCGTCACCGAGATCACCTTGCCCCGACGCTCGCGAAAGTGGCGGCTGATCTTGCACAGCGCCGGGTGATTGCCGTGTTCGGAGAAAACCAGCAGTACATCTCCGGCGCGTGCCGCTGAAACATTCGCCGTCATGCGCGCGATATCGAAGTTGTGCACGGTGAGGATGCCCAGCAGCGAAAGCCGCAGGGCGAAATT
>JBDTEG010000155.1:0-8665 GCA_039922695.1 Rhodanobacter sp. | reverse complement strand
AATGGCGCCGCCACCGCCCATGGCCCCACCGCCGCCACCACCGCCGCCACCCCCGCGCCGTCATGACGCCGGCTTCTCCGCACAACACGTGGACATCGACACCACGAACCACGCACAAAACGGGTTTGCACTGTTGGATGGCGACTCGCAGATCACCATCAATGGTTCCAACGCAGATCTCGATACCGTGAGGAAGCTACACGCGACCAACCCTTCGATGCTGTGGTTCCGCCGCGGCAACCAGGCCTACCTCATCCGGGACAAGGCCATGCTGGTCCGCGCCAGCCGTATCTACGCACCGGTGAGTGCGCTGGCACGGCAGCAGGGCAGACTCGCTGGCCAGCAGGGCGCGATCGCAGGCAGGCAGGCAGGGCTTGCGGCACAGGATGCTGCCTTTGCGCAGCGCCAGGCTGCGCTGGCAAGGCGCCAGGCAGAAATGGCTTCGCGCATCGCGTCAAGCGAAGCGAACGGATCGGATGAGCAGGCGCGACAACGCGTGCTGGATGCGCAGCGGGCCGAGATGGATGCCGCCCAGGCACAGCTCGACAAAGGCCACTCCGAACTGGAAGCACACCGAGCCGGCCAGCAACGGGCGCTGGAAACGCAGCAGGCCGGTTTCGAACAGGAGCAGCAGTCACTCGAGCGCCAGCAACAGCAGGCACAGCAAGCTGCCGAGCAGTCGATGAATCAGTTGCTGAACGAAGCGTTGGCCAAGGGCCTGGCCCGGAAAACCAGCTCGCGCTGAGCCAAGCGCATGCCGAGCCGTCATGCCTAGCTCGACCCGCGCGTCATCCTCATCCTGCGGCGCCTTAGTTCAGATCAATTCCAGGGCCATGCCTTCAGTTCGTATTCCTGCGGTGGTGTATCAGCCGCCAAGTATTGCACGAAGTAATCCCAG
This sequence comes from Rhodanobacter sp., assembly GCA_039922695.1. Taxonomy (GTDB): domain Bacteria; phylum Pseudomonadota; class Gammaproteobacteria; order Xanthomonadales; family Rhodanobacteraceae; genus Rhodanobacter. Next base: position 7,767 of record JBDTEG010000155.1, on the reverse strand, counting down.
CGCCGGCGCGTGGCATACGGCGTGGCAGCGGCGTAGCCGTGGTGGACGTTGGGGATGATCAGCATGTCGAAATTGCGATTCGCCTTGATCAACGCATCGACCACCAGCATGGTTTCGCCCAGCGGCACGTTGTCGTCGATGGACCCGTGCACCAGCATCAGGCGGCCCTTGAGGTTCTTCGCGATCAGCTGGTTGGCCTGGTTGTCGTAGTTGGTGGTGCCGTCCGCGTTCTTCACCAGCAGGCCCTGGTACTTCTCGCCCCAGTCGTTCTCGTAGTTGCGGTTGTCGTGGTTGCCGCTTTCGGCCCAGCCGACCTTGAAGAAGTCGGGGTAGCGGAACAGCGCATCGGCGGTGGCGTTGCCGCCGCCGGAATGGCCCCACATGCCGACCCGGTCGATATCGATCCACGGGTAGCGTTTGGCCAGCTCCTTGATGCCGGCCACCTGGTCGGGCAGCGTGTTGTCGCCCATGTCGCCGTACCACGTGTGATGGAAGCTGGTGGAGCGCCACGGCGTGCCCATGCCGTCGAGCGCGATCACGACGAAACCGAGTTCCGCCAGCGCCTGGTTGTCGCCGCGCGAGGCCAGGAAACTGCGACCGCGCACCGAGCCGGTCTGCGGGCCGGGGTAGATGTAGTCGATGATCGGGTATTTCTTCGCCGGATCGAACTTGGTCGGCTTGAACATCATGCCGTACAGCGTGGTCCTGCCATCGCGCGCCTTGACCGTGAACGGGATCGGCGGCACCCAGCCGGCAGCTTTGAGGCGGCTGATGTCGGCCTTGGCCACGGTGGCGATGACATGGCCATCATTGCTGGAACGCAGCACGGTCACCGGCGGTGTGGTCGGCGTGGAATAGGTGTCCACGAAGGTCTTGCCGTCTGGGGACATGCTGATCGTGTGATTGGCCTCTTCCGGCGTGAGCAGCACCGGCCCGCCGCCGTCGAGGCCGACCTTCCAGAACTGCTGATAGTACGGATCCACGCCGCGCACGCGACCCACGCCGACGAACCACAGCGTGCGCGTCTTGCGGTCGACGTGGCGCACTTCGGTGACATTGCCGACACCGCGGGTAATGGCATGCTTGAGCTTGCCGTTGTCCAGGTTGTACAGATACAGGTTGCCCCAGTTGCTGCGCTCGGAGAACCAGATCGCCTCGCGGGTTTTGGGCAGGTATTGCCAGTTGACCTCGCCGTGGCCGCTTTCGTAGTAATCCTTGACGCTCTCCTGGAACGCGGTGCGCACCGCGCCGGTCCCGGCATCGGCGACGCGATACCACTCGTGCTTGCGGTCGCGCGAGGTGGTCACCAGGGCCAGGCTCTGGCTGTCCGGCGCCCACTTCAGGTCATCCCAATGGCCATCGCTCCTGCAGCTGATGTCGTCGCAAAGGCTGGACAGACGCTGCTGCGGCGGCAACTGCAGACGCGCGGTCTTGTGACTGGCCACGTCGATCACCACCGGCTCGATCATGAACACTTTCTTGTCGCCCGGCAGCGGGTACTTCCACGCATCGAGCACCGGGTGGCCGACCTGGGTCTTCACGGTGTACATCTCGCCGACACCGCGCTGGTCCTGCTGGTAGGTGGCGATCTTCTTCGAGTCCGGCGACCAGTTCAGCACCGCACGCCTGGTATGGATCCAGCCAGCGTTGTCGGTGGCGTACCCGAAGTTCTCCACGCCGTCGGTGGTGAGCTGGGTTTCCTTGCCGGTGGCGACGTCGCGCAGCCACAGGTTCCAGTCACGGATGAACGCCTCGGAGCGCCTGTCGGGCGACAGCACACCCGTGCGGCCCTCTTCCTTCGTGCAGACATCGACACTGCGTGTGTCGCACAAATAGTGCGTCTTGCCCAGTTTCACGTCCAGACGTCCATCTGCGTTCACGCGGTAGCTGAAATCGTGGGGAAACCTGGCGGCATCCAACGTCTTGTCGCGGGCCTTGCCCAGCGCGGCAGCCAGCCTGACCTGGTCAAATGCGGGCACCGCCTCGCCACCGGCCACGCTCATCCGCATGAAATGGTCGCCCGCCGCGTCGTGGTCGCGGTACGAGAAACTGCCGTCGTCGAGCCAGGTCACGCCGGATACCGCGTGATCCACCAGCGGTGAGGTGTTGTAGACCATGAATCGTTCGGCGCGTGCATAGTCCTGGGTGGTGAGTTCACGCGCCACGGCGGTTTGGCCGCCAATGAACACAATCGCGACGAGCGCGCCGAACATCCATGCGCCATGTCGGCGCGACTTGTCGATCATCAAGGCAAGCTCCACTCTTGTGGGGAAAGACGCCATCGTCAGAAACTCCGCGCGCGTCGACAAGCGGTCGGGGCGCGCACGATCCGCAAGACGGCAGCCGGGCGAAGGGCGACAGGAATGCGGCGCAGTCTAGTCCGACCGACGGTCACCGTGCGACGGCAACGGCCCTCGTCCATCCGCGTCATGTAACGCGCACTCCGCCGGCTGCACTGGTCGGAGCCTGGTCTGCTGTCGCCGCGTTTTGCCAGAAGATCCGGAATCAAGTATCGGGACCCGCGATCAGGACATTGCTCGCAAGCGGCCTCCCGCCCGTTTCGGGGTAGACGGGAGGAGGCGTTAGACTGCATTGCATGAGTACCATCGAAACGTCCCCGCTCGGCAAGGACACCGTCTACGCCGACCGCTACGATCCGAAGTTGTTGTTTCCGATTCCTCGCGCCGACAAGCGGCGCGAGATCGGCGTGGCCGAGACGCTGCCCTTCCATGGCGTGGATATCTGGAACGCCTACGAATTGTCCTGGCTGGACCCGCGCGGCAAGCCGCAAGTGGCACTGGGCGAGTTCCACATCCCGGCCTCCTCGCCACACATCATCGAGTCGAAATCACTCAAGCTGTACTTGAACAGCTTTGCCCAGGAGCGCATCGAAAGCGGCGCCGCGCTCACCGATACCCTGTTGCACGATCTCTCCGCCGCGGCCGGCGCGGTGGTCAGCGTGCAGTTGCGCGACCCACGCGCCAGCGCGTTGCCCACCGCGGAACTGGAAGGCCGGCTGCTCGACGCGCAGGACATCACCGTCGACCACTACGGGCCGCCGAGGCCAGAATTCCTGCGCGCCGACGTCACGGTACCGCCGGTGCAGGAGACCCTCGTTTCGCACCTGCTGCGCTCCAACTGCCCGGTCACCGGCCAGCCGGACTGGGGCAGCGTGCAGATCGCCTATCGCGGCGCGCCAATCGACCAAGCCGGCCTGCTGCGCTACCTGGTCTCGTTCCGCAGCCACAACGAGTTCCACGAACAATGCGTGGAGCGGATTTTCGTCGACCTGATGCAGTGCTGCGCACCGCAGCAACTCAGCGTGTACGCGCGCTACACGCGCCGCGGGGGCCTCGACATCAACCCTTTCCGAAGCAGCGTGCCGGGTACGCCGGACAACGTGCGTACGGTGCGCCAGTGACGGATCGAGGCCTGCCGCCATCCGTCAGGTGTTCCTCACGCTGGCTGCAGGTGATTGCCGGGTAAAAGTTCAGGTATCGGGGATGCACCGCTTACCGGCGCTTCATTGAACCGGCGCTAGCCTCGGCAACCTGACTGCGGGGCCACGGGAAACAGCGCTGCGCTGATCGCCACGGACCCACATGCAGCAACGCAATCCCGGTGGAGTTCCGATGAAACGATCAAGCCTGAACACTCGTCTCCTGCAAACCGCCGGCCTGGCCAGCGTGTTGCTGCTGGCCGCGTGCGGCAAGCACGAAGCGCCCGCACCCACGGCGCCGACGGCCGCCAGCAGCGCGGCCACAGCGCCAAAGGCGCCAGCCGCTGCCTCGACACCTGCACACGCCGGCTCCGCCCAGGCCGAAGCCGCGTCGGCAAGTACCTCTGGCGGTACGGTGAACACCCCGGCCCCGGCCACCTCCACGCCCGCTCCGTTTGCGTTCGAGAAACTGACGCTGGGTGATGCCGTCAACACGGATCACAAGATCACCCATATTGCCGATCATTTCGCGTCGGACGACAAGGCGCTCTACGCCAGCGTCGCCACCGTCGGCAGCAGCAAGGGCGCCACGCTGAACGCGAAATGGCGCTATCTCGAAGGCCCCGGCCAACTGGTCAGCAGCATCAGCCAGTCGGTCGCCACCGACGGGCCGGCGATCACCACGTTCAAGGTGGAAAACCCGGATCTGTGGCCCGAAGGCAAGTACAAGGTCGAGATCTCGATCGATGGCAAGCCTGTCGCCGGCCAGGATTTCCAGATCGACAAGCACTGACCTGCGCGAGCCGCGGCGCGTTTGCCACCTGCGCCGTGCGCAAGGGATGCTTCTGCATGCAGGGAACCGCCAAGGCATGACCAATGGTGCAGGCGTGGTCGATCGTTGACGCCTGGAATGAGTCCAGGCCTGTTGCCCTGGGGACTCCGTATGCGCCTGCATGTCGTGCTGTGGTTGTTGTCCGGTCTCGTCGCGTTGCCGTTGCATGCCGGCGCGCCGGCGACCGCGAAGGTGGCCATGTCGCAACCGTCGGTCTCGCCGGACGGAGCCCAGATCGCCTTCGTCGCCAACGGCGGTATCTGGACGGTAGCCGGCAGCGGCGGCAAGGCACACCTGCTGGTGGCGGACGACGGCGGCGACGATTCGCGGCCGCTGTATTCACCGGATGGCAAACAACTCGCATTCCAGTCCGACACTGGCGGCGACGGCAGCGGCATCTATCTGCTCGACTTCGCCAGCGGCGTGCTGCGCCGGCTGACCTGTGCCGACGGCAGCAATCAGCTGGACGCGTGGTCGCGCGACAGCCAGTGGATCTACCTGAGTTCCTCGCGCGACAACGTCGGCGGCATGGCCGGCGTTTATCGCGTGCGCGCCAGCGGCGGTACGCCGATGCCGGTGTCGCTGGAGCGTTATCGCAACGAGTCGATGGCTGCACCTTCCCCTGACGGCACTTTGGTGGCCCTGGTCGGTGGCGGCATGGGCGACTGGCAATGGTGGCGGCACGGCCGCAGCCATATCGACGAAGGCGCAGTCTGGTTGTTGCGCGACGACGCAAGCCACCACTGCACGCGGCTGTCCCCCGACGACGCGCGCGCCGAATGGCCGATGTGGGCGCCAGATGGGCGCACGCTTTACTACATGAGTGATCGCAGCGGCGCCGAGAACATCTGGCGCGTACCGGTGGGTGGCAGCAGCGAGGCGGCGGTGACCTCATTCACCAACGGTCGCGTCCTTTGGCCCAGCCTCTCGGCAAACGGCAGCCTGCTGGCGTTCGAGCGCGACTTCGGCATCTGGACCCTGAACCCGGCAAGCGGCCAGGCCAGGCCGCTGTCGATCACGCTGGCGGGCGCCATCCGTGGTCCGCTGGCGCAACAGGAGAATCTCACCCACGGCTTCAGCCAGATCGCGCTGTCGCCGGATGGCAGGAAGCTCGCGCTGATTGCCCACGGCGAGGTATTCGCCACCGACGCCGCGTAGGGAGGTCACGCGCGCCGCCTTACCCGCACTGCGGCGGAGGAATATGACCTGGCGTGGGCGCCGGACAGTCGCCGCCTGGTCTACGGCTCCGAGCGCGGCGGGCACGGCCAGCTGTATCTGTACGACTTCGCCGATGGCAAGGAAGCGGCCCTGGCGAGCGATGTCGGCGAGGACACTGCAGCGCAGTTCTCGCCCGACGGCAAGCAACTGGCCTTCCTGCGCAACGATCGCGAGCTGTGCGTGCTGGACCTGGCCAGCGGCACGCTGCGCACCCTTGTCAAGGCAGCGGTCGACCTGCCGCGTCCGCTGGACTCAAGCCGGCCATTCGCGTGGTCGCCGGATGGCCGCTGGATCGCCTACCTCAGCTGGGGACCGCGCATGTTTCGCAACGTGCAGGCGGTGTCGCTCGCCGACGGCAAGCAGGTCGAGTTGAGCTCGCTGGCCAATACCGACGCCGACAATGTGCTGTGGAGCCCCGACCGCCGGAGCTTGCTGTTCACCACCGGCCAACGCACCGAGGAAGGGCGCGTGGCCCGGGTTGACCTGCTGCCGCGCACGCCGGTGTTCCGCGAGGATCGCTTCCAGGACCTGTTCAAGGCCAAGGCGAAGGCGGACGCAGACAAGAAACACGCGAAGGACGAGGCCAAGCCCGACGACAAGCTGGCCAATACGCCGGTGCGCATCGACGCCCGCGGCATCCGCGAACGGTTGAGCCTCCTGCCAGTGGGCCTGGACGTGGGTGCGGCCCAGGTCAGCCCTGATGGCAAGACCCTGCTTCTCACCGCCGAGGTCGCCGGCAAGCAGAACCTCTACACCTGGTCGCTCGACCCGTTGGCGAACGAGCCACCCGTGGCGAAGCAGCTCACCAGCACACCCGGCGCCAAGCAGGATGCGCAGTTCAGTCACGACGGCAAGCGCGTGTTCTACCTCGATGCCGGCAAGATCCAGTCGCTGGAGCTGGATGACAAGAGCACACCGAAGTCGTCGGCCGTCGACGCCGCGCTGGAAGTGGACTTCGACAGCGAGAAACGGATCGTGTTCGAGCAGGCGTGGCACTGGTTGCGCAACACCTTTCATGACCCGGACATGCACGGGGTGGACTGGAACCAGGTGCACGCCACCTACGCGCCTCTGGTCGCCAGCGCTGCAACGCCAGCCGCGCTTTACCGCCTGCTCAACCTGATGGTCGGCGAGCTTGATGCCTCGCATTCCGGCGTACGCCCGCCGCAGAAGCGCGATCCGATCACTGGCCGCCTCGGTCTGGCATTTGATCGCGCCGACTACGAGCAGCACGGCCGCTTCCGCATCGATGCCGTGCTGCCACTATCGCCCGCCGATGTGGCAGGCAATATCAAGCAAGGCGACTATCTGCTGGCCATCGACGGCGAGCCACTTGCCGAACACAGCAACCTGGCCGAACGCCTGGCGCATCGCATCGGCGACAAGGTCAGCCTGCGCATCGCCGACAACGCCGGCGGCGCCCGTGCCCGCGACGTCGCGGTCAAGCCGATCGACTCGAAGGATCTGTCGGAGCTGGTTTACCGTCACTGGACCGCCGTCAACCGCGCGTACGTGTTGAAGGCCAGCGGCGGTCGCCTCGGCTACGTGCATCTGCGCGACATGTCCTTCGGCTCGCTGCAGGATTTCTACAAGGACCTCGACGCGCAGAACGCCAGCCGCGATGGCGTGGTCATCGACATCCGCAACAACTTCGGCGGCTTCGTCAACGCCTACGCGCTGGACGTGCTCTCGCGCCGCCCGTACCTCAACATGACCTTCCGCGGCTTCGACCAGGCCGAACCGGCGCGCAGCATCCTGGGCCAGCGCGCGCTGGAGCGACCCACCGTGCTGATCACCAACCGCGTCACCCTGTCCGACGGCGAGGATTTCTCCGAAGGCTACCGCGCGCTCGGCTTGGGCAAGATCGTGGGTGAAGCTACCGCCGGCTGGATCATCTACACCTCGGCCGGAAAGCTGATCGACGGCGGCACGGTGCGGCTGCCCTTCATCACCATCACCGACAACCACGGGCAGCCGATGGAAGGCCATCCACGTCCGGTCGATATCCCGGTCACCCGCCCGCTGGGTGAATCGTTTGAACGCAAAGACAGTGATCTCGACGCAGCGGTGCGCAGTTTGCTTGCTACCGCGATCGGACCAGCCAAGGCCTGAGGCCGCTTGGGTGCAACTGCGCGATACGACGCAGTCGTACAGAACTCCTGACTGGCGTTGAACTCGTTCACGACAAGTGGCTCGCCCGTCGGCGCGGCTGACAACCGGCGTCAGGCGTCATGGGGCCTGCTTGCGCGCTCGGCCCACAAATGCCGCAGGCGTGGGT
>JBDTEG010000154.1:0-6141 GCA_039922695.1 Rhodanobacter sp. | reverse complement strand
ATCGAGCGTATCTTGCTGGACGAGAAGCCGGATGCACTGCTGGTGTACGGCGACACCAATTCGACGCTTGCCGGCGCATTGGCGGCCACGAAGCTCCACATTCCGGTGGCCCACGTCGAAGCCGGGCTGCGCTCGTTCAACCTGCGCATGCCGGAGGAAATCAACCGGATACTCACCGATCGCATATCGCGCTGGTTGTTCGCGCCCACAGCGACCGCGGTCGGCCATCTGCGCCACGAAGGACTCGCACCAGCCAGCATCCATCAGGTGGGCGACGTGATGTACGACGCGGCACTCCACCACGGTGACCGCGCGGCCAGGTTGAAGCACGACGGCGTGGCGGGATTGCCTCTGCGTCCCGGCGAGTATGTGCTCATGACCGTGCATCGCGCGGAGAATACGGACGACTCGGCGCGACTGCGAGCCATCGTGGATGCAGTGCTGCTTGTCGCAGACCAGATCCCGGTATTGTGGCCGCTCCATCCGCGCACGCGCGGGGCACTGGAGCGCAGCGGTTTGATCACGACGCTCGCCACCGCGGCGCAGGTGAACCTGGTGGAACCGCTGGGTTACCTCGAGATGGTCTCGGCCGAGCGCGAGGCCGCCGTGATCGCGACCGATTCGGGCGGCGTGCAGAAAGAGGCCTTCTTTCACGGCGTGCCGTGCGTCACCTTGCGTGACGAGACGGAGTGGGTCGAACTGGTCAGCGCTGGGTGGAACCGATTGACGCCGCCCACCGACGCGCGGCAGGTGGCTGACGCAATTCTCGGCGCCCGCGGAAGCCGTGGGGCTGCGGTGCAACCTTACGGCGACGGGCACGCGGCCGGGAAGATTATTGCCTGTCTTGCGTCGCCGTCCCATGCGTAGGTATACGGCCGCGTGCGCCCAAGTTTTTCCATGATGCTCTGATGTCAAAGTCAGGCTATAGTCATCACTGGTTGTCGGGCAGTGGCTGACACTGGATCTCGCAAATGCTTTCGTTCTGTCGCTGCGAGGAGGCATCGTCCGAGCTGAGGGTCGCCACTGATCCGGACGGACATCTGTTGGTTTGTGGCTGCAGCTCCGGATGGTCAGGGATTTTTGGCTATGAAGAATTTTGGATTGATTGGTGCAGCGGGTTATATCGCGCCCCGGCACATGCAGGCGATCAAGGACACCGGCAACCAGTTGGTGGCGGCACTCGACCCGAGTGATTCGGTGGGCGTGATCGACAGCTTCTTCCCGGAGGCGGATTTCTTCACCGAGTTCGAGCGCTTCGACAGGCATGTAGACAAACTGGGCCGCGCCAACCATGACCGCAAGCTGGACTTTCTTTCGATCTGTTCACCCAATTACCTGCACGATTCGCACATGCGCTTGGGCCTGCGTTCCGGCTGCGACGTGATCTGTGAGAAGCCCGCGGTATTGAATCCGTGGAATCTCGACGGCATCGAGGAGATCGAGCGAGATAGCGGACACAAGGTGAGCACGATCCTGCAGTTGCGAGTGCACCCTTCGATCGTCGCGCTGCGGGAGAAAATGCAGCATTCCGAGCCCGGCAAGCGGCATGACGTAGATTTGAGTTACATCACCGCGCGCGGGCATTGGTATTCGCGCTCATGGAAGGGCGATATCAAGAAGTCAGGTGGGATCGCGACCAACATCGGCGTGCATTTCTTTGACATGCTGCACTTTATTTTTGGCGACCTGAAGGACAATATTGTGCACTACGGCGCGGACACCAAGGCTGCCGGTTATCTCGAATACGAACGTGCTCGGGTGCGCTGGTTCTTGTCAGTCGACATTGCCGATGTTCCCGCGACACAGCGCCTCGCGGGCCAGAGCACCTATCGCTCGATTACCGTGGATGGTGACGAGATCGAGTTTTCAGGCGGGTTTACCGATCTGCATACGCGCTCGTACGAACGGATTCTCGCGGGGCAGGGCTATGGCCTCGAGGAAAACCGCACCGCGATCACGGCCGTGGCCACGATCCGCAACGCCAAGCCGATCGGCCTGAAGGGGGATTACCATCCCTTCCTCAAGCATGTCGCAGCGTGAGCGTTTGCCGAACTCATTGACTAGCCAGGAAAATCCATGGGGTATTTTGCTCATCCCAGCGCGATCATCGAAGAGGGTGCCCGGATTGGGGACGGCTCTCGTGTATGGCACTTCGTGCATGTCTGCGCGGGCGCACGGATCGGTAACAGCGTATCGCTCGGCCAGAACGTATTCGTCGGCAACCAGGTCGTCATCGGCGATCATTGCAAGATCCAGAACAACGTATCGGTGTACGACAACGTGACGCTGGAGGAAGGTGTGTTCTGCGGCCCGAGCATGGTGTTCACGAACGTCTACAATCCGCGCTCGCTGGTGGAGCGCAAGAACGAGTATCGGGACACCGTGGTCAGGAAAGGGGCGACGCTCGGGGCCAATTGCACGGTCGTCTGCGGCGTCACGATTGGTGCCTTTGCCTTCGTCGGGGCCGGGGCGGTCGTGAACCGCGACGTGTCAGCCTATGCGCTGGTGGTCGGCACGCCCGCTCGCCAGATCGGCTGGATGAGCGAGTTCGGCGAGCGTCTTGGCGTGCCGCTCGTTGGCGATGGCGAGGCGATCTGCGTCCACACCGGTACGCGTTACGTGTTGCGGGCCGGCGTGCTGGTCAAATCGGAGGTTTCAGCGTGATTGCATTTGTGGATCTTGAGGCGCAACGGGCCAGGATCGAAAGCCAGATCGATGCCGCAATCGGGCGCGTGCTCGCACACGGCAAGTTCATCCTGGGTCCCGAAGTCGCCGAGTTCGAGGATAAGCTCGCTGCTTACACTGGTGGCCGCCATTGCATCGCCGTCGCCAACGGCACCGATGCATTGCAGATTGCGCAGATGGCGCTCGGAATCGGCGCGGGCGACGAGGTGGTGATGCCGGGCTTCACGTATATTGCCACCGCCGAAACCACGGCTCTGCTGGGCGCACGTCCAGTGTACGTCGATATCGACGCACGCACCTACAACCTCGATCCTGCGTTGCTCGAGGCCGCGATCACGCCCCGCACCAAGGCCGTCATTGCGGTATCCCTATTCGGCCAGTGTGCCGATTTCGGGGCCGTCAATGTGATTGCAGCGCGGCACGGCATTCCGGTCATCGAAGACGCGGCGCAAAGCTTGGGCGCAACCTGCAACGGTTGCAGGAGCGGCAACCTCTCGCGCGTCGCGTGCACTAGTTTCTTTCCGACCAAACCGCTCGGCTGTTACGGTGATGGCGGTGCCATTTTCACGGACGATGACGAGCTGGCAAAGGTAATGCGTCAAATTGCCCGGCACGGTCAGGATCGGCGCTACCACCACGTGCGCGTTGGTGTGAACAGTCGGCTGGATACGTTGCAGGCCGCAATTTTGTTGGAGAAGCTGAAAATCCTCGACGATGAATTGGCCGCTCGGCAACGGGCCGCGGACACCTACACCCGCCTGTTGACCTCGGCAGGAGTGACGGCCACACCGTTCGTCGACGCTGGGAATGTGAGCGCATGGGCGCAGTACACGGTCCAGGTCGCCAATCGCGATCATGTGCAGAAAGCACTCGCCGAGGACGGCATCCCAACCGCCGTGCACTATCCAACGCCGCTCAACCGCCAACCGGCCGTGGCCTCCGCTGCCGAACTTCCGGTCGGCGATGCCGTGGCGGAAAGGGTCCTCAGTTTGCCGATGCACCCATACTTGACGGAACAGATTCAATCGTCTGTGGTGGAGCATCTCGCAGCCGCACTTCGCGTGACCGCGTAACCAGCACGGTGTGTGGCCTGCCACGTCGGGTGTATTGCGGGGAGGGGTCGAACATGCAACTGCCGAGCTTGGTCGCAGACACCGCACCGTACCCGTGCTGAACGCGCTGTCAATCTATCTTTCCGGCGGTGACCCCGCCGGAAAGGCCCGTGCCGAGCGCTCGCTGGAGCGGCAGGGGTTTGAGCGTGCAGCACAGATCGAATTTGGTGGCGGCGATGTGGTCACTTGGGGCCATCCGGGACAACGTCAGGCTGACGATTGCCTTGTCCAGACCTCTTGGGGGACAGCTTGTTGTGTCGGCCCGCTGTGGTTTCGCGGACATTTTGGCCGGCGCGCGCTGGCGGTGTTGCTCGAGGAGGTGCATGCGACCGGTCGCTTGGAGGAAGCTGCGTTGCGCGGCAACTTCGCGCTGTTTGTGGATACGGGCGAACACACCTGGTTGTTGAATGACGCCTTGGGGTTCGTGCACGTCCACGGCAGCGATGACGGTTGCTTCATCAGCACCAGCTGGCTTGCCGCATGTGCCTACCTGAAGCACGTCGAGCTCCATGCGGCTGCCGCGACCGAGTACGTGCTGGTGGGCGCGGCGCATTCGTGCCAATCAGTGGCACGCGGGGTCAGTTTGTTGCCTTTAGGCCAAGTCCGGGATTTGAAGCATCGACGTCCGTGGCAGCGTTTTCCCGACGGGTTCAGTTCCAAGGGCCTCGATTTCGGCTCGCCGGAGGAGGCTGTCGATGCGATCACCGATCACCTACGCAAGGTGTCGGCAGAGGTGGCATCGGCCTTTCCAGGCCGGGTCAACACGGCGTTATCGGGCGGTTTCGACTCGCGCCTGATTGTAGCCGGGTTGCTAGCAGCCGGCGTGCAGCCGCGGTTGTTCGTGTATGGCGAGCCCGATTCCGCCGATGTGGCGATAGCGAGGACGGTGGCGGACGCGATCGGTCTCGCGCTCGATGCAAACGACAAAGGCGTGATGAATCGAGGTTTGTCGGTCCCGGACATCCAATCCTTGGAGCAGAGCGCGCTGTTCTTCGACGGCCTGCCCAACGACGGTATCGACGATCGAGGTGCCGACCGCCGCACCCGGTTGCAGCAAACGGCCGACGGGTCCATCGCGCTGAACGGCGGTGGCGGTGAAATCTTCCGCAACTACTTCCACCTACCGGGCGGCTCGTTTACCGCTCGCGACATCGTGAGGACCTTCTACCGCGGGTTCAGCCGTGGCGTTTTTCGCCACCGCGACGGCTTGGCGGACTACGAGGCGCGGCTCGCCGCATCGATTCGGGACATCGTGAGCATGTCCGGGGTAGGGAACGCGCGCCTGACGCGCGCGCAGGTCGAGCTGCTCTATCCGTTGTTTCGTTGCCATTACTGGATGGGCGTCAACAACAGTGTGTCGATCCGGCATGGCTACTACACGACACCGCTGGCGGATCGGGAGTCAGTGCGCTTGGCCCAGCGCCTGCCGCTGCGCTGGAAAAATGCTGGCGCTTTCCAAAGCCGCTTGGTCGCCGCGCTGCACCCGGGCATCGCTGCACAGCCGTCGGCGTATGGCTTTAGCTTCGACGAGGGACCAGGTTGGACCGCGCGGCTCGCGGAGTGGGCGACTTGTGCCCGTCCGGTGCGGCTGCGTCCCTTGATCAATGCCACGCGCCGGCATCTGGACAACGTGCAGGTGGCACCAGAGCTGCTGCAACGATACCGAGAGCTCCTGCCCGGCGAGTGGCAGATGGATCCACTGCTCGACCTTGCGCAGTTGGCAGATGGCGGTGCCTTGAGGCGTGCGCTTTCCATCGAAGTCGTGTGGCGACGGATATTCTAGCCGGTTGCCTGTGGCTGCGCGGCCATCACGGCATTGTCCTGGCGCGTGTATCTGCTATGGTCCAGCGGGCGGGGGAGGTGAGTCGGAGGGGAGAGGAGAGGGCATGTGCTACAGGGAGTGCCGACGCGCTACCATCGCATCTGCCGCGCGCATGTTCGAACCAGCGCTGCGCGTCGCCTTCTCCGGCAGGTACGAGCAAAAGCGAGCTGATGGTGAGACCTGATCGGCTATAGTTGGCCCCCTGCCGTGGAGGTATGCAGATCATGAATGCTATGCGCGACACGGACCGCATTGGCCGAAATGAATTCCGTTGGCTTGTCTTGGCCGCCATTGCATATTTGGCTGTCTCTGGCGCGGCGCGCGCGGCGACCATCGTGACGAACCACGTGATCAGCCAGACCCGACAACCGCAAACCGCCTTTCCAGTGACGTTCGGCCAGGTATTCAAGGCCGGCACAGTGGCAAGAGGTGAAACGTTGTCCGCAACCGTCAACGAGCAAGCCGTTCCCTTGCAGGTGGATGCCAAGGCGACGAACGCGGACGGCAGCCTGCGACACGCGG
>JBDTEG010000153.1:0-3766 GCA_039922695.1 Rhodanobacter sp. | reverse complement strand
GTGCGCGGCTATCGCTGGAGTGACGACAACTCGGCCGAAATCGCGCAGGGCTGGATCGCCAAGGCGGACAGCATCGACGAACTGGCACGGAAAATCGGTCGCGATCCGGCAGTGGTCAAGGCCGCGGTGGACCGCTACAACGCCGCCTGCGCGAACCAGCACGATGACGATTTCGGGCGTAACCCGGACACCTTGATGCCGATTGCGCAGGGTCCGTTTTATGCCGTGAAGGTCGACCCGGTGATTGTCTGCACCGGCGGCGGAGCGCGTCGCAACATCGCGTCGGAAGTGCTCGACCATGCGGGCAACGCAATTCCGCGGCTGTATGAAGCGGGCGAGTTGGGCTCGATGTTCTCCGATCTGTACCAGAACGGCTCATACCTGACCGAAGCGATGATTTCAGGCCGTGCGGCCGGTCGCGGCATGGTCGCGTTGCCGGTCTGGCAGGATGCAGAGGCGACGGCATGAAAGTGGTGACGCCCGCAATGAAACTGGACGTGCGCATCAACGCGGTGAAGTCTGTCGATGGTTTGCTGGTGATGGATGGTGTGGCTGGGATGCTGACGTGCAAGACCAGCCTCACGCCTGCCGAATTCCGTCAATTGATGTGGATGGCATTGCGGCCGTCCGTACTGCGTTTGCTGTTCAGGCGTTGACGTTTTGTCGGCCTTGCCGGGTGACGCGGATCCACCCGTGGCCATCAACGGTTGGTGCGGGACAACACCATGCTGTAGGCGAAGCGGCCGGGTGGGTGCAGGCTGACCGCCAGCATCATCAAGTGGTCTTTCGTGCCACGATAGCGACGCTGCACCCGCATGGCGGGTTCGTTGCGCTTGATCCCAAGCAGTTTCGCGTCGTCCGGGGTGAACGAGGCGGCGTCGAATACCTGTTCCACCCGCGACAGCCGTGACGCGTCGAGGAAACGCGCCACGGCCCGGCTCGCTGTATTGGCATCGAGCATCTTGTCGGCCGGCACGCCGGCACGCATCGGCACGAACATTTCGGTGACGGCGATGGGATCACGGGTGGGCACCTCCAACCGCAGCCCGACCAGGTGCAGATACTCCTTTCCCTTGGTCATCTCCAGCCGCGTGGCCATGGCTTCGTCGGCTACCTTGCGGACGCAGGACATCACCTGGAGCCGCGTGGTATTGCCGTATTGCATCAGCATCTCGACAGTATCGATGCCGTGTTCGTAACGCATGGCTTCGCGCTGGGCGATCACCCTCGTGCCGGCGCCGGGGCGGCGTGAGACCATGCCGGCGGTGATGAGTTGCGCGAGCGCGGCGCGGGCGGTATGGCGGCTGACGTCAAAGCGCTCGCAAAGTTCCAGCTCGGTCGGAAGCAGGCCGCCCACCGGGTAGTCGCCATTCTCGATGGCGGCCCGCAGCAGGTCGCCAAGTTCGGCATAACGGGGCTTGCTGCGTTGTTTCACGTTCATCCATTGAGCCTTGATTGTGGCGTTCGTATCAGGACAGGAGCGTCATAACTGTCGCGCGAGTTCGTGCCAGCTACGTTCCAGCGACTCGCGGTGCACCGGGTCTGCGATCGCGATGATAGCGCCAGCACGCTCGCGTACATCCAGGTAACGCAGATCGGCAATTCCATAGTCGCTGACGATGCAGTCGGCGTCGATGCGCGCCAGGCTTACCGGGCCAGAGGGCAGCATCGGTACGATGCGACTCTCGCCGCTCGGCGTGGATGCCGGAAGGGCGATGATTCCCCGGCCACCGGGAGCCTGGCGTGCGCCGCGCAGAAAATCAGGCAGGCCGCCGACGCCACTGAGCTGACGGCCTCCCAGGTAATCACCGTTGACCTGGCCAAGCAAGTCGACGGACAGCGCGCTGTTGATCGCGGTCATCCCGGGGATGGCGCGCAGTACTCCAACATCGTGGGTATGGCTTACATCGCGGAAATGCACCCGTTCGGCAACTACCGAGTATAGCGCTTCGGTGCCAATCGCGACGCCGGCGACGACGGCATCGCCGTCATCAGCCAGCGCGTTGGCTTCGATAAGGGCCAGCAGGCCGTCGGAGACCATACCGCTGTGGATGCGCAGATTGCGGCGGTCGTTCAACGCACGCAGCACGGCCGACTGCACGCGACCCAAGCCCAACTGCAGCGTTGCACCATCGGTGATCAGCTCGGCAATCCGCGCAGCGACCGTGTCCATGCGGGGATCCGGTTCCGGATCGGGGACCTGCAGCAGCGGACTGTCGTGTTCAATCGCTGCGTCGATGCGCGACCACGGAATCGACGGGCCTCGGGTACGTGGCATACGCGGGTTGACGTGGGCCAGCACCCGGGTTGCCCGCGGCCACACGGCCGGAGTGAAGTCACACGCCACGCCGAGCGAGCATTTGCCCTCGGCATCAGGTGGCGCCACCTGCACCAGCGCCACATCGAAACGGGCATGCCCGGTCAGCCATTGCCAGGTGCCGCTGTACGTCATTGGCAGGTAGTCGACCTTGCCCGCCAGCCAGGAGGCGCGCAAGTCGCCGCTGAGAAAGATCGTGCGCTGGCGGGTTGCCGGATTGAGGCTGGCAAAGTCGAACCGGTTCACCGTGGGGATATGCACGCCGGTGAATCGCAGTTGCGCGCAACGTTCGGGCGTCTGTTGCAGCCAGGACTCGAACAGCAACGAATGCCCGGCGCATCCAGGCGTATAGATTTCCGCGCCGGCGCGCAGATAGTCGAAGATGTTGCTGGCGTCGAGGTGCTTGGGCATGAACGGGTGGTCTTCTGTGCTGGGCGCAGTCGGTTGCCCGACCCCGGCTACCACTTCCGGTAGGTTGATCATATGGTAATGTCCGGACAAAGTCAGGTACTCTTTGCATGCTGACGGGAAGCTGCTGTTCCGCGCAGGCCGTCACGCGAACGAGATCGAGATCGACGAGGTGGTTTGCACGCATGACCGAAGAAGGTTCCAGCTTGACCGAGCGTCTGGCCGTTCAGTTGCAGCGGCCGGTCGATGCCGCCGCCCGGCAGCGTGCCGCCGCCCTGGTGGTCGACTGGCTGGGCTGTGCGCTGGGAGCCTTGCGTTATCCGCTGGCCGCGCAGTTGACCGCGCTGGTCGAGACCCTGCCCGCGGGCGAGGCGACTGCCCTGGCGGCAGGTCGGCATGATCCGGCGTCCACGTTGCTGGTCAACGCTGCGCTGGGTAACGTGCTGGAGATGGACGATGTGCACCGCGGCGCAATCCTGCATCCGGGGCCGGTGGTGATTCCGCTGGCGGTTGCTGCCTGCGAGGCCTGCGAAGCCGGTGCGACGCAGCTGCTTGATGCCGTGGTGCGCGGTTACGAAACCACGATCCGGATCGGTCGCGCGCTGGGCGTCGGTCATTATCGCTACTGGCATCCCACCTCGACTGCAGGCGCCTTTGGCGCTGCGGCCGCCGCGGTATCCGTGTTCGGGCTGGACGCCGAGGCGACGGCCGACGCACTCGGCACAGCGGGCAGCCGCACCGGCGGCCTGTGGCAAATGCGACACGAAGCGGTGCCCACCAAGTCGATCCATAACGCCGAAGCTGCTCGCAGTGGCTGGCTGGCGGCGCAGCTGGCTGCTGCTGGGGTAACTGGGCCACGCTACATTCTGGAGGGTCCGCAAGGCTTGTTTGCAGCCACGGCGCCGGACGCTCAACCGGAACGTGTCATTGCGGCAGACTCCGACTGGTTGATCCACAGCACCAGCCTGAAACCGTGGCCGGCCTGTCGGCATGCGCATCCGGCGATCGATGCCTTGCTCGACCTGGCGCCGCAGCTGGCCG
>JBDTEG010000152.1:0-14766 GCA_039922695.1 Rhodanobacter sp. | reverse complement strand
TTCACCCGGGCTTGCCGCACCATCGACCAGGATGCCTGATCCGCTCGCCCCACCCCGAGGAAACCCACTTGTCGAACTTGTCGAGCTTCCCCATCACCTCGCGCTGGCCCCCGCAACATCCCGATCGCATCCAGCTGTACTCGCTGAACACACCGAATGGCGTCAAGGCATCGATCATGCTGGAGGAAACCGGCCTTCCATATGAGCCGCACCTGGTCGACATCATGCACCACGAGAGCCAAACGCCGGAGTTCCTGTCGCTCAATCCCAACGGCAAGATTCCCGCGATCATCGATCCAGCCGGTCCGGGCGGCGAACCCTTGGCACTGTTCGAATCGGGCGCGATCCTTTTGTATCTGGCCGACAAGAGCGGCCGGTTCATTCCCGCCAAGCCCGCGCGACGCTGGGAGTGCATCCAGTGGGTATTTTTCCAGATGGCGGCAATCGGCCCGATGTTCGGGCAGGTCGGCTATTTCAACAAATTCGCCGGCAAGGACATCGCTGACAAACGCCCGCTGGCACGCTACGTCAACGAATCGAAGCGGCTGCTGGGCGTGCTCGACGGTCGCCTCGCCGGTCGCGACTGGATCATGGGCAACGACTACAGCATCGCCGACATTGCCACGCTGGGCTGGGTGAACAACCTGATCACCTTCTACGAGGCGCGCGAGCTGGTCGATTACGATCGGCTGGCGCACGTCCCGGCATGGCTCGAGCGCGCGCTGGAAAGGCCAGCCGTGGCGCGGGGACTGCGCATCCCCAGCCGCGACTGAAACACCAGCCGACGACTGGACACCGGCCAGCGCGGCGGGCAAGCTTCCATTTACGCGGGGTCAAGCCGCTCTGCTGCATAGTGAATGCTGCCATGAACGCTTTGAGTCCCAGATCGTTTCTGTCGGGTGTTGGCATCGCCCTGACGCTGCTCGCGCCGGCTGCCGCCGGGCAGAACATCTACAAATGCCCGCAGTCGGGCGGAGTCGTTGCCTACACCGATCATCCGTGCCCTGCGGGCAAAGGCGAATTGCTGCACAAGGCAGACGACAGCGAGGTGATCGATCGTTACCTGCGCCTGGGCCAGGACAAACTTGCCAGGCAATACGCGGACGCGCGACAGCTCGACGCGCTCTACAAGGAGCGTCTGGCCGCGTATCAAGAGGCGCAGGAAGACAAGGCACAACGCCAACAGGACGAAGCAGTTGCCGCGCAGCAGCGCGAAGACGAGGCACGCCAGCGAGGCTTGTTGAACCAGGCCGCCGAGCGCAACCGGCTGGAAGCGCAGAACGACATCCTGCGCGAGCAGAACGACCAGTATCGCGACGAGCTGTCACACCCTGTCCCGGACTACGCTCCCGTTTACTGGGGTGGTGCATCTGGAGGGTACTGGGACAGGCGACACCGTCCCGACCGTGATCCAGGAAGCCGCTGGGCTCCGCAGAAACCGCCGACCTACCAGCCGTGCACGCAGCTGGCTGGTGGTCGCGTGAAGTGCTGAAAAGACAGGCGCCGTCTGATCCGCGGCTATGCCTCACATCGTTCGCTGCGCAACGCCCGCGTCAAGCTGCTCGATCGTCGCCGCTGATGGCGGCTCGGTGGCCTGCAGCCCCTTCGCGACCGACGCCGCCTCGCGCATCACCCGCAGCATGTTGCCGCCGGCCACCTTGGCCAGATCCTCGTCACTCCAGCCACGCCGCGCCAGCTCCATGAGCAGGGCAGGAAACTTGTCGACGCTCTCAAGGCCTTGCGGCGTGTCGGGAATGCCATCGAAATCCGATCCGATGCCGACGCAGTCGACGCCGGCCAACTTGCGAATGTGTTCGATATGGTCGGCCACCATCGCCAGGGTGACGACGGGTTTCGGATGCTTGCGGTCCCAGGCGGCCATGGCTGCGTTCGCCCGCTCGGGCTGGCCGATGTAGAGGCCGGCATAGGGTGGAGCGCTGAACCGCGTCTGCTCCGCTGCCCGATCGGCTTCCCAGTGGTTGCGCGCGTCGGAGACATAGGACGTCGCAAACGTGGCCATCACGATACCGCGGTTGTGCGCCACCAATTTCAATACGTCATCCGGCACGTCGCGTGGATGGTCGTCCAGCGCACGGGCTCCGGAGTGGGAGAACATGACGGGCGCCCGCGATGTCTTCAGCGCATCACGCATGGTATCGGGTGACACGTGGCTGAGATCGACCAGCATGCCCAGACGATTCATTTCATGCACGACGGCGTGACCGAAGGGAGTCAGCCCACGGTGCTTGGGCGCGTCCGTGGCCGAGTCGGCCCAGTCATTGTCTCGCGTATGGGTCAGCGTCATGTAGCGAGCCCCCAGTACGTACATGTCCCGCAGTACGGGCAGCGAGTTGTCGATCTGGTGGCCGCCCTCGATCCCGATCAGCGAAGCGATGCGGCCTGCCTTGTGTGCACGCACGATGTCGTCCGCCGAATACGCCATCTGCAGATCCTGCGGATAGCGTGCCGTCATGGTCCGCACGATATCGATCTGCTCCAGGGTCATCTTCACGGCCGCCGCCCCGGTCACCGTGGCCGGAATCCACACCGACCAGAATTGCGCACCGACATGACCCAGGCGCAGACGCGGGATATCCGTCATCAACGGCGTCGCGATTTCACCATCCTTCATCTTCCGCGGCAGGTTCGCCGTGCCCTTGGATAGATCCACCCCGGCCGCGCTGCCGAAGCGTTCGCGGATCTCCCATGGCAGATCGTTGTGGCCGTCGATCAACGGCGTCGTGGCCAGCACGCGATCGACGCGCAGACCGAGTGCCAAATCGTTCGCCCGAGCTGAAGCGTGCGGTGCGTACGCTGCAGCCGTGGCGACGGCAAAAAAAATGGTCCGGAGGCCGGAAGTCGACATGGCGGGTACTCAATAGTGAGTCGAGGAGTCTCAAGTGGAATAAAGGCGAACGTCATCTCGCTGCTCGTTGCTATCGCATGCCGTCAAGGCGACAGGGATTACCGCCATGACCTGCTCCAGATCAGCGTGCTCCAATTGGCGCGATCGCGTCGCCGCGCCGCACGTCCGCGTCGTCCAGATGTTCGGCCTTCCACACCATCGCCCGATGAATTCGATGCCAGCCGCTGGGATGGTCGAAGAACAGGAATTCCTCGATCGCGCCGGGATGCATCTTGCGGTACTCGGACAATTGAACCGCGGCCTGCGCGAAGCCGTCAGGCTGGCGTGCGGCATTCAGACCGAACACATCGGCCTCGGCCTCCATGGTGCGCGTGATGGTGTTGTTCACCGGCGTCATGACAAACATGAAGATCGCGAACAATGCCGCGATCAGCGGCAATCCAGCCACATCACCGACGCCGCGCACATCCCAGCGCGCACCCCAGCGCCGCTCCGCCCAGCCAAACCCCCACTGCACGAAGGCAAACCCGAACACGATGACGATGCCAAAGAATGCGATGCCCTTGTATCCATGGTTGAGCACGTAGTGGCCCATCTCGTGGCCGAGCACGGCCTTGATCTCCTCCGGCGAGCTGCGATGGAGCAGGTTGTCGTTGAGACTGATGCGGGTGGTGCCGAACAGGCCGCTGACGTTGGCGCTGATGCGCTTGCTCTGGCGCGACGCATCGAACCAGTACACGTTGGTGGCCGGGATGCCATTTGCCCGCGCCATCGACAGGATCTGCACCTTGAGCGGGCTGTCCGGCAATGGCTTGTAGGAGTTGAACAGCGGCATGAGATAGACCGGCGCAATGGTGGAAATGAAGATCATGAAGACGATCACCACCCCGGCGCCCCACAGCCACCACGTTCGCGTGGCCTTGCGGATCACGGCGTAGATGACGACCAGCGCCAGCGTGCCCAGGATCAAACCCACGAGCAGGCCCTTGCCCTGCTCGCCGAACCAGCCACCCAGGTTCAGGTTGGACAAGCCGTATTTGTGCTCGCGAAAGTAACCTTCGTAGAGGCTCCACGGCAAGGTCAGCAAGCTCGTCAGCACGATGTACTGCACCGCGTAGATTGCCGTCTGCAGCCAGCGCCACCGGGTCATGCGTTCGGCGAGGTTGCGCATGCGCGCGGACAGTCGGCTACCGAGCAACAACCACGCCACGCCCAGCGCAACCAGAAGATCCCACAGAATCAGCCAGTACCCGCCTTCGAAATACGCATTCGAGTTGGCACGCTGCGCCACTGTCAGCTCGGCCATATAGGCGTTCGTGGCAGTGTCCACGTTGAACGCGGGAGACTGCACCGCGCCTGCCTGCAATGCGGACGAGGGCGCCGACCCTGGCACGGGCGCAGGCGAGACTTGCGCATGGATCAAACCGACGAGGAAAAACACAAGCAGCAACGCACCAAGCAGCTTCTTCATGAAGAGTTCCGTTCCCCGGCAAAGAACGCACGCTAGCGCAACCCGCGCCCCGTTGCCACCACGTACAATGGTGGTACTTGAACTCCGGACGGCTCGATGCCACCGCTGCGCCTCAAACGCTACCTGCTGACTGGTCTGCTCACCTTCATCCCGCTGTGGGTGACCTGGCTGGTCTTCAAATTCGTGCTGGGTGTGCTGGCCGGGATCGGGGCGCCGCTGGTCGCTGCACTGCTCGGTGCGTTGTCGCTGGTCGCTCCCCGAACGGCGGAGGCACTGAACGCGCAGTGGCTGACCTTCATCGTCGCCTTGCTGATCACGCTGCTCCTGCTTTACCTGCTGGGGTTCGTGGCAACCCGCGTGATCGGCCAGCGCTTTCTCAATGGTTTCGACGCCTTGCTGGCTCGCATCCCGCTGGTGCACACCATTTACGGCGGCACCAAGAAGCTGATGACGGTATTGCAGAACAAGCCCGGCGGCATGCAGCGAGTGGTGCTGATCGACTTTCCACGTCGCGGCATGAAAGTGGTGGGTTTCGTGACCCGGGTCATGATCGAGGAAGGCACTGGCCGCGAGATGGCGGCGGTATACATTCCGACCACGCCCAACCCCACCGGCGGCTACCTGGAACTGGTGCCGGTGGAGGAGTTGACGCCCACCGACTGGAGCATGGACCAGGCCATGGCCTTCATCATTTCCGGCGGAGCGGTCGCGCCGGACACCCTGCCGGCTCCTCGGGCCGCGCTGCGACAGGATGATTTTGTCGAGCCTTCCTGAGTACGCAGCACGGGGCGGGACCCCTGACCTTTGACACTGTCTGGCCCATGACGTTTGGCCTAGCGTCAACAGGTCTGGCAGCACAATGTCGGGACTCGGGCATGCTGCCGCCCGTGATATTCCATGTACCCGCCCGTGTGGCGACTCCATCTATCGAGGGATACGTATGACCAAGCAGTACCTGAAGCCCCTGGCACTGGCCGTCAGCCTGGCGCTGACATTGACCGCGTGCGGCAAGAGTGAACAGCCCACCGCAGCGGCGCCTGCCAAGAGCAGCAGCGCGATGCCCGCACACACCGCCACGGTGGCGAGCGCCTCCAGCACGGCAAGCGCCAGCATCTTCAATGTGGACGAACTCGGACCGATGGACGAGGCCTGCCAGAACCTCGACACTTTCGCCAACGCCAAGTGGATCAAGGCCAACCCGATTCCCGCCGACCAGGCCGTCTGGGGATCGTTCAGCGAATTGCACGAGAAGAGCCTCAAGGACCAGCATCAACTTGTCGAGAATGCCGAGAAAAACGCCTCCACCGCCACGCCCGGCTCGATCGAGCAGAAGATCGGCTGGCTCTTCCGTTCCGGCATGGACATGGACGCGCGGAACAAGGCCGGTTTCAATCCGGTCAAGCCTGATCTGGCTTCGATCGATGCACTGAAGTCGCGCAAGGACCTGCCCGAGTGGCTGAACAAGTCATTCGCCGAAGGCAACAGCTTCGTTTTCGACTTCGGCTCTGGTGCCGACTTCAAGAACGCCAAAACGCAGATCGGCTACGTCGAGCAGTCCGGACTGGGCCTGCCTACGCCGGCGTACTACACCGATGCCCAGTACAAGGACCAGCGTGCCGCGTACGTCAAATACCTGACCAAGCTGTTCGAGCTGACCGGCGTCGACGCCACGCAGGCCGGCAAGCAGGCCGACATGGCGATGAAGTTCGAGACCGACCTGGCCAAGCACTCGATCGAGCCGGTGGAGATGCGCAAGCCGGAAAACCAGTACCACTTCGTTTCGGTGAAAGCCGCCGACAAGGTCACTCCCGCATTTGACTGGGGTGCTTTCTTCAAGGCCCAGGGCGTGACCGTCGACAAGGGCTTCTCACTGTCCCAGCCGAAATTCTTCAAGGAATTTGACCAGCTGCTGGCCGATGCGCCGATGGATGAGTGGAAGGCCTATCTGAAGGCGCATACCCTGTCCAGCGCCGCCAATTACATGTCCGAGCCGTTCGTGGACGCCCGCTTCGACTTCTACGGCAAGACGCTGCGCGGCCAACCGCAGCAGGAGCCGCAGTGGAAGCGCGCGCTGGGCGCGGTCAATGCCGGCATGGGCCAGGCGCTGGGCCAGCTTTACGTCGCCAAATATTTTCCGCCGGAAGCGAAGGTCCGCGCCAAGGAGTTGGTGCAGAACATTCGCGACGCGCTGAAGAACCGCATCGAGAACCTGGACTGGATGAGCGCCGAGACCAAGGCCAAGGCCATCGACAAGTGGGAGAAATTCCTGCCCAAGATCGGCTATCCGGAAACCTGGCGCAGCTGGGACGGCCTGAAGATCAGTCAGGACAATTATTTCGGCAACATGCAAGCCGCAGCCAAGTTCAACTACGACTACGACATCGCCAAGATCGGCAAGCCGACTGATCGTCAGGACTGGGGCATGACGCCGCAGACGGTCAACGCGTACTACAACCCGACCGACAACACGATCAACTTCCCCGCCGCGATCCTGCAGCCGCCATTCTTCTACGCCCACGGCGACGACGCCATAAACTATGGCGGCATTGGTGCGGTGATCGGTCACGAATCCAGCCACGGCTTCGACGACCAGGGCAGCCAGTTCGACGGCAGCGGCAACAACGAGAACTGGTGGACCAAGGACGATCGCAAGAAATTCGACGCACGCACGCAAAAGCTGGTTGATCAGTTCAATGGATATGCGCCGCTGGCCGATCATCCCGACCTGCACGTCAACGGGAAGTTGACGCTTGGCGAGAACATCGCCGATCTGGGTGGCCTCAACATCGCCTATGACGCCCTGCAAACCGCGTTGAAGAACCATCCCGAGGAAGCCAGCAGGAAGATCGACGGCTACACGGAAGATCAGCGCTTTTTCCTCAACTGGGCGCGTGTGTGGCGCGGCTCGATCCGTGAAAAGGCGCAGATGGTCTATCTGAATGCCGATCCGCATTCACCGATGAAGTTCCGCGCCATTGGCGCGCCGTCGAACATGCCGGCATTCGCCAAGGCATTCCAGTGCAAGCCAGGCGACAAGATGGTGCGGCCGGACGACACCCGCGTGAAGATCTGGTAAGCGTATCAACACGATTGGCCTGGTGAGTCGACAGCCAGCAGCAACGTCAACACCCGGAGGCCCCGCATGCACATGCGGGGCCTCTTTTCTCAAAGCAGCAGGCGGCCCACGCAATCGCTGCTCGCGCTCGGCACACATCTGCTGTGCTTCACTGCCAAGGCTGTCAGCAAACGTCGGGTGACAAGCCTCGTCCCTGACCTTTGACACTTTCTGGCCCATGACCTTTGGCCTAGCGTCAGTCGGTATTGCCGCGGCTTTCAGCACGCTGTCCTGCCGTGGCCGACCGAATCCAACGCGAAGCCTGCGGGCAAACCCACACTGGAGACACAACCAATGACCAAGACCACTTTGAAACCGCTGGTGCTTGCTGCCAGCGTGGCGCTGGCGCTCACCGTCTGCGGCACGCAGGCATCGGCCACCGCGCCAGCCAGCACCGCCCGCATGGGCAGCGACTCCAGCACGACGGCAGCGGTGGCGCCAAGCGTGTTCGACGTCAGCGAACTGGGTACATCCAGTGAGGCCTGCCAGGACTTCAACCAGTTCGTCAACGCCAAGTGGATCGCCGCCAACCCGATACCGGCCGACCAGACCGTGTGGGGTTCGTTCAACCTGCTGCGCGAAAAGAGCCTCAACGACCAGCATCGATTGGTTGATGCGGCCGACAAGAACGCCGACAGCGCCGCTTCGGGCTCGATCGAGCAGAAGATTGGCTGGCTGTACCGCTCCAGCATGAACATGGGCGCGCGCAACCATGCCGGCTTCGAGCCGCTCAAGCCATACCTGGCAAAGATCGACGCATTGAAGTCGAACAAGGACATTCCGCTCTGGCTACGCCAGTCGTTCGCCAGGGGTGATGGTGCGGTATTCCGCTTCGGTGCCCGGGCCGACTACAAGAATGCGAGCATGCAGATTGCCTCCGCCAACCAGGGTGGTCTGGGCCTGCCCACGCCGGGCTACTACACCGACGCCAAGTACAAGGACGTCCGTGCCGAGTACGTAAAGTATCTGGCCAAGCTGTTCGAATTGACGGGCACCCCGGCCAAGGCGGCAGCGAGCAAGGCGGAGCTGGCGATGAAGTTCGAAACCGAACTGGCCAAACATTCCATCCCGCGTGTGGAAATGCGCAAGCCTGAAAATCAGTACCACTTCGTAACCGTGGCCGCAGCCGACCAGGTCACCCCGCATTTCGACTGGGACAAGTTCTTCACGTCCCAGGGCATCACCGTCGACAAGGGCTTCTCGCTGTCGCAGCCGAAGTTCTTCGCCGAGATGGACAAGCTGCTGGCGAGCGCGCCTCTGGCCGAATGGAAAGCCTACCTGGCCGCCCACACGATCTCCGGCGCAGCCGACACCTTGTCCGAGCCGTTCGTCGACGCCCGCTTCGATTTCTACGACAAGTCCCTGCGCGGCCAGCCCGAGCAAAAACCGCAATGGAAGCGTTCGCTGGACTCGGTCAACGACGCCATGGGCGAGGCGCTTGGGCAGTTGTACGTGGCCAGGTATTTCCCACCCGAGGCCAAGCAGCGTGCCGAGGAACTCGTGCACAACATCCGTCAGGCCCTGAAGAACCGCATCGAGAACCTCGACTGGATGAGCGCCGAGACCAAGGCCAAGGCGATCGACAAGTGGAACATGTTCCTGCCGAAGATCGGCTACCCCGAGAAGTGGCGCAACTGGGATGGCCTGAAGATCTCCCCGGACAATTATTTCGCCAACATGGAGGCGGCGCAGAAGTTCGATTACGACTACAACATCGCCAAGATCGGCAAGCCGACCGACCGGCAGGATTGGCACATGACGCCGCAGACCGTCAACGCGTACTACAGCCCCAACGAGAACACGATCAACTTCCCGGCCGCGATCCTGCAGCCGCCGTTCTTCTACGCCAAGGGCGACGACGCGATCAACTACGGCGGTATCGGTGCCGTGATCGGGCACGAGTCCAGCCATGGCTTCGATGACCAGGGCAGTCAGTTCGATGGCAAGGGCAACCTGGATAACTGGTGGACCGCGGCGGACAAGAAGCAGTTCGACGAGCGCACGCAGAAACTGGTGAACCAGTTCGACAATTACGCGCCGATGGCCGATCACCCCGACTTGCACGTCAACGGCAAACTGACCCTGGGCGAGAACATTGCCGATCTGGGTGGCCTCAACATCGCCTACGACGCGCTGCAGACCGCACTGAAGAGCCACCCGGCCGAAGCCAGCGAGAAGATCGACGGCTACACCGAGGATCAGCGTTTCTTCCTGAACTGGGCGCGCGTCTGGCGTGGCAGCATCCGTGACAAGGCGCAGATGGTTTATCTCAACGCCGATCCACATTCACCGATGAAGTTCCGCGCCATTGGCGCCCCGTCGAACATGCCGGCCTTCGCGCAGGCGTTCCAGTGCAAAGCTGGCAACGCCATGATTCGTCCTGCGGACAAGCAGGTGAAGATCTGGTAACGGCCCCGCAACGAGTCGCCTGCGGCATCCCCTCGGGGTAGGGCGCACGCGGTATCGCTGGAGCGAAGCATGCGGCTCCGCGCGAAAGCGTGGGGCCGCTTTGCTCTTCAGGTGCGCCGAATGCTCGAGCGGGTCCATGACTTGCGTCATAGTTATTGCAAATCATTCTCATTATCAATATCGTGTGCACCTTCGGGGTTGATACACCAGACGCCTGCGATTCCCCAAGGCTGACCGCGAGAAGGCTTTGCCCTGCAGCCTGCCTGTCAACCCCAAACCATCCAGTCATACGTCCAGAGAAAGCTTGATGAGTCTGATCAAAAGCAGGAAGCATCCCGTCCACCGTGCCACGTCCTCGCTCGCCCCTGGCCTGCTGGCGACGGCGCTGCTCGGCTCACTGGCGCTGGCACCCAACGCTCGCGCCACCGATGCATCTGGCCCCACCCCCTCGACCGAAGCGATGGTTGCCCAGGCGACGAGCCTGCCTCGCGTCCAGGTAAATGGCTACGCCGGCCCCGACTACCGGATCGATCGCCTGTCCTCCCCGAAATTCACGCAGTCCTTGCTCGATACCACCCAGACCGTCAGCATCATCAACCGCGACCTGATCCAGCAGCAGGGTGCCACCACGCTGACCGAGGCGCTGCGCAACAGCCCGGGCGTGGGCACCTTCTACGCCGGCGAGAACGGCACGACCAGTACCGGCGATGCGATTTACATGCGCGGCTTCGATACCTCCGGCAGCATCTTCGTGGATGGCGTACGCGATCTCGGCACGATCTCGCGCGACGTGTTCAACATCGAACAGATCGAAGTGACCAAGGGTCCGGATGGCACCGAATACGGGCGCACCGCGCCGACCGGCGCGATCAACATGGTCAGCAAACAGCCGCTGCTCGGCAACAGTGTTTCCGGCGCGGTGAGCTACGGCAGTGCCGATCAAAAGCGTGGCACGGCCGACTGGAACCAGGCGATCGGTAACACGTCCGCATTCCGCCTGAACGTGCTGGGCCAGAACAGCGGCGTACCCGGACGCGTCAAGGTGGAGAACAATCGTTGGGGAGTGGCGCCAGCGCTGGCTTTCGGGCTGGGTACACCCACGCGCGTGTACCTGGACTTCCTGCACATCAAGCAGAACAACACCCCCGCCGGCGGCGTG
Organism: Rhodanobacter sp.; assembly: GCA_039922695.1. GTDB lineage: Bacteria > Pseudomonadota > Gammaproteobacteria > Xanthomonadales > Rhodanobacteraceae > Rhodanobacter. Next base: position 3,746 of record JBDTEG010000152.1, on the reverse strand, counting down.
TCGACCGTCGGCCTGCCCGGCTACAGCAGTCCAGACCCGACGCGTCCCTTCATTGCCGACGCACCGAAGGCGGATCCGAACAATTTCTACGGCACGCGCCAGGATCACGACCGCGATCAGCAAGACATGTTCACCGCGATCGTCCAGCACGACTTTTCCGACAACCTCGCTCTGCACGACACGCTGCGTTGGGGTCGCACGCGGCAGGATTACCTGCTCACCTCGTTCATGGCGACGGCGGCCAATCTGCTGACGCCGGATCCGGCCGACCCGTCGACCTGGACCGTCGCGCGCAGCAATCCGAACTTCAAGCATCAGAACAACCGCATTGCCACCAATCAGACCAATTTCACCGCCAACTTCGAGACCGGCGCCGTCACGCACAACCTCAGTGCCGGCATCGAACTGACCCAGGAAAAAGCCACCAACCTGGGTATCGCCGCGCTCAATGGCAGCACCTGGCCAGCAGCCAACCTCTACGATCCCGATGCCGATGTCGGCGGGCTGGTCTACGGCTCGAACGGTGCCTATACCAGCGGCAAGACCCATACCGAAGCAGCCTACCTGTTCGATACCCTCAAGTTCGGCGAGCACTGGCAGGTCAATGCAGGCGCACGCCTGGACCACTACACCACCGACTTCACCAGCACCGTGGTGTGCGGCGGCAAGAGCACGCCTGCCTGTGGCGTGCTGCCGGCCGGCAGCGTGGTGCCGGGCATCGATGCGCGCGTTTCCGGCAACCTTCCCAACTACAAGCTCGGCGTGCTGTACAAGCCGACGGCCAATGGGACCATCTACGCCAACTTTGCCATGGCGCAGCAGCCACCGGGCGGCAATACGCTGGCCTTCAGCAGTTCCGCCAGCAGCCTGGACAAGCCGGATCTCGAGCCTCAGAAGGCGCGCACCGCCGAGTTCGGGGCGAAGTGGAATGTTCTGGACGGGAAATTGCTCCTGACTGGCGCGTTGTACCGCACCACCGTCAGCAACCAGCTGGTGCAGGATCCCACCAACTCCGCCGAGTACCACCAGGTCGGCAAGCAGCGCGTGCAGGGCATCGAGATCAACGCCGTCGGCAACCTCAGCAAAAACTGGTCGGTCAGTACCGGCTACACCGTCATGAATACCAGGGTGGTGAACGGCGACTCGGTAACTTCGGATGGCTCCAGTGCCCTCGCCTACACGCCGAACTGCGCCTTCACCGCCTGGACCACCTGGCGCCTGCCGTTCAAACTCACCCTCGGCGGTGGCGCGCGCTACTCCGGCGAACTCCGGCGCGGCACCGACGGCGCGATCGGCACGCCCACGTATACAGAGGCGTACTGGGTGTTCGACGCCATGGCCAGCTACCCGGTGAACAAGCATCTGGCGCTGCAGCTGAATCTTTACAACCTGTTCGACAAGGACTACGTCGCCTCGATCAACAAGAGTGGCTACCGTTACATTCCCGGCGTGTCACGCTCGGCAATGTTGACCGCCAACTTCACCTTCTGATCCCCGCAGTCTCTACCCTCGCTGTCCCAGGTGATTCATGCTGCTGCACATCCCCGAGATCCTGAACACCGAACAAGTCACGCAGATGCGCGCGGCACTCGAGGCGGCGGACTGGACGGATGGCCGCGAAACGGTGGGTGCGCAGGGTGCGCAGGCCAAGCGCAACCAGCAACTGCCTGAAGGTTCGCCGCTGCGACGGCAGCTCGGCCAGCACGTGCAGGCCGCGCTGGCGCGGCATCCGCTGTACCACGCGGCAACCCTGCCCTTGCGCATGCTGCCGCCCCGCTTCAACCGCTATCTGGATGGCGGCCAGTACGGCTTTCACGTCGACGGCGCGGTGATGGCCTTGCCCGACGAAGGCGGGCAACTGCGCAGCGACATCGCGTGCTCGCTGTTCCTCAATGAGCCGCAGGATTATGACGGCGGCGAACTGATCATCAGTGACACCTATGGCGAGCATGAGGTGAAGCTCCCCGCCGGCGACCTGATCGTGTACCCGTCGAGCAGCCTGCATCGCGTGGCACCGGTAACCCGCGGCGCGCGACTGGCGTCGTTCTTCTGGGTGCAAAGCCTTGTCCGCGACGACAACCGGCGCCGCCTGTTGTTCGAACTGGATGCCTCGATCCAGACGCTGAGCCGCACCGGCGCCGATGCCGCTGCCGTATTGCAGCTGACCGGCGTGTACCACAACCTGCTGCGGCAATGGAGCGAGACCTGAGGTATCGAACACCAGACAACGGTTCCCTCGACGCCACGCACGGCGGATAATCGTCGACCCCCGACCGATGGCTGTGCAATGTTCGTTCCTGGTCAACGCTGGATCTCTTCCGCCGAACCCGAGCTTGGGCTCGGCACCGTGCTGCGTGTCGAAGGACGCGGCGTGCAAGTGCTGTTTGCCAAGGCCGGCGTGCTGCGACCGTACGCAATCGATTCGGCACCGCTGCTGCGCGCCGAATTTCGCGCTGGCCAGCGCGTGGCCGGCAAGGGCATCGCGTTTCTGGTCGAGCGCGTGGAGATCCGCGACGAGCTGCTGATCTACCGCGGCGAAGGTCGCGAACTGGAGGAAGGCCAGCTCGACGACGAACAGAGCGTGAGCCAGGCCGACGATCGCCTGATCGGTGGGCGCACCGATTCGGTGGCGCAGTTCGAGCTGCGCCTGGAAGGGCTGCGCCGACGCGCGGAGGCCCGCCGATCGCCGATGTGGGGTCTGGCCGCGGCGCGGATCGGCCTGGTGCCGCATCAGTTGCGCGTGGCCGGCATCGCCTCCGCGCGACGACCGCCACGCGTGCTGCTGGCCGACGAGGTCGGCCTGGGCAAGACCATCGAGGCGGGCATGATCATTGCGCGCCAGCTCGCCACCGGTCGCGCGTCGCGCGTCTTGTTGCTGTTGCCCGACAGCCTGGTCTACCAGTGGTTCGTGGAGATGCTGCGCCGCTTCAACCTCAGCTTCGCGATCTATGACGCGGAGCGCTGCGAGTCGCTCGAACAAGCCGGGGAGGAAGCACCAGGCAACCCGTTCGAGGACGAACAACTGGTGATCGCCGACTTCGGCTTTCTGGAAAGCTCACCCAGAAACGCGCAGCAATTGCTTGATGCGCCCTGGGACCTGCTGGTGGTTGACGAGGCGCATCACCTGGCGTGGTCGCCGGAGGAAGCCAGCCCGCGCTACCGCATGGTCGAACAGCTGGCGCAGAGGATCCCCGGCGTGATCCTGCTCACCGCCACGCCTGAACAGCTCGGTCGCAGCGGTCACTTCGCCCGTCTACGTCTGCTCGACCCGCAGCGCTATCACGATCTGGACGGCTATCTGGCCGAGGCGGAAACGTGGCAGGCGCTGTCGAAAATTGCCGATCGACTGCTCGATGGCATGACACTGGAGGACAGCCAGCGGGCGGTCCTCGCCGAGGCGTTTGAGGGCGATGAGACACTCACCGCGCAGTTGGCGGATTCGACCCAACCCACCAACGCGCGCGAACTGCTCGCGGCGCTGATCGACCGCCACGGTACCGGCCGAGCGATGTTCCGCAACAATCGCGCCGGCGTGGGTGGCTTTCCGAAGCGACTGCCCGCATGGCACCGGCTCAACTCCGACGACGTGAACGACAGCACGCGCCAGGCGCTGCTGGCCGAGTTCCACGCCGACATCCAGCAGCCGCCGGCGCTGATTGAACTGGACTACAGCGCCGACCCGCGCGTGGGCGCGCTGGTCGAACTGCTGGAGAAGCATCCGCAGGACAAGTTCCTGCTGATCTGCC
>JBDTEG010000151.1:0-15760 GCA_039922695.1 Rhodanobacter sp. | reverse complement strand
TTTACTACCACTTCCTCGACATGCAAACCGGCCGGCGCGCCTGGCAATGCGAGCTGTCGAGCATCGATACCGCGCTGCTGCTGGCCGGCATGCTCACCTGCGCAAGATTCTTCACGGGACAAGCGCCTGCCGACGTCGAAATTCGCTCGCTCACCGACACACTTTATCGACGTGTAGAGTGGGACTGGGCGCTGGATGGGGATGCGGCCATCAGCATGGGATGGCGTCCCGAGACCGGCTTCCTCGCGCCGCGCTGGAAAGGCTACAACGAAGCCCTGCTGCTTTATCTGTTGGCGCTGGGATCGCCAACCCATCCGATTCCGCAGCGCAGCTATCAGGCCTGGACTTCAGGCTATGAGTGGAAGCAAATCTACGGTTACGACTATCTCTACGCCGGCGCCCTGTTCACCCACCAGTTTCCGCATATCTGGATCGACTTCCGCGGCATCCAGGACGAATTCATGCGCGACAAGGGCATCGACTACTTCGAAAACAGCCGTCGCGCGACGTATGTGCAACGCCAATACGCGATCGCCAATCCGCTGGCGTTTGATGGTTACACAGCCAATTGCTGGGGCTTGACCGCCAGCCAGGGGCCTGGTCCGGATACGCAGCTGGTTGACGGTGTGGAACGGCAGTTCCTTGGCTATGTCGCGCGAGGGGTTCCCTACGGTCCTGATGACGGCACCATCGCGCCGTGGACCGTGGTAGCCTCGCTGCCGTTCGCGCCGGAGATCGTGCTGCCTGCGATCGATTACTTCATCGACGAGTTGCAGCTCCACGACATCAACCCTTACGGTTTCAGGGCAACCATCAATCCAACCTATGCCGCCAAGCCGGGTGGCGCCAGCGGCTGGATTTCACCCTGGCATCTGGGCATCAACCAGGGTCCGGTGGTACTGATGATCGAGAACCACCGCAGCGGCTTGCTGTGGTCGCTGATGCGCGGGTGTCCTTATTTGATTCAGGGGCTGAAACGCGCTGGTTTCGGTGGTGATCGTCTTTAGGCACGGTGCGGCTTCCTGAAGCTTCTCACCAGCCATCGTCGACATCCAAGACGCCGTTACGTCGAGTTTTGCGGTTGCCGCCATGTCAGGCAACGGCACGAAGTCACTTCAAGGGCTTGTCCGCGGGGGGTGCCGCCGGTGCCTTTTCCGACTCCTGCACCTCCTGGACAATTTCGCGACCAAGCTCTTCGTAGAGGGCATGAACGCGCTTGACGAGCTGCGGCGTCACCTCAGCATGTGCACCAGTTTTCGCTTCGCCAGCAACCTCGGTCGTGCGATCAGGCTTCGCGCCGGAAATGGGCTGCGCCATCGCGCCCGGCTTGGTACTCGCCGTGGGACCGGGCGCTGGCCGTGCCTCTGCGTCCGGCTTCGCCACCGCCTTGGCATCGGGCGCCGGCTGTGCTGTTGCCTCCGGCTTCGCCTCCATCCTGGTATCGGGCGTCGGCTCTGCCGTTGCGTCAGGTTTGGTTTCGGCCGCGGCGTCAGGCGCTGGCTGTTTTTTTGCGTCCGGCTTCGCCACCGCCTTGGCATCGGGCGCCGGCTTTGACGTTGCGTCAAGCTTCTCTTCAGCCTTGGCATCGGGCGCCGGCTCTGCCTTTGCAGCTGGCTTCGTTTCAGCCCCGCCCCCGGAGGCTGGCTGGGTCTTTGCTTCAGGCGTCTCTTCCGCTGTGGCCGTGGGCGCTGCCTGCGCCTTGGCGTCCGGCTTCGTTTCAACCTTGGCCTCGGGCGCTAGCAACGTCTTTGCCTCCGGCTTCGCATCTGGCGCCGGCTTCGCCGTCTTCGTTTTCGCTTTCGTCTTCATCTCCGTCTCCGGTTTCACATCAGACTTTGGAACGGCGTTCGTTTCAGGCTGAGCCTCGCTTTCAGCCTGGGGTTTTGCCGCAGCCCTGGTTTCAGGCTTGACCTTGCCCTTGGTGCGATCAAGCACCTTGTAGGCGAGCAGTTTCACCGGGTCCGTGATGAAGAACCACACCAGCGCATAAGCCCAGACGAAGCCGGCCCAGCCCCAGCCCAGCGGCGGCATCAGGAATCCGTAAACCGCGATCAGGGTCGCCGCGATCTGGGTGCCAAGCACGGCCATCCACAACACCCGGGCCGGGCGTATCGACCAGAATGGCCCGCGCGTGCGGGTCTGGAAGATGGTCAGATGGCCTGCCACCGACAGCATCAGGTACATCATCGGTTGCAGATGCGCATGGTCGAGGTGGAATACGCGGTCGCCGAGGAAGAACAGACCGAAAGCCGCGATTGGCCCGACCAGGCCCAGCACGGTGGCGATGCCCAGCACCAGACGCATGTTCCAGGCTTCGGGCTGGTCCTTGTAGTGCACGTTGTCGTACGCGATGGCCAGGATCGCGCCGTCGTTGAGCAGGGCCAGCATCACGATCATCACGGCCGTCAACGGATAGAAGTTGAAGATCAGGATCGCCGCTGTCATGAACAGCAGCACGCGCAGTGTTTCGGCGATGCGATAGATCGCGTAACTGTTCATGCGCTGGAAGATGCGTCGGCTTTCCTTGATCGCGTCGATGATCACCGACAGCCCCGGTGTCGTCAGCACGATCGAAGCGGCCGCCCGCGCCGCGTCGGTGGCGCCGGACACGGCGATGCCGCAGTCGGCCTTCTTCAATGCCGGGGCGTCGTTCACGCCATCGCCGGTCATGCCGACGATGTGACCGTGTTTTTGCAGCACATCGACGATGTGGAACTTGTGCTCGGGGAACACCTGGGCAAAGCCGTCCGCGCTCTCGATCGACGCGGTCACGTCCGCGCTCTCGTTCTTGTTCGAGTCCCCCAGGCTGCGGCCATCGAGGATGTTCGTGCCCATGTCCAGTTTCTTGGCGGTTTCCCTGGCAATCGCGAGCGCATCGCCGGTGACCATCTTGATCTTGACCCCCATCGAACGTGCCGTGGCAACGGTCGCCTTGGCGTCGTCGCGTGGCGGATCGAACAAGGGCAGCACCCCGACCAGTTGCCAGTCGCCATCGGCGTCCGCGCGCGCCACGCCGAGTGAGCGAAAGCCACGTGCGGCGAAATCGTTGACCGCCTTGTCCACCGCATCCTTTACCGCGGCGGCATTGGCCGACAGATCCAGGATCACCTGCGGCGCGCCCTTGGTCACCTTGAACGCGTTGCCGTCCTGACCCTTGACGCTCGCCTCGGTACGTTTGTGCACCGGGTCGAACGGCGTGAAATGCAGCACTTGATAGCTCTTCAGGGCGTCCTTGTCCTTCAGGCCGCCGAGCACTGCCAGATCGATGGTGTCGTCATTGTCGGCGCGCGAGGCCAGCGCCCCGGCGAGGACGACCTGTTCGGGGGTGCTGTCACCCGCACAGAACGGATCGCCCAGGCTCAGCTTGTTCTGCGTCAGCGTGCCGGTCTTGTCCGCGCACAGCACATCCACGCCGGCCAGTTCCTCGATCGCCACCAGCCGGCTGACGATCGCCTTCTTCTTCGACAGCAGCCGCGCACCCACCGCCATCGTCACCGACAGCACCGTCGGCATCGCGACCGGGATCGCTGCCACCGTCAACACCAGCGCGAACTGCAGCGTAGTGAGGATCGGATCGCCACGGAAGATCGCCACCGTGATGATCACCGCCACCATCACCACCGCCAGAATGATCAGGTAGTTGCCGATCTTCAGCACCGCCTTCTGGAAATGGCTAGTGGTCTGCGCCTGCTCGACCAGTTGCGCAGTCTTGCCAAAGTAGGTTTTCGTGCCTGTGGCGTAGACCATGGCGTTGCTCTGGCCGCGGCGCACGATGGATCCGGAATACACCGCGTCGCCGGGCTTGCGCGAAGCCGGCAGCGATTCCCCAGTCAACGCCGACTGGTCGACGGACATCGGATCGCCGTCGAGCAGGCGGGCATCGGCGGGCACGATATCGCCCAGCCGCAGCTGGATCACGTCGCCTGTCACCAGCTCGCGCGCTGGCGGCGCAACCCACTTGCCGTCGCGCTTCACGCGCGTCTTGGTGGCCAGCTTGGCCTTTAGTGCCGCGATCGCGTTGCCTGCGGAATGCTCTTCCCAGAACCCGACCACGGCGTTGGTGAGCAAAAGCAGCAGGATGATGAAGAAATCCGGCCAGTGCCGCACCACGCCGGACAGGATCACCGCCGCCTCGATCATCCACGGGATCGGGCCCCAGAAATAACTGAGGAACTTGAGGATCACATTCTGCTTCTTCTCCTCGATCTCGTTCGGACCGTCCTTGCTCAGCCGGCTGGCGGCCTCGGTCTGGGTGAGACCGTCCGACGAGCTGTCGAGCTTCTTCGCCAGGTCCGCCAGCGGCATTGTCTTCAGATCGTCGCCGGCTGCAGGTTTCGCGTTGGGCTCCGATCCCTGCTTCGCTTGCGGTTTCGATCCAGGCGCCGACTCCGGCTTGGATTCCGGTTTCGCTTCAGCCTTTGCTTCAGGGTTCGCTGCGGGCGTCTGGTGCTTGTCGGTATCTGGCTTCACGTGAGTTCTCCGGATCGGTACGACCGCGCGTGCGGAATTCGCTGCGGCAGGTCGTTTCTTGCAAGTGAGTCAGCGCTGGTCAGCGGCAGGTTTCGATTTCTGTGATGGGCCATCTCATGGCTCCATTGGCGTGGCGAAAGATGACTTGAATCTCTCCGGGGAGACGCGGTTCCACAACGCGATGACAGGGACCTCCGGATGGTGTGGGTCGCAAGACAGAATGCTGGTCGACGCCACGTCGAGCGAAAGATGACGCGCCTCGGCCACGGCCAGACCCACCCATCGTGCGGCCAGTACGGCGCCAAACTGGCCATGTGAAAACAGGGCGATATTGCCGCTATCCTGCCGCAGCCGGGCGATCAGCCGATCCGCGCGCGCCGAGACTTGCGCCGGCGATTCGCCGTGCGGACAACCGTCTCGAAACACATTCCATCCAGGCCGTTGCCGGCGAATATCTGCGGAGGTCTTCCCCTCATAATCGCCGTAATCCCATTCGGCCAGATCCGGGTCACACGCAAAGGCACGATGCGACGCGACCCGCTCGCAGGTCTGCCGGGCGCGCATGAGCGGGCTGGTAAACACGCGGGCAAATTCGATGCCGTGCATTTGCTGCCCCAGTTCGACTGCCTGCGCCTGGCCACGTGCGGTGAGTGGGATATCGGTGCGACCGGTATGCTGCCCGGTCACCGCCCACTCGGTTTCACCATGGCGGATCAGAAACAGGTGCAAGCCCGTGCTGGCGGTAGCCTCCGGACTGGAACGGCCAGGCTCACTTTCCGAGCCCGAAGCTGCAGGCCCGCTCTGAACATTTTCGACCGTACTCATTGGTTGGCTCCAACTCCGAGTTGCTGCTGGATCTGCTCAAGGCTGCGGCCGCGCGTTTCAGGAACGCGCGCGCAAGCGAACACGATCGCAGCGATGCCCAGGGCGGCGTACAACCAGAACGTACCGGCGCGGGTGATGGCGGAAACCAGCGTGAGAAAGGTGAAGGAAATCACGAAATTCATGCCCCAGTTGACGACCGAGGCGACGCTCTCCGCACGTCCCCGAATTGACGTCGGGTAGATCTCGGAAATCATCAGCCAGAACACCGGGCCGATGCCGATCGCGAAGGCGGCGATATAGACCAGCAGCGCCGCCAGCCCGATCCATGGCAGATGCGTGTGCAGCCAGCTGAAGTGGAAAAATGCGCCCAGCACAATCAGGGCTACCACCAGACCCGACAGACCGGCGATCAGCAGCGGGCGCCGTCCCACCCTGTCGATCAGCAGCAGCGCCGCGAAAGTGAAAACGACATTGGTCACGCCGATCGAAAGCGCCTGGGTGAGTGCGCTGCCGGCGTTGGCGCCGGCGAATGAGAGAATCGTCGGCGCGTAATAAATCACCGTGTTCACTCCGACCAGCTGCTGGAACGCGGCCAGCCCCACGCCGACGATGATCATCGGTCGCACCTCCGGCCGCAGCAGCGCGCGATAGCCGGATTGTTGCTTCGACGCGGTTTCGATCTCGCGCAACTCCGCATCCACATCCTGCTTCTTGTACAGTCGACGGAGAATCGGCGTGGCCTCTTTCTGACGCCCCTTCTCGACCAGCCAGCGCGGACTGGAGGGTGCAAAGTGCATGCCGATCGCCAGCGCCAGTCCGGGAACGGCGGCGATCCCGACCATCCAGCGCCAGTTGTCGGGTACCCCTTGCAAGGCCCAGTTGGCGATGTAGGCGGCAAAGATGCCGAAGGTCAGCATCAGCTGGTTGAACGTCACCGTGCCACCGCGAATCTGCTTGGGCGTCAGTTCGGAAATGAACATCGGTGCGATGAACGAGGCCGCGCCCACTGCGAGGCCCAGTACCAGCCGGGCACCCACCAGCTGCCAAAGCTCCTGGGAGAAAGCCGAAGCCAGGCCTCCGGCGACGTAGATCCAGCCCGCCGCGATCAGCGTTCGACGCCGACCGAACGCGCCAGCCAGCCGGCCGCCCGCCAGCGCGCCGACAATCGCCCCGAGCAACAGCGATGCCACGATCGACTGCTGGGCGAGATTCGATTCTGCGTGCAGGGACTTCTTGACGAACAGCAGGGCGCCTCCGATCACCCCGGTGTCGTAGCCGAACAGGAAGCCGCCGATCGCGGCCACCGCCGCAATGCGCAGCAGGTACCGATCGGAGGCCATTTGTCGTATGAAGCTTTTCATGTGGATCGAACCTGTTGGGGCTGGATTCTCCGTTTCGCCAGCCGGTAACCACCTTCAATCAGGACGGCCAGGCCGAGCATCACCGCCAGCGTCCACAACTTCATCGGCGCGGTTCGCGCCGTTTGCCAGACCAGTGCTGCAAGCGCCGCGAGACACGCGACGGCGCCCATCGACGAAATCCAGCCGCGGCTGTTGGTGCGCGCAGCGGCGCGTGCATTGGCAACGTTCACGGCCGCGAAGATCAAGAGAAATCCCGCGCTGCCCAGCGTGGCGATGCTGGTCAGGTCGAAGGCGTTGGCCACCATCAGGGTCAAGCCGGTGCTGATCAACAGGCCCCAGACCGGTTGACCCCAGACGTCGCGCTCCAGCAGGTCCGGCAGTTCGTCGGCGCGCGCAATGCAGTAGCTCAGCCGCGAGGTGCCGTAGAACGTGGCATTGATCGCAGAGGCGGTGGACAGCATCGCGGCGATCGCGATGATGGTGAAACCGGTCTGGCCAAGTAACGGCCGCGCGGCTTCCGCCAGTGCGTAATCCTTGGCCGCCACGATCTTGTCCACGGAGAGATGGCCGACCGTCACCAGCGAGACCAGCACGTACAACACAATCACGAATCCCACCGCGGCGTAGTAGGCGCGCGGCAACGTCCTGGCCACGTCGCGCACATCCTTCGCCGTGTTCGCAATCAATTCGAAGCCTTCGTAGGCCACGAAGATGATCATGCCGCCGGCCACCAGTTGCAGTGGCGGTGACCACGAGCCGGGCGCGATCTGGGCAGCCTTGATGCCGGCGAAACCGACGCCGACGAACAGCAACAGGATTACCACCTTCAGCCCGACGATCCATTTTTCCGCGCGGCCGATGGCCTTGGCGCTGAGCAGATTGAGGCCAGCCAGTGAAACGATGACCAGGCTGATCAGTCCGTGCTTCGCCAGTTCCTGCCAGGCGGTCGGGAAAAACGTCGCGCCATAGCTGCCGAACGCAAACGCATACAGCGACAGCATCACGATGTAGCTCAACCACAACAGCACGTTCAACATGCCGGTCAGGTTTCCGGCGCCAAATACCTTGTTCAGGAAGGTCACGGTGCCGCCACGGCTCGGATAGGCGACCGAGAGCTTGGCGTAGGAATACGTGGTCAGCAGCGCCACCACGCCCGCCAGCGCGAATGCGACCGGCGTGCCTCCGTGCGCGAGCTGGACGGCCAGCCCCAGTACCGCGAAGATGCCGCCGCCGACCATTCCGCCGACACCGATCGCGACGACGGGCCAGAAGCCGAGCTTGCCATCGTTCGCCGTACTCATGCGGGTGTGTTCATCATGGCTGGCTGGCGAGCACTACGCTTCGTCCAACCACGCTCGCGCTGCCGCCGCATCGGCGTGGTCGAAATAGTGAATCGTCGCTTTCGTGAACGGTTTGCACAATGTCGTAATCACGTGCTGCCACTGCTTGTCTCCCACCATCGCGACCCGCTCGATGTGGGCGTGATGCTTGATGTCGAGCTTCAAGTCCTCCCACGCTGCACCGGCATCCCAGCCGTGGAACCCGGTCATGTCGAACAACATGCGAATTTTTCCATGTTGCCTAATGAGGCGCTCGAATTCGGGCGTCAATAGTTTGTAGTCCGCCCTCGTCAGCTTTCCACTCACGTGGATGGCGAGCACTTTTCCGTTACCTTCTTCCTCAAGTCGAATTGACATTTCGGACCCTCACTCCATTTCAGGTTATGGCGCGCGCATTGATGACAATCCAATTACTTCATTGCTCGGGTGATCCTTTCCACTTCCAGTGGCGAATTTCCGGCAAGGCTTGTCCGTGTTAGTCGATGTAGTACTTCTGCTCGATCAGCTTGTCGCGCATCTGCTGCTTCAGATAGTTGCGGTTCGAGCCCAGTCCGCAGCGATCCAGGGTCAGTACTGAACGCTGGCATCAATCAGGCAGCGGCACCACGTTTTCTGGCTTCATGTTTCCGGTTTCGAAATCCTTGGCATTGCCGAGTGTGACCTCGGCGATCTGGGTGAGCGCCTCCCGTGTGAAAAATCCTTGATGGCCGGTGATGACCACGTTTGGAAACGTCGTCAGGCGCTCGAATACGTCATCCTGAATAACGCTGGAGGATCGATCCGCGTAGAACAACGGGCCTTCGTCCTCATACACGTCCATGCCGAAGTAGGACAGATGCTGATGTTGTTTCAGCGCTTCAACCACGGCGCCGCTATCTACCAGCGCGCCGCGTGCCGTGTTGATCAACATGGAGCCGGGCTTCATCAGCGAGATGCTGTCGCGGTTGATGAGGTGCCGGGTTGCGGGGTTCGATGGGCAGTGCAGGGAAACAATGTCCGACTGACGAAGCAAATCCGGCAGATCCACATATCGCACGCCCATCTCGATGCACTGTGGATTCTTGAACGTGTCAAAACCCAGAACCGTGCAGCCAAAACCGTTCATGATTCGCGCGAGTGACGCGCCTATCCTTCCGGTCCCCACAATGCCAACCGTCTTGCCCATCATGTCGAAACCAAGCAGGCCACTGAGGTCAAAGTTGCCTTCTCTTACCCGATTGCAGGCGCGATTGAGCTTCCGATTCAACATCAGCATCAGGGCGACTGCATGCTCGGCGACGGCATGGGGAGAGTACCTCGCAACACGCATTACCGTCAGGTTCAATTTGGCTGCCGACTTGAGATCGACATTGTTGAAACCAGCGGAGCGCAAGGCAATGAGCCGCGTGCCGCCCTCCGCCAATGTTGAAAGCACCGCGTTATCGAGCGAGTCGTTGACAAACGCACAAACGGCCGGGTACCCAGCAGCCATCCCGGCGGTGGACGGGTGCAATTGCTCGCGGTAATAAGTCAATTCGTGGGCAAAGGACTGGTTGGCAGCGTCCAGGAATTCTCTGTCATAGCTGTGTGTGCTGAAGACAGCGATCTTCATGACCACATGCCTGTTTGTGCTGGTTCTTTCATCATGGCCGGCGCTATCCCTTGCTTTGCGCTTCAAACTGTTCGAGTGCTTCGTATGCGGCGCAGGCGTACATCGATGCGGGGCCGCCACCCATCATGATGGCGACACCGATCGTCTCAACGATCTCTTCGTGCACGGCGCCTTTGGACATCGCGTCGTGGGTGTGAAATGCGATGCAGTCCTCGCAGTCCACGCATATGGCGACGGCCAGAGCGATCAATTCCTTGTACTTGGCGGGCACGATTCCAGCTCTGGTCGACTCCATGTGAAGTCGACCGAAGCCACTCATGACTCCCGGCAACTCCTTGGCCAGGTGGCCGAGTTGCGTCTGTAGCTGTTGGTAACGTTCTGGAAAGTTGGTTGTCACGGAAACTCCGGTGGTTGAATTTCAGGCCCGCAAGGGTTTCGGGGCTCGCGGTCAATGTTGAATCGGCACTCAGCTCGACAGCGCGTCTACTTCGCTGAGGCGCTTGCCGAGTTCCTGCAGGAACCGTGCGCCATCGGCCCCGGAGACCACCCGGTGATCACAACTGAGGGTGAAGGATGCTTGCCCATCGCTTTCGGCACCAACGCACAGAATGGCAGCAGCACCCAAAGGCAGGATCGCGTCGAAGTCATGCACCGCCGGAAACATGCCCAGATTGGAGACATAGAATGTTCCGCCCTGATACTCCTGCGGGGCTAACCGCCGGTGTTTGACCTTGTCGCGCAGGGTATGCCAGTCCCCTACCAATTCTGCCAAAGCCCGCTCCCCCACATCCCGCAAAACAGGTGTGATGAGACCGTCAGGCGAATCGACAGCGATCGCGATATCCACCCGGTCGCGGCGAGCCAAACCATCTGGCGTGTAGACCGCGTTGAAGATGGGAATGTCCTTTATCGTGATGGCACAAGCACGCGCGATCAGTACGGTGAGGGAGATTTTCTTCGCTGCTGCGGTCTCTCGCAGCTTCTGAATCGAAACTCGCGCGCTGACCCGGAACGTTGGCGTCGAGAGACACGCAATCATGTTCTTCGCCATCGCCTGTCGCATCGAAGAAAGCGGCTCCATTCGGTAGGACGGCCCCGCATCGAGATTCGGGGCCGGTGGCTGGCCAAACGCACGTACAACCGCCGCCGGCTGCACGATCCCGTCTGGACCAGGCGCCACCTTTTCAAGATCGACGCCAAGATCGCGCGCCAGCGAACGAGCATACGGCGAGGCGCGTACGCCCGATGATGATGCGCTGGCTGGTGCTGCCTGGATCACATGCGCTTGTTGGACACCCGGTTTCGTGCTTGCGGTGTCGGCGTCAGCTGCTGGCGCGACCTTCTTCGCTGGCACCGGCGCCGCCTTGGGTGGCGCTGGAGGTACCGGCGCCACGGCGGCAAGTGCCGGCTTTTCGGGACTGGCAGGTACGTTGGCTTCGGCGTCGGCGGCTGGCGCGGCGCTTGTCGCTGGCACCGGCGTCGCCTTGGGTGGCGCTGGACGTACCGGCGCCACGGCGGCAGGCGCCGGCTCATCGGGACTGGCAGGCGCGTTGGCGCCGGCGGCAGCGGCTGGCGCGGCGCTTGTCGCTGGTACCGGCGTCGCCTTGGGTGGCGCTGGCGGTACCGGGGCCGCGGCGGCAGGCGCCGGCTCTTCGGGACTGGCAGGTGCGTCGGCGTCGGCGTCAGCGGCGGTGTCGGTAATGTAGGCGATCGCTGAGCCGACCGGAATGTCGGTAGCGATGGCAGCCAAGGGACCGGCCAGAAAGCCGTCGTGGAACGCCTCGACTTCCATGACGGCCTTGTCGGTTTCAACTTCGGCCAACGTGTCGCCGGATTTGACCGGGTCTCCCACCTGCTTCAGCCATCGCATCAGCCGGCCCGTGGACATCGTGTCCGTCAATTCAGGCATTGTGATGGGTTCTTTCACGGCAATGACCTCCTAGGCTTGTGGAGCAGCAGGCTGGTGAAGTGAGCGGGCGGCTTCGACGATGTCCTGCAACCGCGGAATGCTGGCCGCCTCCAGCGTTCCGTTGAACGGGGTCGGAAGGTCGAGCGCAGCTACTCGAACCGGGGCAGCCTCCATCACGAAAAAGCAGCGCTCGACCAAGGTCGCGGCGATCTCCGCTCCCGCGCCGGCGAAGCGGCAGTCTTCTTCGACCACCAGCAGTCGGTGTGTTTTTTCGAGCGACTGCGCGCAGGTATCCCAGTCGATTGGACTCAGGCTGCGCAGATCGATAACTTCCGCCGCGATGCCTTCTTTGGCCAATTGTTCGGCTGCTTGCATCGCCAACACGGCCATTCGCGAGTAGCTGACGATGGTCAAATCGCTGCCTTCGCGGCGCACGATGGCCCGGTGCAGATCTGGTGCATCGGCGGTGACGTCGACGGGGCCCTTGCTGAAATACAGCATCTCATGTTCAAGCAAGATGATCGGGTCGCTACTGGCGATAGCCTGACGCAGCTGCCAATAGGCATCCTGCGGCGTGCTCGGAACGGCAATATGAATACCGGGCACGTTCATCATGGTGTGTTCAAGTCGTTGAGAATGCTGGGCGCCGAGCTGCTTGGCTACGCCCCCCGGAACGCGGATCACCAGCGGCATCTGGAACTGTCCGCCGGACATCAACGGGATCTTCGCCGCCATGTTGACGATGGCGTCCAGCGCCAGCAGGGCAAAGTTGATGGTCATGATTTCAACCACCGGTCGCATGCCGGCCATCGCTGCACCGACGCCCAAGCCGGTAAAACTGTTCTCCGAAATGGGGGTGTCGCGCACACGCCACTCGCCATATTTTGCGTAGAGGCCTTCGGTAACCCGATAGGTGCCCCCGTAAAGCCCCACATCCTCGCCCAGGGTAAATACCGATTCGTCCTCCGACATCTCGACGTCGAGGGCACGATTCAGGGCCTGCCAATAGAGCAATTCTTCAGCCATGATGGTTTTCTCAGGGGTTCGCTTGTTGAGTCAGGATTTCACCGTCCTGGCCGCCACGCATCGCCCTCCAGGCGACATCCATGGTCGGCTCGGGGCTTTGCTTGGCGAATGCCACGGCGTCTTCGACAATCTTGTGCACGCTTTTTCGAACGTTCTCCACGTCCGCTTCGGTGGCATGCCCGAGCTTGCGCATGTGATCCGCCAGGCGCGCGACGTTGTCGATACCAGCCTGTGCCATCTCATCGACGTCTGGAAAACGGTA
Source organism: Rhodanobacter sp. (assembly GCA_039922695.1). Lineage (GTDB taxonomy): Bacteria > Pseudomonadota > Gammaproteobacteria > Xanthomonadales > Rhodanobacteraceae > Rhodanobacter. Next base: position 2,976 of record JBDTEG010000151.1, on the reverse strand, counting down.
TTCGAGTTCCCGGATTTCGGCGGAAATGGGGTCATGCACCTGAAAAGCCTTCAATTCCACTGCGGGCCGATACGAACCGGGGTCGGCCATGGAATGGCCGCGGTATCGATAGGTCTCGAATTCGATGAACTGAGGCCCGTCGCCCGCCCGGATTCGTTGGAGCGCGCGCAATGAGGCTTCGTGCACCTTGACCACGTCCATCCCATCAACTTTCTCGGCCGGGATGTTGTAACCCGCCGCACGCTTGTAAACCTCCGTGACCGCAGAATGGCGGTGGATCTCGGTACCAATGGCATAACGGTTGTTTTCGCAGGCGAACAGCACGGGCAGCCGCCACAACGACGCCATATTGAGAGATTCATGAAATGTCCCCTGGTTCGCGGCGCCGTCACCGAACAGACAGATCACGGCTTCGGGCAGTTTCCGCATGGAGACCGCATAGGCGATTCCGATGGCGATGGGGTACGTTTCCCCGACGATGGCATAGCCACCCATGAATCGCCGCTCCCGGTCGAACAGATGCATCGATCCACCCATACCCCCGGACATGCCGGTACGGCGACCGAACAGTTCGGCCATCACGTTTTCGGGCGGAACACCGCGCACCAAGGCGTGAACATGCTCGCGATAGGTGCTGACGATGTAGTCAGCCGGCTCGGCAGCATGGATGAGACCGACACCGACGGCTTCTTCGCCGGGATAAAGGTGAAGGAAACCGACAATATTCCCTTTGGCATATTCTTCCGCGGCACGTTCTTCGAATACGCGCGCAAGCAACATGTCGCGAAGGAAGCGGTGCAATTTTTCACGTTCGATGGTCATTTCTCAGGTTCCTTCGGCAAAGAGTTCGCGGGCGGCATCACACAGCGAGCGCAGTTATGCCTGCCCTGCGGACACGGCAGCCGCAGGACGTCTCGCCTTCAGGCCGGTTTCCTTGATGAAAAACGCCAAGACAATTGCCAACAAGATGAAGCCGATGCCCAGTACACCAGCCTGCTGGAAATCGCTCAACTTGAGCGGCGAACCACCAGAGGAGTGAACAAGGATGAAACCATAGACCGGGGCGAGGAACGCGCTGAACAGGAAGACCAGGAAGTTCATCACACCCGTGGCGCTGCCCTTGACCTTGTCGGGGTTGGCCTCCTTGATCATCGAATAAGGGATCATCGCCGCACCGGAGCCGAAGCCGAGCAACAGGCCACCGACATAAGGGGGGATCACCGAGGGCAGGTAGAGAATTGCTGCAGCGGAAAACAGCATGAGAATCGCTCCGCCGATCAGCACCGGCTTGCGCAGTCCGATACGGTCGGCGATATAGCCCAACACCGGGCATCCAATCACCCATCCCAGTGCCACCATCGAGGCACGGTCTGCGGCCACCAGATTGCTGGTTACCCCTTCGGTATGCAGGAAGCGCACCCCCCAGATCATGGCGCCGATGGTGGTGGGAACGAAAAGCAGGCCGGAAGTAATGCCGCACAGATACGACTGTGGATTTTCGAGCACGATCTTGATCGGCGAAATGATCGAAGAGAACGTATGGTGCTCCGGATTCGGTTCTTTCTCTTTTTTCGGAGTGACCAGAAAAACAATCACTGCGATAATGATCAGCAGGCCGGCAACATAAAACCAGAAGCTGTGCCACGACGGCAGTACCTTGAGAATGGGCGCCACCAGAAATTGGCCTGCGGAACCGCCAAACATTCCCGCCATCTGGGTAAATCCGACGGCAGTAGCGAGATATTTTGCGGGGAAGGCCAGGACGGCCAGATAAATCGCACCGGGAAAGGCAACCGCCGATCCTGCACCCTGAAGCAAACGTCCCGCGGTCGCCGGCACCACGCTGCCCGCGACAAACAGGACGCAACCGATCGCAAGGACGGCCACGCCCACGGAGATGGTGGATCTGGGGCCAAAGCGGTCAAGAGATGCACCAGCCACCAGCGCGAACGTCGAATAAGTGTAGTAGTACGCGCCGATCAGTGAACTGACACCCAGGGCCGAAAGCCCGTAAGCGCTGGTCAGCTCCGAGACCATCACGCTAGGCGCCGAGCGCAGTCCGTACTGAAGAAAGTAGAAAACCAGTGCGAATCCCCACGCGATGATGAACGGCCAGCGGGGCCCATGGCTCGTAGATGTTTCGGTCTGTGTTGCCATACATTTCTCCTGAAACAGTCAAGAGCAAGCGGGTGGGCAGGCGACTATTACAGGTCTGCACGCGATGCGGTTCCGCATCATTCCGGTACCAACGGATCGTTCCAAATCGTCATGATCCAGCTACTCGCGTTCAACGTTCTCACTGAAGTGCAGACGCATTATGTTTCCTGCAATTCGCAGATTGCCGATAGTTCATCAGGTGGCGGTCTTCCATTTAACCCGCGCCCACCCAGGCATCATCTGTGTTGGGGAGCGAATCTTCATCTGCAGTGTTTCCTTGAAAGACTCGAATGGCGTGCAAAGCAGTATTCCTGACTACGGAAACCGCCATCCCGGCGTTGCCGCCCGGGTGACGTGGTTCAACATATGCCGTTGGCAAGCGCGCGAGCAGCCTCGGAAACTACCTAGGGATGGTCTCAACAAGGTCCAACCCCTCACTGCGGCCACTTGAATGACGACCAGCTTGGGCGTTCCCTTTGGACGCGGCTGCAATGGATCGCACACGGGGTAAAGCCCGGGACACCTGACCCAGTCAACGGAGGCGCCGAAGCCCGTTCTGAATAGAATCGACAACATCTGGAGTGCAGCTGCGCCTGCCGACCTGGACCCCCAACTGTCCTCCAACTGGCTGTTCACCGCGAACGTGCGCTGCACCAGCATCAACGGTGACGCGCATGTGAATGGTGTCAACGTTTGCAAGGCCAAGGTCAACTCGCTGATCTACGGCGTCAGCTTCGGCAATCGCTTCTGAGCGACGCGCCGTTACCGGCAGCTGGCCCGCCTGATCTGAACGCATTGTTGATCCCGATCAAATGGTCA
>JBDTEG010000150.1:0-4966 GCA_039922695.1 Rhodanobacter sp. | reverse complement strand
GAGGAAAAGCCGCTCGGCCATTTCCGCCTTGGTCAGCGCCATCTCATCCTCGCAATTTCCCCTGGCATGTCTGCTCCAACGCATTCACCGCTTCGCGCACCCAGCGATCCGCGTCTTCGTCTGTAAGGGTGCGTGAAGCGTCCTGTAAAATCAAGCCCATAGCGAGGCTTTTTCGGCCCGCTTCGACACCTTTGCCACTATAGCGATCGAACAACCGCAGCTCCTTGAGCCGCACACCCAGCGTGGCGCGAACGGTCTGCTCGATCTGTGACCAGCTGACACCGTCGGGCAGATCCATGGCGATGTCCCGGCGCACGGCGGGAAAGCGGGATATCGGCACTGCCTGCGGCAGGCGTCGGATCAGCAAGGGTTCCAAGGCCACTTCCAGCACATGGACGTCGGTCCCCAGATCCAGCTCCCTGGCCAGTTGCGGGTGCACGGCGCCGAGATAGCCCACGGTCTTGCCATCGCGCACGATGCGCGCGGCGCGCCCCGGATGCAGCCAGGCGGGCAAGCCGTCGGCGTGCACCGTCCAGCGCTGCGGTTCACCACCCCAGGCGATCAAGGCGTCGAGATCGCCCTTGAGATCGTGAAAGTCCAGGGCCCTTGCTGGCTCACCCCATTGTTCGGTCCGCGCATTGCCACACGCGGCAATCGCCAGGCTGGGTGTTTCGATGGGTGGGTCTCCAGCAGCAAAGATGCGAGCGACCTCGAACAGACGTATGCGGTCCTGCTGGCGGGCATGGTTGTGACGCAAGGCCTCGATCAGTCCGGGCAGCAGCGATGGCCGCATCACGGCCAGGTCCGCCGACAGCGGATTGGCCAGCGACACCAGGCCCTCGCGAAAACCCCAACGCGCCAAAAGGTCGGCGGACAGGAAAGACAGGTTCACTGCCTCGTAATAGCCGCGGGCTGCCAGTTGCTCGCGCAATGCCAGTGGACCGATGCGTGCCTCCGGTTCGATCGTCAGGGTCAACGCTCCTGCCGGCGTCGCGGTGGGGATGTTCTCGTAGCCGAAGATCCGCGCGACTTCCTCGATCAGGTCCTCCTCGCGCTCGATGTCGAAGCGACTGCTTGGCGCCGTGACCTTCCAGCCCTCGGCCGTTTCCAGCACCTGCATGCCCAGCGCGGTAAAGATGCGCGCGACCTCGGCATTGGCCACCTCCACGCCCAGCACACGCTTCAGACGCGCGCGTCGCAGCGTCACCGCGACTGGCGCCGGCAGGTCGGCAAGGTTCTCGGCGACCAGCACCGGGCCTGCGTTGCCACCGGCAATCGTCAACAGCAGCTCACTTGCTCGCTCCAGTGCCCGCCGCGGGAGTTCCGGGTCGACGCCACGCTCGAAGCGATGCGAGGCTTCCGTGTGCAAGCCCAGCTTGCGCGCGCGACCCGTGATTGCGGCCGGAGCGAAGTGCGCGGCCTCGAGGAAGATGTTTAGCGTGGTGTCGGTCACGCGCGAATCGTGGCCGCCCATCACGCCGGCCACCGCCAGACCCTTGCCTTCGTCGGCAATCACCAAGAAGCCCGGGTCGAGCTTCGCGTCGCTGCCGTCGAGGATTTTCAGGGTTTCGCCCGCGTGTGCGTGGCGCACCACGACGTCACCCTCGAGCGTGTCGTTGTCAAACGCGTGCAGCGGCTGGCCCAGTTCCAGCATCACGTAATTGGTGACGTCGACCACGGCGCCGATCGGACGCAGCCCGGCACGTCGCAGGCGCTCGGCCAGCCACAGCGGCGTGCGTGCGGCCGGATCGATGCCTTCGATGACGCGGCCAAGATAACGTGGCGCATCCTTGCCGGCTTCCAGTCGAATGCCGCGACCGGCGTCCGTGGTAACCGGCACGGCCACTTGCGCCGGTACCTTCACGCTGCTGCCGAACAAGGCGGCGACGTCATGCGCCAAGCCGACCAGACCCAGACAGTCGGGCCGGTTCGGGGTGAGTTTCAGCTCGAAGCTGGCGTCCGGCAAGCCCAGATAATCCGCCAGCGACCTGCCGACCGGTGCATCCAGCGGCAGCTCCAGCAAGCCCGACGCATCGGCATCGATGCCCAGCTCTTTCGCCGAACACAGCATCCCGGATGACTCGATGCCGCGCAGCTTCGCTGCCTTGATGGAGACAGCGCCCGGCAGCTTCGCGCCTACCATCGCCAGCGGCACCCTGATGCCGACCCGCGCATTCGGCGCTCCGCAGACGATTTGCAGTAACTCGCCCTGCCCCGCATCCACCTTGCACACCTGCAACCGATCCGCCTCGGGATGTTTTCCCGCCGCGAGGATTTCGGCCACCACCACGCCAGCCAGATCGTCGCCCAGCGGGGTGAGCTCTTCCACTTCCAGGCCTGCCATAGTCAGGGCGTGGGCCAGTTGGTTGCGGTCTGCCTTGATCTCGACCAGGTCGCGCAACCAGTTCTCGGAGAATTTCATCGTTTTCGATTCCTGGTTGCGATCACGCGAACTGCTTTAGAAAGCGCAGGTCATTCTCGAAGAAGGCACGCAGGTCGGAAACGCCGTAGCGCAGCATCGCAAAGCGCTCCACGCCCAGGCCGAACGCGAAGCCGGTATAGCGCTCCGGATCGATGTCGCAATTTTCCAGCACCTTCGGATGAACCATGCCGCAGCCAAGCACTTCCAGCCAGCGGGTGGATCCGTCTTCCGCGTCCCAGCGGATGTCCACTTCGGCGGACGGCTCGGTGAACGGAAAATAGCTGGGGCGAAAACGCATCTCGAAGTCGCGTTCGAAGAAGGCGCGAATGAACTCGGCCAGGGTGCCTTTGAGATCGGCGAAGCTCGAGGTCTCGTCGATCAGCAGGCCTTCGATCTGGTGAAACATCGGCGAATGGGTCTGGTCCGAATCGCTGCGGTAGACCTTGCCCGGCGCGATGATCCGGATCGGTGGCTGGCGACCCGCCATCGCGCGTATCTGCACCGGCGAGGTGTGGGTGCGCAGCAGGCGGCCGTCGCCGAAGTAGAACGTATCGTGCATCGCGCGCGCGGGGTGGTGGGGCGGGAAGTTCAGCGCTTCGAAGTTGTGCCAGTCGTCCTCGATCTCCGGCCCGTCGGCCCGCTGGTAGCCGAGCCGGGCGAAGATGGAGGCAATACGTTCCAGCGCACGCGTGATCGGGTGGATGCCGCCGCGTTCGCCGTCGCGCCCCGGCAGGCTGATGTCGAGTTTCTCCGAAGCCAGCCTGCGGTCGAGTTCGGCCTGCCCCAACGCCAGCTTGCGTGCACCCAATGCATCGACCAATCGGTCCTTGGCGCGGTTGACCTCTGCACCGCGCACCTTGCGCTCATCTGGCGCCAGCGCACCCAGCGTCTTCAACGCGGCGGTGACAATGCCGTTCTTGCCGAGCAGGCCCACGCGCACTGCGTCCAGCGCTTCCAGCGTATCGGCCTTGTCGATATCGGCCAGCGCCTGTGCGGCGCGACTGTCCAGATCGTCCATCGATGCGATTCCCACTGAGGACCCCACAGAAACAAAAACGGGGAGAAGGCGTCGGCCTTCTCCCCGCTTGCTTTGACATCATATCGTGCTGACGCGAGTGCGCCCCACGATCAAGCAGCCAGACTGGCCTTCGCTTTCTCGGCAATCACTTCAAACGCCTTGATGTCGTGCACGGCGATATCCGCGAGGACCTTGCGGTCCACCGTGATACCAGCCTTGCTCAGGCCATTGATAAGGCGGCTGTAGGACAGCCCGAACATGCGCGCGGCGGCGTTGATGCGCACGATCCACAGGGCGCGGAACTGGCGCTTGCGCTGCTTGCGGCCGATGTAGGCGTACTGGCCAGCCTTGATGACGGCCTGGTTGGCAACGCGGAAGACCTTGCGACGGGCGTTGTAGTAGCCCTTGGCGCGGCCGATGATTTTCTTGTGACGACGACGGGCAGTGACGCCACGCTTTACTCGAGCCATGATTTATCTCCTCGTCTTCAGTACGGCAACATGCGCGCTACACCCGGGGCGTCACACGCCTTCAGGTGATTCTTGGCACGCAGGCCGCGCTTCAACTTGGTCGACTTCTTGGTCAGGATGTGTGACCGGTAAGCGTGACCGCACTTGATCTTGCCCGACGCGGTCTTGCGAAAACGCTTCGCTGCCGCCCGGTTGGTCTTGATCTTGGGCATGAATCTACTCCGTGTGTGGATCGTCGTTCTTGATGGGACGACCCGGTTTCTGACTGATCTGGCGGTGATCCAGGGGACCACGCTTTCCGTCCTGCCATGATCGGTGCACGACCCTTCCAGCGGGTCGAACCGGTGATTATAGAGAGTTCCTCCCCCAGAAACCAGTAGGAGCGCACCCTGTGCGCGACTGCCCTTCTTCGTCAGGTCGACAAAGAGCATCGCGCACAGGGTGCGCTCCTACAATCGGTACAACGTGGCATCTGGGGCGCCGCGCCGGTTTATTTCTTCTTCGGCCCGATCATCATGACCATCTGCCGACCCTCAAGCCGGGGATAGGACTCGATCTGGCCATTGTCGCCCACGTCTTCCTGGATCTTCCGTGCCAGATTCTGACCGAGGTCCTGGTGCGACATCTCGCGACCGCGAAAGCGGATGGTGACCTTGACCTTGTCGCCCTCTTCCAGGAACGCAAGCATCTTTCGCAGTTTGATCTGGTAGTCGCCCACATCGGTGACCGGACGGAACTTCACTTCCTTGATCTCGACCTGTTTCTGCTTTTTCTTGGCGGCTTGTGCCTTCTTCTGGGCTTCGAACTTGTACTTGCCGAAGTCCATGATGCGGCACACCGGCGGATCGCCGTTGGGCTGGATCTCGACCAGATCCATGCCGGCTTCCTGCGCCAGCGCCAGCGCCTCGTCGCGGGTCAGGATGCCAAGCTGCTCGGCATCGGCGCCAATGACACGCACCCGCGGCACACGGATTTCCAGGTTGCGACGATTGCCCTTGTTGTCGGTGGTTGCGATACCACGATCCTCCAGAAGAAGTAATGAAAAAGGCCGTTCGG
>JBDTEG010000149.1:0-15073 GCA_039922695.1 Rhodanobacter sp. | reverse complement strand
CGACTGCCAGAAGTAACCGCCGCCGCCCAAGGCAGCCAGCACGACCAGAGCGACAACGATCTTCAGTGGAAACCGGCGTTTGGCCGGCATGTCGCTGGCCGCTTCGGATTGTTCGTTGTTGCCCATGGAAACCTCATGCTGCGTTGAATGGAATGGGTGCGGCGGCGCCGGCACAAGCGATCAATGCAATCCGCGTGCCATCAGAATATATTCCGTTGCTTCAACGCCTTGCGAAGCCGGCAAGGACCCAAAGCCGGCTTGGCGGCGCTTTCTTGACGCGTGTCGGCGTGCCGGCGCGACGCAATCACAGCGGCATGGGCGGAAGGGGTCTTGCGCTGTCTCTTGATCACCGAAAAGCCGGAAGGCCGTACCCGCCCGGCGACGAGGCGATTGCAGGGTTGGGACGACCCGCCGGCACTTCTACGTGTTCAGGCGAACGCGTCGAGCAGACCCAGTTGACTCACCGGGGTGACCAGGCTGGCGGCGTGGATCTCATCGGCCTCGGACACGCCGTCGCCGCGCCCGCCGTGGGCAGACTGCTCTCCGCGGTCGTGCTGCCCTACTTCGGTATTGCCCAGCGACAGTCCGTGCTGGGCCAGCATCTGGCCCAGTTGCGGCAGGCTCTGTTGCACGGCAGTGACCGCGCCCGGATGCTGCGCCTGGAACACCACATCGACCCGGCCGTGGGTCACGCTGATTTTCAAGTCCAGCGAACCCAGTTCCTCCGGGTGCAGGCGGATGCGTGCCTGCCTGACGCCCTGGTCGATGAACCATGTCACCTGCTGGCCCAGCTCCTGCGCGAACGCCTGGCCGCCAGCCGGAGCCGCTATCGGCACGCTGACCGGTGCCGTCAGTGCGGCCGGCGCCAGCGCCGACAACCCCAGGGCAGGCGCAGCGTCGAGTGTGGCCGAGTCGTGCGCACTCTTCGTATCCGGCACAAGGCCATTCGCGGCAAGCAGCTGGGCCGGCATGACCGTGGAGGCGAAGCTGGCGGTCGCCGCGGTCGCGGCGGCGTCGCCCACCTGAGGCAGCGCGGCGGTTCCGGCCTCGGTGGCCACGGACTTGCCGGACGCCGCAGGCGGCTCGGCGGTAGCGGCCGACAGTACGCTGTTCACTGCCGGACCGATCAGGGCAAGCATCGCTCCAACCAGGGCGGCGGCGCCCTGCTCGCTGCCATCGGCATCAACATCCTGCTGCTCCGGCGTGGCTTCCCTGGAAGCGGCAGCGGCCATCGCTTCTGCCAACGGCATTGCCGCACCTGGCGCCGATGGCGCGGGCACCTTGTCCGTGGCTTGGGCGGTGGCCGCGGTGGCAGCGGGACCAGGCGCAACCTCGTTCTTGTCCGACGCATGCTGCGGATCTTTGTTTGGTCGGTCCGTGCCCGCCGCCGGTTGGCGGGCATGCGGGCCGCCGGGCGAAGGATCGGCGTGCCGCCCACGACCGGAATCAGGGCTGCGCTGAGGGTGCGTCCGGGGCGCGGGCTCCCGCTCCGGCGCGACCTCGGCTCCACGCTGGCGTGCGGCATGCAACTGCTGCTCGAACGCCGCCGTCGAACCCTGCGCGGTACCGATCGGGGCGACTTTCGTCGAGGTGGGGATGGGCGCGGTTGAGCCGACAGCCTGGGTGGTCATGGCGTGAATGCTCCTGCGGGGGACGGGCGTGCCCAATGGCGCAGGCGCACGCGTGCACAGCGGTGTCTGCCTGGGAATCCCGTGGCGCCGGCGATCATGACGACCGCCGGCGCTGGAAACGTTCGTCGATCTCGGACTGCTCGTGGCGCTCTTCCGCGCGACGTTCTCGCTCAAGATGCTGCGCGACTACGCTGTCCAGCGCGCACTCGCGCGCGTGACTGTGCTTCCATTGGTCGCGCACCCTGTCGAGCTCGCGCTGTTGGCGTGCGATCTCACCGGTCTGCTGCACGATCGCCTGGTCGATGCGCTGGATGAAGCTCTGCCGGTTCAGTATCGCGCTGACGCTCGGCATCACCTCGCCCGTCGTGGCATATTCGTCGCGATAGCGACGCAGCTCGATCAGCTGGTGCTCGGCTTTGGCCAGCACTTGCTGTTGCGATGCAAAGTGGGTCAGGGCGTCCTCGCTGCGCTGTTTGGCCTGGTCCACGGCCGGTTGCAGTCGGCTGGCTCGGGAATTCATGCGTTCATCTTCTCGGCAAGTTCAGCGAGGTCGGCAATGGCCTGTTCGAGGGTCAGGGGTTCGTCGACTTCCTGCTGCAGGAATGCGCGCAACCGCGGCCACATCTCGATGGCCTGGTCCACCTGGGGATCAGAGCCCTTCTGATAGGCGCCCACCGCAATCAGGTCGCGCTGCTGGCGGTAGGCGGAATAGACCTGGCGGAAGCGCTGCGCGGAACGCATGTGTTCACGCGTGGCCACGGCCGGCATGACGCGACTGATCGAAGCTTCGATGTCGATGGCCGGATAGTGACCGGCCTCGGCCAGATCGCGCGAGAGCACGATGTGGCCGTCCAGGATCGCGCGCGCCGCATCGGCGATCGGATCGTGGCGATAGTCATCGCCTTCGGTCAATACGGTATAAAACGCGGTGATCGAGCCACGCCCGTCGGCGTCGTTGCCGGCACGCTCGACCAGGGCCGGCATCATCGCAAACACCGATGGCGGATAGCCCTTGGTCGCCGGCGGCTCACCGATGGCCAGGGCGATCTCGCGTTGCGCCTGGGCGTAGCGGGTCAGCGAATCCATCAGCAACAACACGCGCTGGCCACGGTCGCGAAACCACTCGGCAATGGCAGTGGCGTATTGCGCCCCGCGCAGCCGCTTGAGTGGTGGCGCGTCGGCCGGCGCGGCCACGATCACCGCGCGGCGGCGGCCCTCTTCACCCAGGATCTGCTCGACAAATTCCTTGACCTCGCGACCACGCTCGCCGATCAGGCCGACCACCACCACGTCGGCATTGGTGTAGCGCGTCATCATGCCCAGCAGTGTCGATTTGCCGACGCCGGAGCCGGCAAACAGGCCCAGGCGTTGCCCGCGACCCACCGTGAGCAGCGCGTTGATCGCGCGCACCCCGACGTCCAGCGGAGCATCGATCGGCTTGCGTGCCATCGGGTTGATCGGCTCGCGCTTGAGCGCGGCACGCTCGCCCGTATCCAGCGGACCCAGGCCATCCAGCGGGCTGCCGTCGGCGCCGACCACGCGGCCGAGCAGCCCCATGCCTACCGGCAGGCCGCCGGTTTGAGCGCACGGGCGCACACGCGCATTCGGCAGGACGCCGTGCATGTCGCCCACCGGCATCAGCAGCAGTCGTTCGTCGGCGAATCCGACGACCTCGGTATCCAGGGTTGCTCCGTCGGCGGCATCGACCAGGCAGCGCGAACCGAGTGCGGCCTCGCAACCCTCCGCCTCCAGCGTGAGGCCCACGACCCGGCGCAGGCTGCCCTCCACGGACAGCACATGCGCATGTTCCGCACGGGCGCGACGGGCGGCGAACTGCTCGCGCCAGCGTGCATTTCTTGCTTGTTCGGACAGCTCGGGATTCATGCGTCGCCCTCGGCGAATGCGGCCTCATCACCAAGCAGGGCATCGATGACGGCAACCAGACGAGTCTCCACGCGTGCGTCAAGACGCGATCGCGCACTCTCCAGTCGGCAGCCGCCCCGCTCCAGGCTGGTATCTGCGAGCAATTGCCAATGGCGTTCGGCGGTTCCCAGCTCCTGCAACAGGGCCAGATCATCGGGATGCAGATGCACACGCAACTCGCGCGTGGCCATCGGCAGCGCGTCGGCCGCCTGGCGCACCACGCCGACGATCAGCCCGGGGCTGGATTTCAACTCATGCATGATCACCCGGCGTGCCACCACCGTGGCCAACCGGGCCAGTTCGTCGGCGGCCTGGTCGTCGAGTAGTTGCAGCGGCCGCGCCGCGGCCTGGTAAAGCGCATCAAGCTCGGCCATGCGTGCGCTCAACTGTTGCTGAGCCGTCGCCCTGCTCTCGGCCAGACCTTGCGCCATGCCCGCGGCATAGCCCTCGTCCTGCGCCTGCTGTTGCAGCGCCTCCAGCGCATGCACCGTGGGCTGACCGGTGCTGTTGGCAGCTTCGGACATGCCTGCGTGGGTGCCCACATGGGGCAACTCCCAGCGCTGGAAGTCCTCGTTCCTGCTTTGGAACACGCTGGCCATCAGACGTACTCATCCCCGCCGCCGGCCAGGCTGAGCTGGCCCTCGTCGGACAGTTTGCGGGCGATGCCCAGCACTTCCTTCTGCGCGGCATCGACCTCGCTGAGGCGCACCGGTCCCTTCACCTCCAGATCGTCGCGCATCATGTCGGCGGCGCGCTTGGACATGTTGGCGAAGATCTTTTCGCGGATCTCCGGCTCGGCTCCCTTCAACGCGATGATCAGCGTGGCCGAGGGCACTTCGCGCAACAAGGTCTGCATGCCGCGGTCGTCGAGGCTGACCAGGTCCTCGAACACGAACATCAGCTCCTCGATCTTTTCGCCCAGCGACTCGTCCTGGCTGCGGATATCCGTCATCAGTTCGGTCTCGCGGCTGCCTTCCATCGCATTGAGAATGGCAGCGGCTGCCTTGATGCCGCCCAGGCTGGCGGATTTCAGCTTCTTGCTGTTGCCGGAGAACTGACGCTCCATGATTTCGTCCAGCTCGTTCAGCGCATTGGGCTGCACCCCATCAAGCGTGGCGATGCGCATTACCGCATCCGAGCGCACTCGCGGCGGCAGGTAGCCAATCACCTCGGCAGCCTGGTCCGGATCGAGCTGTACCAGCACCAGCGCGATGATCTGAGGGTGTTCCTGGTTGATCATCTCGGCGATGGCGCGACTTTCCATCCATTTCAGCGATTCCAGGCCCTTGCTGCTGCGGCCGAGCAGGATCCGGTCGATCAGGCCACCGGCCTTGTTCTCGCCCAGCGCATTGACCAGGATCTTGCGGATGTAATCCTCGGTGCCCACGCCAAGCGATGTCTGCCGCCCCATGTCCTCATCGAGTTTGTTCAGCGCCTGCTGGACGTGATCGCGCGACACGCTGGACAGGGCCGCCATGGCGATGCCGATCGTCTGCACGTCGCGCGCACTGAGATGCTTGAGCACCTCGGCGGCATCCTGCTCACCCAGGCTAAGCAGCAGGATCGCCGCGCGCTGGGCCCCGTTGACCGGCGCCTCGACTTGGTTAGTTGGCATCTTCGCTCACCCAGTTCTTCACGACCTGCGCTACCTGTTTGGAATTTTCGCCCACCATCTGGCGGGCTTGGCCGATGCGCTGCTCGTGTTCAAGCGTGGGAGCAGCGTGGGCGAGCTTGGCTGGCACCGCGGCTTCCGTCACGTCGTCCACCTTCACCGAAATCGTTGGCATGGGCGAGGGCAATGCCTTGGTCGTCGCTTCGCCGCGAGTGACACCTTTCAAGAGCGGACGCAGCAGGCCGAACGCCACCAACAACGCGATCAGCACGCCTATGCCCTGCTTGATCAAGTCCATCACGCCCGGCCGCTCCCACAGCGGGGGCGGCGGCATGGCATCGAATGCCTGCGGCCGCTGGAATGCCTGGTTCACCACGGTGACGCTGTCGCCACGCGCGGCATCGAAGCCGACAGCGTTCTTGGTCAGTTCGGTCAGGCGCTGCAATTCCTGCGCGGTGAACGCCACGCCAGCGGCAGCGGCCGCACCCCTGGAACTACCAGAGCGGGCGGGGCCCGGCTCGACCAGTTTGTTGTCCAGCACGACAGCAACGGTCAGGCGTGCCAGGCGCCCCGCCGGATCGCTCACATGGCTGATGGTGCGGTCAAGTTCGTAGTTGCGGGTGGCACTGCTCGAGGTGTCGCCGTCGGCATCCGTCGTGGTCGCCGTGTTGCTGGTCGGGTTCGCCTTGTCCTTGCCCTTGCCCTTGCCGGCATCGGGATTGGCGGCCGTCGGCTGCGCGACCACGCTCGGTGGCTGGTTGCTCAAGGCACCGGGAATCCCGCCGCCCGCCGCGGCGCCACCGCGACGCTCGCTGCTGGTCTGCTCGCTGCGCAGCGCCGGATGATCGTGACCGAAGGTCTCGGTCGCCTTCTCGGACTGGCTGAAATCAAGATCCGCATACACCTGTGCGCGCACACGGCCCGGGCCGACCAACGGCGTCAGCAATTCCTCGATGCGCTGCGCATAGGTGTTTTCGATGCGCGTGGCCATGCGCATGCGGTCATCACCCACGGCCGCAGCGCTGGTGGGGTCGGCGGTCAGCAACTGGCCTTGCTGGTCGACGACGGAGACCTGCCTGGCGTCGAGTCCCGGCACGCTGGAGGCGACCAGGTGCACGATCGCGGCGACCTGGCCAGCGTCGAGTTGACGCCCCTGGTACAGCGTCACCAATACCGAGGCGCTGGCCTCGCGGTTGTCTCGGATAAACGCTGACGGCTTGGGCAAGGCAAGATGCACGCGGGCCGCGCGCACCGACTGCAGGCCGCCGATCGTGCTGCTCAAGTCCGATTCAAGCAGTTGCTGGTAGCGCGTGCGCTCGGCCAGGTCACTCATGCCGAACGGCGAATCGCTCGCCGGCATCACACCGCTGGACGCACTGCCTTGTGGCAGGCCCTTGGCTGCCAGCTTGAGTCGCAAGGCCGCCAGGTCGGCAGCCGGCGCCATGATCGAGGAACCATCACTGCTCAACTGGAACGGCGTGTTGCCTGCCTGCAGTTCCTGCGCCACGGCAGCGGCGTCCTTCTGGTCCAATCCGGCGTAAAGCAAGCCATAGTTCGGGCCGCGCGACCAAAGCACCACCGCGACGCCGAACGCCACGGCGGCGGCAATCGCCACCAGCAGCATGATCTGGCGCGTGGCCGGGCTGCGGGCGAGCTGCTTGAAGGGGTCCGTTCGCGTGCCGTTGTTGTCGCTGGCCGCGATGGCGTTGTCTGCCATGGTGTTGCTCGTATGGTGAAGGCGGAATGGGGTCTGCGCAGCTGCGTCAGACCGGCATGTTCATGATGTCCTTGTACGCATCAACCAGCTTGCTTTGCACTGACACCACGGTGCGCAGAGACAGATCAGCCTTCTGCACCGCGACCATCGTGCGACCAAGATCCGCCCCCGGATCGCCACGTTCGAAACTGGCCGCCATCCTCCCAGCCTCCATCTGACTTCGTCCCACCGAGGAAATGGATTGCTTGAGCAAGGACGAAAAATCGGGTTGCGCGGCAGTCGAAGGCAACCCGATCGGCATCGCCTTGAGCGCGCTGTCCGGGGCGCGTACCTGCGCCGTCATGAGGCGCATCTGGGAAAGCAGGTTGTTGACGTCGATCGTGCTCATGAAGGTGTTTCCTGGTGACGGATTCCCGGCGCGTGTCGGGTTTCAAAGAGATGAATGCACGAGGCGTGCCATGGGGGGAACGGGGAACGGGGAACAAAGGCAAAAGCGTCGCCGCGGGGACCACTGACTCCCACCGCTTTCCGTCGTCGCCCCTTCCATGCTTCGTGTTCCCCGATCCCTGCTCCTTGCTCCTTGCTCCCCTGCTCCTTGCTCCCCTGTTCCTTGCTCTCCTGCTCCTTGCTCCCCTGTTCCCTGTTCCCTGTTCCCCGTTCCGCCTCAGGCCGCCATGCTGTTCTGCAGTCCATACTTGCGCAGCTTCTCCACCAGGGTGGTGCGCTGCATGCACAACAGTTTCGCGGCGTGCGCCACCACCCCACCGGTGACGTCAAGCGCCTGCCGGATCAGGCCCACCTCGATGTCGGCCAGGTGGTCTTTCAGGTCCAGCCCGTGCTCGGGCAGCAAACGCTCCGACTGGACCACCTGCTGCGCGGCGAATTCGGCCATCGGCGCTTCGTCTTCCATCATCGCCAGCAGGGCCGCACCGTGGACTTCGCCAGCAATCGCGTTGCCGCGGTATTTCTGCGGCAGGTCGCTGCCGCGCACTTCGCCGTGCGGAAGCAGGATCGCCATCCGTTCGACCAGGTTGGACAGTTCGCGCACGTTGCCCGGCCACGAGTGCGCATGCAGCGCGTTCATGGCTGCAGCGCTGAAGCGGACCGCTCCCAGACCACGCGTGGCAAGGCGGAGGTTGAACTCGTTGATCAGGGTGGGCAGATCTTCCAGCCGCTCGCGCAGCGAGGGCAGTTCCAGCGGAAACACGCTGAGGCGGTAATACAGGTCCTCGCGGAAACGATCATCGGCAATCGATTGCTCAAGGTCGCGATGGGTGGCGGCGATGATGCGCACGTCGCAGTGTTGGGTCTTGCTGCCGCCGACGCGCTCGAAAACACGCTCCTGCAACACACGCAACAACTTGACCTGCATCGGCAGACTCATGTCGCCAATCTCGTCCAGGAACAGGGTTCCGCCCTCGGCCATCTCGAAGCGTCCCTTGCGCGCGCTGATCGCGCCGGTGAACGCCCCTTTCTCGTGGCCAAACAGTTCGCTTTCCAGCAACTCGGCCGGGATCGCCCCGCAGTTGATTGCCACGAACGGCTTGTCGCGACGCGGGGAGTGTTCATGGATGGCGCGGGCGACCATCTCCTTGCCGGTACCCGATTCGCCCAGCACCAGCACCGTCGAGTCGAACGGCGCCACCTGCCGGATCAGGCTGTTGACGCGGACCATGGATGCGGAATCACCGACAAACCGCAGTCCACCAGATTGGCGGCCCAGCAGGCGGGCGTAGATGTTGCGCAGGGCCTCGGTCAGCTTTTCGTAGCTCAGCGGAAAGCTCAACGTGGCCACGCGTTCGGCGAACAGCGATTTCGGCGCGTTCAGCCGCTGCTGCCAGGACGAGTCCTCGGCCAGCAGCAGAGGGATGTGCGCTGTGCTGCTGCCGAGCAGGGAAAGCTGGCGCTCCGCCTCGGCGGCGTCGTCGACATTCCCCACGTAGACCGCACGCCAGGCGTGGGTTGACTCGCTGACGCTGGCGCAACTCGCGCCGTGCTGTGGTTGGTAACCCAGGAACTGGAGCGCCGACATCACCGCGTTGACACGTGTCGCGTCCGATTCAATGACCAGGAAGTCAAACTTCTGCATCTCGTTCCCCTTGCTGCATCTATGGTGGGTCCCTGCATCCGGCAAGGGTCCCTTTTCGTCAGTGCCGGCGATCCGTCGCTGGGCTGCTGAACCAAGTGCAATAAGAAGGCCAGATTTTGACGCCCAGGTGACGGCGGTACGTCACCTGTCAGAAGTTCTACGCGGCGAAGGTTGCTCTATCGGTGCAAGCGGTCCCTCGTAAGTGACTGATGTAACACGATCACGGGAAATTCACGGATCGAAATTCGCGCCAGAGAGGTCGTCGTGCCAGGGCGGGAACCGCGCGGCAGCGACTTTCCATTGTGTGAACCAGGTCACGCGCAGGTGGGTGCCGGTCAGCCCGGCAAAACCCATACGCAAGCGTACTTATCCGGGCAACTGGCGCGCATCTGCCACTTTTCGTCGGTGATGGCGAAAAACTAGTCGCTCGATTGCGTCACCTTGGGCGTCGTTGAGTGTGGTGAAGGCCACGAACGTACGGCCATCGTCGAGTTGGCGCTCGGGTTGCGCCGCCAGCTCCAGCGGCAAGCTCCGGCAGTGGTCAAAGCGCAGACTCAGCAGCATTGCCTCGCCGGCCGGCACGAGGTCAGTCGGGATCACCGCTCCCCTGGCGTTGAAACGTACCAGACGGCGCCCGGGCAGCGTGTCGCTCGGGGCCAGCAGCCGATTGACGATATCCACCAGGGCGGTGAGCTTGGCATCCATCCGGCGCATTTCCTGCACCAGCGGATTGTCGTCGTCAGCGCTGTCCACCCGGCGCTCTTCCAACGCGGCGATCGCCGCCAGGGCATTGCCGTTGCGCTCTGCCAGCGACAAAGCCCGGGCCGCCGGGACAGGCCACGCCAGCGGGTCGACGGCAAGGTGGAGAAGCTCCTCGACGCTCACCCGCTGCTCGAAATCATCCCACCTGGAGTTGTTCATCGCGTAGCTCCCCACTTCTCGCCCGAGGTTTCCAATCCCACTTTATATGTATATGGAATCCGCGTCGCAGTCCTGCAGCAGCCTGCACATCTGCAACGCGATGCCGCCACTCGGCCAGCCCGGTTGCCTCAGGGGCGGGAGCAGACGGCAACGGCCTGGGATCGGCCAAGCCCACGCTGCCACTGCCGGGGAAGCGCGTCGCGGGCATTGCCCAACATCGCCTGCAACTGGAGATCGTACGCGAGGATCTGCTCGATCTGGGCTCGACTGACGGTGTCTGCCGGGTGCTGGCGGCGCACCAGCGGCACGCGGGTCTGCTCCAGGTACTTCAATTGATCCCAGTCCGCAGCCTTGGCCGCCGACAGCATCGCGCGTGTAACGACCAGCGCCTGCGTCAACGCCGAACCGGCCAAGCCGGGTGAACCACTCGATCCAGGTGACGAGACCATGACTACGCGCCTGCCACGTGGTCGGCCGGTGCCGGAGCGATCTGCATCCAACTGTCGCGTACCTGGTGCAGCAGCTTGCTGACCTCGTCCAGGATGGTGGCATCGTCGCGCAAGTTCGCCTGCAGCAAGCGGCGGCTCATGAATTCATAGAGCGAATCCAGGCGCCCGACCATGGTGGGCTCCACTTCAGGGTCGAGGGTGTCGCGCAAGCCACCGATGATCTCGACGCAGCGCGAAATCGCTTCGCCCTTGGCGGCCACTTCCCCACGCAGCATGTGCGCACGGGCCTTGACCAGGCGCTCCAGCACATCATCCATCCGCAACGGGACCAGGCCGTCCGGATCGGCCGATGCCACGCCGGCGTGCGAACGTACCTGTTGACAGGTGCACGCGCCGTTGCCAAATCCCATGATCTTCTCCGCTTCGGATGTTTTCCCGAACCAAGTCGTCGTCAGTGGCCGCTGCCGGTATCCAGATAGGCGCTCAAGGCGCGGTGGATGCCTCGCTGCGAGCTCAGTTTCCGCCCAACGATGTCCCGCGCCTGCGCGGCCAGCGCCAGCACGCTGAGGTGCTGTTCCTGCAATGCCTGGAATGCGTCCCGTGTTTGCACGCTGGCTGGCCAGGGATGGTGCACATGGCCGGCGCAGATCGACTGCAGCCCGGCAACCCGCTCCCAATCGGCAGCCTGCGCCGCCTTGAGCATCTGCGCGCCCAGTTGCAGCGCGACTTGAAGGTCGGGAGTCGTGCCGCCGTCCATCACGCCACCCCGGCAATCGCCGCCGTGCGCGGCGCGGCGCGGCTGCTGTCGTGAATCGCCTGCCAGCCATCGCGAATCGGCGTCAGCAGGCGCACCGACTCGTCCAGCGCGGCGGGGTCGTTGTTCAACTGCGCCTGCAGCAATCGGCGCGACACGTATTCGTAGAGGGAGTCCAGGCGCTGGCTGAACGCCGGGCTGACCTTGTGGTCCAGGCAGGCGCGCAGCTCGCCGACGATCGCGATCGCGCCGGTGATGCTGCTGCCCTTGGCGGCGATGTCGCCAAGCGCCAGTTCGCCCTTCGCCCGCCGGATGCGCTCGATCGCCCCATCAAGCAGCATGCCGATCAACTGGTGTGGGTCGGCCCCTTCCACGCGGCCGGCGACATTGTTTTGGCGATAAAGCATGCTCGCGTTGCGCATGTAGCCGTTGGTCATGACATTTCCCGAATCAATTGTTGCCCTTGGTGTAGGTGGCTTCCATGGCCGCCAGGGCGCTGGTGAGGTAGCTGCTGGTGTTGTTGAGCTGCGACATCATGGTGTCCAGCGCGGTGTACTGCTTGAGCAGCTGCGACTGATAGACCGACATCCGCGCGTTCAGCTGCGTCTGCTGCGTGCTGAGCTTGGTCAGACTGTCGTTGAGGCTCTGCTGACGGGTCGCCAGCACGCCGCCGCTCGAGGTGAACGTGGCGAGTGTGCTGGTCAATTGGGTGGCGTAGCCTTTCGGCCCGGTGAACAGGTCCCGCACCGCGCCCGCATTGCTGCTTAGCGCGGAAGCTAGCCGGTTGCTGTCCAGCGCCATCGTGCCGTCCGCCTGGCGGGTGACGCCCAGCGCCGCCAGTGAACCGATGCTGTTGCCGGCAACGCGGCTGCCGAGCACGGCGGAGATCTGCCGCTGCACCGAGGTAAGCATGGAGTCGCCAAGCAGGACGCCCGCGGTACCCGAGTTCGCGTCGTAACTGGACAGCGTGCCCACCGTGCCCACGTAGCTGTTGTAGGCAGTGACAAAATTCTGCACCGCCGTGGTGGCGACGCTGTTGTCCTGGCTCACCGTCAGCTGCGTGCTGCCGGTCTTGGCCAGGTTGATGGTGACGCCATCGATCGCGCCGCTCACGCTGTTGCTGGCACTGCTGATCGCGATCCCGTCCAGCGACAGTTTCGCGTCCTGCGCCTCATTGCCGCCAGCGATGCCCAACTGGCTGGCCAGCGCGCCGAGCCCGGCGCTGCTGTCGCTGCTGGCGCTGATCGAGAAACCATTCGCCACGCCGGTCTTGCTGGAGCTGAGCAGCAGCTGCGCGCCGTCTGCGCCGTAGACGACGGTGGCGGTGACGCCGGGATTGCCCGACGCGCTGTTGATGTTCGCCGCGATATTCGACAGCGTGTCGGTCGCGGACACGCTCAGGTTGAAACTGTTGGCGCCGACGCCGATGGTGAGCGTGCCGCTGCCGATCGCGGCGATCTTGTCGTACGCGTCGCTGCTGCGCTTCTGTGCCGAGGCCAACTGGATCACGTCGAGCGTGTAGCTGCCGGCCTGCGCGTTACTCATGGTGCTGGTGGTGCCGAGCGTAGCGTCCGCCAGCGTCGCGTTGAAACTGCTGAAGGTGCCGATCTGGGTCAGCGCGGCCAGCGCCGACTGCAGCGAGGTCAGCCCGGCCTGCAGCGAAGCCAGCCCGGTCAGCAATGCCGTGGTCTGAGTCGCCTGGTTGGTGAGCTGCGCCTGCGGCCCGGCCTGCTTGGCGTTGACCAGCG
Source organism: Rhodanobacter sp. (assembly GCA_039922695.1). Classification (GTDB taxonomy): domain Bacteria; phylum Pseudomonadota; class Gammaproteobacteria; order Xanthomonadales; family Rhodanobacteraceae; genus Rhodanobacter. Next base: position 2,229 of record JBDTEG010000149.1, on the reverse strand, counting down.
CGGTGACTATCGCGTTCACGTCCAGCTTCGAGCCGATGCCGGCCGAGGTGAGCAGACCGGTGGTGCCCCCGGTCGAGGAACCACCCGTGGTGCCGGACGTGGTGCCGGTCGAACCGAGGTTGAGTGGGCTGGTGCCGGTGCTGCCGATCGGGGTGGTCATGGCAATCCTCGCAGTTTCGGTTTTGCTTCACCGCAAAACGCGGAGCCCCGAGTCACTTGCAAAAACCTCGCCAACGGCAAGGGCTTGGCATGCGGCTCCTGGTTGAAAGGCGGCAGCGATGCCTTGCCCGCTGCCGCCTTCAGGTCATGCCCGTCATGCGGTCGCCCGTCCCAAGGGGACGGAGCGACCGGCTAACGGTTACTGCAACAGCTTCAGCACCTGCTGCGGGCTCGCATTCGCCTGCGCGAGGACCGAGATACCGGCCTGTTGCAGCACGGAAGCCTTGCTCAGGTTGGCCGTTTCCGCGGCAAAGTCGGCATCCTGGATCGTGGACTGCGAAGACTTCAGGTTCGTGGTCTGTGCGCTCAGGGTCGAGATCGTCGACTGGAAGCGGTTCTGTACCGCGCCCAGGTTCGCAGCAAAATCAGCCACCGAGGTCAACGCCACGTCGATGCGGGACATCAGGTCGTTGGCGGCGTCGACACTTTTCACGTTTCCGCTGGCCAGCGAACCGCCGACCGTAGCGGCGGTACCAACGACGTACGTGGCGTTCGCGTTCGCGTCCGTGGCATTGCCACCGATGATGTTGCCTTTGGTGTCTGCAATGTTCAGCGTGGTGGAAGAGTAGAAGTTGATGCCCTTGCCGTCGGCGCTCACAGCGGTACTGACGCCATCGACGCCTTTGGCGTTGATCGCATCGGACAGTTGCTGCATGTTCGTCACGCCAGTCAGGTCGATCGCAGTGGTGTTGATCGAAAGGCCTTCGGCGGCCATCGTCACACCAGTAGATGCCGTTGGGGTGCCACCGAATACCGCGGTGATGTCTCCTGACACGCCACCAATAACGGGAGCGGCCGAACCCGCAGTGGTGTTGACAATCTTCAGTCCGCCGGTGGTGGCGTCAACACTTACTGCGTAGGTGCCAGTGCCCAGCGCAGTTTGAACCGCCGCCTGGAGACCTGCCTCATTGGTAACGTTCGTCGTGAGGGCGACAGACTTGCCATCAACCGTGAACGTAGCGGGAGTTCCAGTAGCGACGGTAAAGTCGAAGGAACCAGCTGCCCCCGTACCCGTTGCCGACCCGCTGAACATCGCGCTGATATCCTTCGTGGACACTTCGGCGATCGAGCCCATCTTGGCGGCCTGGACACTCGTGCCCAAGCTGACGCTGACGGTCTGGCCGACATTGGCACCGATCTGGAAGCTCTGTGACACCAGCGAGCCGTCCAGCACCTTTTTGCCGTTGAACGTGGTCTGGTTCGCGATACGGGTCACTTCCGACAACCGCTGCTGTACTTCGGCGTCGATCGTCTTGCGGTCGTCTGCACTGTAAGTGCCGTTCGCTGACTGGGCAGCCAAGTCGCGGATCGCCTGCAGGTTCGCGGTGACCTGGTCCAGCGCGGAACCCGCGGTCTGGGCCAGGTTGATGGCATCGCTGGCGTTGGCGCTGGCCTGGGCCAGGCCGCCGATCTGGGTGGTGTAGCGTTGCGAGATGGCGAAGCCGGCGGCGTTGTCGGCCGCGCTGTTGATCTTGAGGCCCGAGGACAGGCGCTGGGTTGCCTGGGAGAGCGCATTCTGCGACTTCGCCAGGTTGTTCTGGGTGTTCAACGAATTGATGTTGGTGTTGATGACGAGTGACATGGGAGTCTCCTGCGGTAACCGATGGCCGGTTGGGTTGGTCGTTGTGTTTACCGGCGGGAAGGTTCCGGGATTGGAATGCCACCGCCTCGGATACCTTTTCGACCCTGCGCGGGAATACTTGAGCCCGCGCTGCATTTTTTTTCATTCCACGATCGGGATGACTTTCGCCAACCCAGGAGGACCCGCCGGCTCATGCCACGCCAACACCTGCATGTGCGAGCAACGCGGGTCGCCAGACATCAGAGGGAGGCAGCCTGCAAGCTTCCCGGACACTGCGACTGTCCACCACCATGCGAACGCGTGCGACAAATCCAGAAAGCCGTATGGACGGCCAGGACGACATGCCATGAATGTCTGTGGCTACCCACGTGAAACGCGGCTGGAACCGGGTGCAATGCACATGGCCATGGGATGCAGTGCCGTGATGC
>JBDTEG010000148.1:0-25517 GCA_039922695.1 Rhodanobacter sp. | reverse complement strand
GTCGGGCGCCTCGCGGCGCCCGACTCCCCCACCCTCGAGGGATGATGTCTTGCCTGCTTACTTGTCGCTGACCACGATCACCTTGACGGTGGTATGAACGTCGGCATGCAGGTGCAAGGCCACGTCGTACTCGCCGGTGTTGCGAAGCGGGCCTTCGCCAAGGATCACTTCGCCCTTGTGCACTTCGTGACCCTTCGCAGTCAGAGCCATGGCAATGTCGCGGGGACCGACCGAACCGAACAGCTTGCCTTCCGCACTGGCGTGGGCCGAGATTTCCACCGAGGCATCGGCGAGCTTGGCCTTGCGAGCCTCGGCGTTCGCCAACACGGTGTCGGCCTTGGCTTCGTATTCGGCGCGACGCTGCTCGAACGCAGCCAGGTTGGCTGGATTCGCACGCGCGGCCTTGCCCTGCGGCAAGAGGAAGTTGCGACCGTAGCCCGGCTTCACCACGACCTTGTCGCCGAGGTTGCCCAGATTGCGGACTTTCTGCAGAAGAATGAGTTCCATGATGGTTCCTTTTCGTTAGCGCCAGTGTGGCCCGGCGCAGCCAGGGGACGGTTGTCCGAATGTGTTGCACCTCTCCCCATCGGGGAGAGGTCTGGTCGATGGGCGGGCTTGCGATGATGCCTGTCGAAGGCAAGCTTCGATGAAGGATTTCGCGAGCATCGCCCCTCACCTGCCATGGGGCATCTTCTCCCCGGCGGAGAGAAGAAACGGCAGGTCAGACGTCGTGGTTGTCGGTGTACGGCAGCAGTGACAGGAAGCGGGCACGCTTGATCGCGGTGGCCAGCTGGCGCTGGTAGCGCGCCTTGGTGCCGGTGATGCGGCTGGGCACGATCTTGCCGTTCTCGCTGACGTACTGGCGCAGGGTGTTGAGATCCTTGTAGTCGATTTCCTTCACGTCTTCGGCAGTGAAGCGGCAAAACTTTCGGCGGCGGAAAAACTTGGACATGGTCTGGATTCCTAATCAGTCGTCGCTGTCGCGATCATTGTCGTCACGGTCACGCCCACGCGGACGGCCTTCGCCGTCGCCATCGCCGTCATCATCACGGCGGCGTGTGGACTTCGCGTCGTCCTTCTCCTTCGACTTCAGGATGAAAGACGGCTCGGTGTCAGCCTCGTCGCGACGGATCACCATGTGGCGCAGCACGGCGTCGTTGAAGCGGAAGCCCGACTCCAGCTCGTTGAGCGCGTTCTGGCCCACTTCGATATTGATCAGCACGTAATGCGCCTTGGCCAGGTTCACGATCGGGTAGGCCAGCTGACGGCGCCCCCAGTCTTCCAGGCGGTGGATCTTGCCGCCATCGGCCTCGATCAGCGTCTTGTAGCGCTCGAGCATGGCGGGAACCTGCTCGCTCTGGTCCGGATGGACCATGAACACAACTTCGTAATGACGCAGGGTCATTGTGGGTGGACTCCTTGTGGATGCGGCCAAAGCGGCCTGGCAGCCTCCCGCTGGTGCGGTGAGGCAAGTCTCCTGCCCACGCCCTTGCAGGCACGGACAGAAGCGGGATTGTACGATGGCTTGCCAGCGTCACGCAAGCTATTGAAAAGCCTGCGGCTACGGGACTCTCAACTGACGGTGAAGCTCTCGCCACAACCGCATTCGCCCGTGGCGTTCGGGTTGTGGAACACGAAGCTGGCATTGAGGCCCTGGCGCTGGAAGTCGATCACCGTGCCATCAACCATCGCCAGACTCTTGTCATTGACGATCAGGGAGACGCCGTCCACTTCCACCCGCCGATCGTCATCGCCCATGGCTTCGGCCAGGTCCACCACGTAGGCGAAGCCCGAGCAACCGGTGCGTTTCACCCCGAAGCGCACGCCTGCCGCCGCCGGCGCCGAAGCCAGGAAGTGGCGCATGCGTTCGTTGGCGGCGGGGGTGATGCTGATGGTCATGACGGCAGATCCACTTCGATGGCGTGACGCGGGATGTCGCGGTGCGGGCAACGGCTACATTATCATGTGCGTTTGGCATGGCGCGCCGGAGCGTGCCGACGCCGGCAACCCGTCACGTCGATATGCGGCGAACCAGCAGGAGTTTCAATCCATGTCCGTGGTCAGTGTGAAGCAGGCTTTATCTGGTGCCATCGAGTCCGGCGACGCGGTGACCGTGCGCGGCTGGGTGCGTACGCGGCGCGACTCCAAGGCCGGCCTGTCCTTCGTCACCGTCACCGACGGCTCCTGCTTCGACCCGATCCAGACCGTGGCACCGGCCACGCTGACCAATTACGAGAGCGAAGTGAGACACCTCACCGCCGGCGCCGGCGTGATCGTCAGCGGCACCCTGGTGCCGTCTCAGGGCAAGGGTCAGGCGTTCGAGATCCAGGCCTCCGAAGTCATCGTCACCGGCCTCGTCGACGACCCGGAGACCTACCCTATCCAGCCCAAGCAGCACTCGATGGAGTTCTTGCGCGAGGTCGCCCACCTGCGCCCGCGCACCAACCTCTTCGGCGCCGTGACCCGCGTGCGCCACACCATGATGACGGCAATCCATCGCCATCTCACCGAGCAGGGCTTCTTCTGGATCAACACGCCGATCATCACCACCTCCGACGCCGAAGGTGCCGGCGACATGTTCCGGCTGTCCACGCTGGATCTGGCCAACCTGCCGCGCCTGCCGGACGGCAAGGTCGACTTCCGCAAGGATTTCTTCGGCCGCGAAGCGTTTCTCACCGTGTCCGGACAACTCAACGTCGAGGCCTACTGCCTGGCCATGAGCAAGGTGTACACCTTTGGTCCGACCTTCCGCGCCGAAAACTCCAACACGGCGCGCCACCTGGCCGAATTCTGGATGGTCGAGCCCGAGATCGCCTTCGCCGACCTTGCCGCGGACGCCGACTGCGCCGAGGCCTTCCTCAAGGCGATCTTCAAGGCCGTGCTGGACGAACGTGCCGATGACATGGCGTTTTTCGCGCAGCGCGTGCAGAACGACGCGATCGCGCGCATGGAGGCGTTCATCGCCAAGCCGTTCGAACGCATCGATTACACCGACGCGATCGAGATCCTGAAGAAGTCAGGCCAGAAGTTCGAGTACCCGGTGGCGTGGGGCATCGATCTGCAGACCGAGCACGAACGCTACCTGGCGGAGAAACATATCGGTCGCCCCGTGGTCGTAATGAACTACCCCGAGGCGATCAAGGCGTTCTACATGCGCTTGAACGATGACGAAAGAACCGTAGCCGCGATGGACGTGCTGGCGCCGGGCATCGGCGAGATCATCGGCGGCAGCCAGCGCGAGGAACGACTGGACTATCTGGACCGGCGCATGATCCAGTTCGGCCTCGATCCTTCGAACTACGGCTGGTACCGCGACCTGCGTCGTTATGGCACCGTGCCACATGCCGGTTTCGGCCTGGGCTTTGAACGCCTGCTGGTCTACATCTGCGGCCTGTCGAACATCCGCGACGCCATTCCCTATCCGCGTGCCGCCGGCACGGCTGAATTCTGAACCCATGTCACCACGACTTTCCGCTCTCCCCATCGCCCTGCTCGCCGGCCTGCTGCTGGCCGGCTGCCATACCGTGAGGAAGCTGGTGCCCGACGCCTTGGTTCCCACGAGCCTGGTGCCTCCCAACCTGAGGCCGCCGTCCGAGAACCCGGCCGACGCACTGAAGCTCGCCAAGCAGCAATTGCAGCAAGCCACGCCCTGCTGCAGCAGTTTTGCCGACTTTTCCTACCGGAGTCTGCTGCCGTGGCAACCCCAGAAATTCACTCTGGGCAGCTCCAGCATGGTGGCCAACCTCGGCGGCACCAAGAGCTACTTTCTCGCCTTCCGGCTGCCTACCGAGGTGAAGCTGCCCTACCGCGTGGCCGTGAAGTCGGAATTGAACGGCCGCTGGCTGCATTCCAGCTATCTTTTCGCACCCACCGTGGTGTTGCTTGATGATGGCTTCCAGCGCATCCGCTCCGATGACCTCACCTTGTGCGAACACATGGGCTGGACCGACGACACCACCGGCGCCTTCGGCAGCTTCACGGTGGATAACAAGAACGCCCGCTACCTGTTGGTCTACAGTTCGGCGAAACAGCAGTCGGGCAAGACCTACTGGGAGCAATCGCCGGCATCCTTGTCCAGCAGCACGGCCGCGACCTTGAAGATGAGTTCCACCGGCAGCTTCAGCATTCCGCACGGTCCTGACGGTTCGCTGTGGATCGGCCTGATGAACTCCACATACAAAAACGCCGTCGACAGCGCCGTGTGCGGCAAGGCTCCGGGCGGCGATGGCCTGCTGAACGAGTTGCCGCTGCCCTGGAGCGGCAAGCGGGGCGGATCGTCGTGATCGTTGCCTACCTGGCCTTGCTGGTGATCGGCGTCGGCCTGTTCGCAATGTCCTACGTCGCGCAGTTCCGGCTCGCCACGCTGCTGCGCAAGCGCTATCCCCAGCACTGGCAGGTCATCGCCGAGGCAGACCAGCGCAAACCGTCGAAGTGGCGCCGCTGGATCCGCATGCAGCACGTGTTGCGTTCGCCAGCGCTGCCGGCACTGGGCGATACGGCGATCAACCGGTGGCGCAACATGTGGCGGTACGGACCGTGGCTGGGTTGGCTATGCTGGCTGGGCGCGCTGGCCATGCGCCTGCTGCTGCGCTGACATCAACCGGAGTGAACACATGCAACTGGATCTGAGTGGGCGTCATGCCCTGGTCTGCGGCGCATCCCAGGGTATCGGCCGCGCCTGCGCGATCGAACTGGCCCTGCTGGGCGCCAACGTCACCATACTGGCGCGGCGTGGCGACGTGCTCGCCGACCTGGTCGAAAGCCTGCCCCACGTCCACGACGCCCAGCGGCACGACTTCATCGTCGCCGATGCAGGGGAGACCGACGTCCTGCGCGCCCGTGTCGAAGCACTCGTCGCCGAGGCCGCCGTCCACATCCTGGTCAACAACAGCGGTGGCCCGCCGCCGGGCAGCCTTGTCGACGCCACGCCGCCGGATTTCCTCGACGCCTTGCGCAAGCACCTTCTGGCCAACCACGTGCTGGTGCAAGCGGTGCTGCCCGGCATGCGCGATGCGGGCTGGGGTCGTATCGTCAACATCATCTCGACGTCGGTGAAGGAACCGATCCCGGGTATTGGCGTTTCCAACACCACCCGCGGCGCCGTCGCAAGTTGGGCCAAGACCCTGTCCGCGGAGCTGGCGCCGCTGGGCATCACCGTCAACAACGTGTTGCCCGGCTCGACCCACACCCCGCGCATCGAACAGATCGTGGCGACGCGTGCAGAGAAATCCGGCCGCGACGAACAGGACGTGCAGCGCGAAATGACGGCGGAAATTCCGATGGGGCGCTTTGCCGATCCCTCCGAAACCGCAGCGGCGGTGGCCTTCCTCGCCTCACCGGCCGCCAGCTACATCACCGGGGTCAGCCTGCCCGTGGACGGCGGACGCATGCGCTCGTTGTAAGCGAGGAGCCTGTCGGGCGTGGGTGGTCGAGGCGGAAATTAGGCGGTGCGAAGACAGATTCCTGACGATTCGCCGGTCCATGGTGATTCCAGGGAACAGGAATCGGCGGTGACATTGACTACACACGCGGATTCGCAGACCGGCCAACCCAGGTCCGGCGGGCTCATGGGCATACGCCAGCGTCCGGTGCAATTGCCGGACGCTGGATTTAAGATGGCACGGATGCCCCCCTTGCGCCTTGCCAATCTGATCGACGGCCGCCTGCAGGCGCCCATCCACGACCGTTGGCTGGATGTGCCCGAACCCGCTACCGCCACCGTGTTTGCGCACTGTCCGGATTCCGATGCCGCAGATGTTGACGCCGCGGTTGCCGCTGCCAGTCGCGCCGCGCCCGGCTGGGCCGACACGCCGATCGAGCAGCGCGCTCGACTGCTTGAGGCACTGGCCGTGCTGATCGAGGCACGCATCGACGAATTCGCTGCGCTCGAATCACGCGACAGCGGCAAGCCGCTGAACCTTGCGCGTCGGCTCGACATTCCGCGGGCGGTGAGCAACCTGCGCTACTTCGCCGCCGCGATCATCAGCTGGGGCAGCGAATCGCACGCCATGGAAACCGGTGCCGCCAGCACTGCCGCCATCAACTACACGCTGCGCCAGCCGCTGGGCGTGGTCGGCTGCATCAGCCCGTGGAACCTGCCGCTGTATCTTTTCAGCTGGAAGATTGCGCCCGCACTCGCCGCCGGCAATACGGTGGTGGCCAAACCCTCGGAGATCACCCCCTGCACCGCCGCCCTGCTGGGCGAACTCAGCATCGAGGCCGGCTTTCCGCCTGGCGTGCTGAACATCGTGCAGGGTCGCGGCCCCAGCGTGGGCCAGGCCATCGTGGAGCATCCCGAGGTCAAGGCGATCTCGTTTACCGGCAGCACCGCCACCGGCGCCCACATCGCCAGCAGCGCCGCGCCGCACTTCAAGAAGGTCTCGCTGGAAATGGGCGGCAAGAACCCGGCCATCGTGTTTGCCGATGCCGACCTGTCCGACGCCAACCTCGACACCATCGTGCGCTCGGGTTTCGCCAACCAGGGCGAAATTTGCCTGTGCGGCTCGCGCCTGCTGGTGCAGCGCTCGATCTACGCAAGCTTCCGAGAGCGCTATCTCGCACGCGTGCAAGCCTTGCGCGTGGGCGACCCGGATGACGCCGACAGCGACCTCGGTGCCATGGTCTCCAAGTCGCACTACGACAAGGTGCTCGGCTGCATCGAACTGGCACGCAGCGAAGGCGGCCGGATCCTGTGCGGCGGCGAAGCGGTCCGGCCCACCGGTCGCTGTCATGAGGGCTGGTTCATCGCGCCCACGGTCATCGAAGGTCTGGGTTCAGAGACCCACACCAACCAACAGGAAATTTTCGGCCCGGTGGTCAGCCTGGTGCCGTTCGAGGACGAAGCCGACGCGCTGGCCATCGCCAATGACAGCCGTTACGGGCTCGCGGCTTCGTTGTGGACGCAGGATATTTCCCGTGCCCACCGGCTCGCCGCTCGCCTCGAATTCGGCATCGTGTGGATCAACTGCTGGCTGCTGCGCGACCTGCGCACGCCGTTCGGCGGCGTCAAGCAATCCGGTGTCGGCCGCGAGGGCGGCAACGAGGCGCTTCACTTTTTCACCGAACCGAAGAACATCTGCATCGCCTGGCGCGCGTCGGCCAGGCAAAGCTGAGGCACGCGCGTCCAACCTTCCGGAGCCCCGATGAATTCACTGAAAGATCTGCTTGCCAACAACCGTCGCTGGGCGGACCAGGTCACCGCGCAGGATCCCGCCTTCTTCGAGCAACTGTCGCAGCAGCAGGCTCCGCGCTACCTGTGGATCGGCTGCTCGGATTCGCGCGTGCCCGCCACCCAGATCGTCGACCTGCCGCCGGGCGAGATCTTCGTGCATCGCAATGTGGCCAACGTGGTGGTGCACACCGACCTCAATGCGCTCAGCACGATCCAGTTCGCAGTGGATGTGTTGCAGGTGAAACACATCCTGGTAGTGGGCCACTATGGTTGCGGTGGCGTGGGCGCAGTGCTCAAGGAAAGCCGTCTGGGCCTGATCGACAATTGGCTGCGACACATCACCGACATTGCGCTGAAGCACGCCGACAAGCTCGATTCCACGCAGTCCTTCGCGTTGCGCCACGCCCATTTGTGCGAACTCAATGCGCTGGAGCAGGCGCTCAACGTCTGTCATACCACCGTGGTGCGCGAGGCGTGGGAGCGGGGCCAGGAGCTGGCCGTGCATGCGTGGATCTACGGCCTGAACAACGGCCACATCCACGACCTTGGCCTTGACGTGCGTGGTCGCGAGCAGTTGCCCGGGGCTTATGAACAAGCATTGGCGCAACTGACCCGCCGCTGGACCGGCGAGGCATGAGCCGCGGAGGCATCCGCACCGACACCGCGCCGGCACCGGTCGGCGCCTACCCGCACGCGCGCCGCGTGGGCGACCTGTTGTTCCTGTCTGGCGTCGGCCCGCGCCAACCCGGCAGCAATGCAATCCCGGGTAACGTGCAGAATGCAGATGGCCGTCTGGTCGAGTATGACATCGAGGCGCAATGCCGGCAGGTGTTCGCCAACGTCCGCGCTGTCCTCGAAGCCAGTGGTGCGCGCTGGAGCGACCTGGTCGATGTCACCGTGTTCCTCACCGACATGCAGCGCGATTTCTCGACCTACAACCGTATTTATGCGGAATGTTTCGCCGGCGTCGATGCCTGCCGCACCACCGTGGGCATCAGCAGCCTTCCCACACCGATCGCCATCGAGCTGAAGTGCATTGCTGCACTGCTCCCAAACGAAAACCCGCCGACGTGAGCCGACGGGTTCCCGGGTCACGACGCAATCAACCGGCTGCTTTCGGCGCCGGTACCCCGACCTTGGCCGCGGCCTTCTTGTGGTGCTTCTGGCTCTTGTGATGCTTGGGATGTGACGCTGACGCGAGATGAGCGGCGGTGTTGGCAGTCTTCGATGCCGGAGCGGCCTGTGCTACCGGCACCGCAGGCTGAGGGACCGCCGCCTGTGCCAGCAAGGAACCGGAGAGCGCGATGCCCGCCACCAGCAGGGAAGCGACCAGAAGTTTGCGCATCATGATGTCGAACCTGGAACGACGAAGATGCCGCGGACCCGGCCGGAACCCGGCAACGCGGGCGGCGCGGCGCATCGACAATGCAGGGCAAACGGCATACCCATGCTGAACACACCACGCCGCTTTCAACGCGCCATGCGCGGCGCGCATCGACTTTTTCGCGCTGCCGTCGAAACGGCAATTTCTTGCGCTCAATCCAGGCAGATCCGCAGCAGCCGCTCAATCTGGGCTTGCACCTGGGGCGCCCTGGCTTCGTCGTATCGAAAGCTTGCCTCATCCATGTAATTGAGTTGCGCCAGCTCCAGTTGCACCGCCTGCACGCCCGCATCGGCACGGCCATAGTGGCGTGTGATGTAGCCACCCTTGAAGCGGCCATTGATCGCAACGGAAAAGCGCGATTGTGATTCCAGACAGGCCTGCAACCGCGACTGCAGCGGCTCGCCACAACTCGTAGCGGTCGCCGTGCCCAGGTTGAAATCCGGCAACCTGCCATTGAACAGCATCGGCACGCGGCTGCGGATCGAATGACCTTCCCACAACACGGCGCGGCCATGCTCGGCACACAGCCGTGCAAGCTCCTCCGACAACGCCGCGTGGTAGGGCTGCCAGCAAGCGGTTACCCGTCGTTCAATTTCGGCGGCATCCGGCTCCTCGCCCTCACGATACAACGGCTCGCCATCGAACCCCACACTCGGCACCAGACCCGTCTCTCGCTGGCCCGGATACAGTGCATGACCGTCGGCCGGCCGGTTGAGATCGACCACGTAACGCGACGCCTGCGGCTTGAGCACGCTGGCACCCAGGCCTTCGGCCAGTGGCTCATACAGCCGCGCCACATGCCAGTCCGTATCCGGCGAACGTCGCGCCGCCGGATGCATTCGTGCAGCGATATCCTCGGGTATGAAACTGCCATCGTGCGGCAGGCTGATCAGCAGCGGCACGCGACCGCGATGCAGGGTGAATGTGGTCATCCGGACATTGTACGCGGGGCGGGGTGACAGCCGTTCGGTTGTTGAGAGCCGGGATTCGGGATGCGGGACAAGCGAAACATCAAAACCGAACACCGAACACCGAGACTGCCCTCCCCGTTCAATCCATCAACACCAGCTCTTCCGCCGACGTCGGGTGAATCGCCACCGTCGCATCCAGGTCGCGTTTGCGCACACCGAGTTTCAGCGCCACGGCAAAGCCTTGCAGCATCTCGTCGGCGCCTGGGCCCAGCACATGGATACCCACCACCCGGTTCTCCGCACCCACGCAAACCAACTTCATCAGGCTCTTGCCGTGCTTGCCGGCCAGCGCCCACGCCATCGGCGTGAACCGGCTGCAGTGGACGCTGACCTCGTCTCCATGGTGCTCGCGCGCCTCATCCTCGGTCAGGCCGACCTTGCCCAGCGGCGGCTTGGAGAACACCACGCTGGGAATGTTGCCGTAGTCCAGCCGGGCCAGGGAGTTGCCACCGAACAGACGATCAGCCAGCAGTCGTCCGGCGGCCACGGCCACCGTGGTCAATGCGTGCCGCCCCGTGACATCGCCAACTGCATGGATGCCGGCGACGTTGGTCGTTTGCCAGGCATCCGTCAGCACATGTCCTGCTCGATCCAGCGCCATGCCGATCTCCGCCAGCGCCAACCCTTCAGTGTTGGGCACCCGACCGACCGCCCACAGCAGCGCATCGTACGGGCCGCTGCTGTATCCCGCAGTATCGTCGAGCAGGAGGCCATCATCGGCGCGACGTGCGGCCCGCACCGCGCTGTCCAGATGCACGCCGATGCCCTGTACCTGCATCTGTTCGCGCAACGCCTCGACCACTTCGGCGTCAAAGCTCGATAGCAATCGTTCGTGCGCGAACATGTCGACGGCACTGCCCAGCGCCCGCAACAAGCCGGCGAACTCCACTGCGACGTACCCACCGCCTACAATCGCCACGCGTCGCGGCGACGCGTGCAGCGCAAAGATATCGTCGGAAACCATGCCCAGCTCGAAGCCGGGCAAGTCGAGCGTGCGCGGTCGTGCGCCCGTGGCAATGACGATCTGCGGTGCCCGCAGCCGGCTGCCGTCCACGAGCTCGACCGTGTCTGCAGACGCAAAGCGCCCGGACTGCCGCAGCAACGACACGCCTGCCTGGTGCAGTCGCGCTTCGTAGCGCTGATCGATTCCGTCGATGTACGCTCCGCGTATTCTGCCGAAGTGTTCCCAGTCCAGCGGACCTGGCCGCGAGTCAAAGCCCAGTGACGCGGCCCACTGTTGTTCCTGCGCCCATTGCGCCGCAATCCACATCGCCTTCTTCGGCACGCAACCGCGATGCACGCAGGTGCCGCCCAGCTCGCGGGGCTCGAGCAGCGCTACGCGGGCACCATGTTTGGCGGCACGAAATGCGGTGGCCAGGCCGCCGGAGCCGGCGCCCAGCACGATCAGGTCATGGCTTGCCGCCATCGCATTCTCCCAAGTGATTGATGGATCAGTCTGGAATCCACCCCAAGACTACAGACCGAACCGTGACGGCGCGTAGGGCGTGGCATCGATCAGCGGCATCGTGCCTGCCATCTGGTCGGCGACCAGCTCACCCGTCGCCGCCGCCATGCTCACTCCGAGCATCCCATGCGCGGTAGCCAGCCATAGATTGCTCCAGCGCGCGCTGGCGCCGATGATCGGCACCTCATCGACACACATCGGTCGCCAGCCCCACCATTGCTCCAGCAGCTCGGTGCCTTCCGGCTCACGCAGATTGGCGGCGGCTCCCCGGCGCAACGCTTCGAGGCGAGCTTGGTTCAGGCCTTCACGGTAGCCGGACAACTCCATCGTGCTGCCCAGCCGGTAGCCGTCGCTCCAGCTGGACACACACACAGACGGTTCGCGCAGGGTAAGCGCATGCCGGGGTGCCAACGCCGGGCGACGATAGGTGAGCGAATAGCCTTTGCCGGGTTGCATTGGCAAACGCAGCTCGAGTTGCTTCGCCAGCAACGGCGACCATGCGCCGAGCGCCATCACGATGCGTTCGGCGCGGAACGTGCCATGGCTGCTCCGTACACCCGCCACCCGCGCGCCCTCCGTGTTGAAACCTTCGATGCAGGCGCCGCTCTCGATCACGCCCCCAAGCTCCACCACGCGGCGGGCCAATTCAGCTGCGTAGCGATCAGGCCGCAACGAGGCATCGCCCGGATGCAGCAGGCCGCCGACGACACCGGGCCTCAATGCCGGTTCCATCGCCTCGACCTGCTCGCCAGTAAGCCGCTGCACCTCTATGCCCAGACTCTCGAGCAATGGTGTGTGGTCCTTCTCATCGGCCTTCTGCAGCTTGACGGTGCGATAGACATACAGTGTCCCCTGCTCGCTGAACTCGCAGGCAAGCCCTTCTTCATTCACAAGCTCCCCAAGCAGCCGCCGTGAGCGATGAAGGATGGCCAGCCGCGCTCGCGTCGCGGCGTGGAAGTCGTGCCAGTTGCAATGCCGAGCAAACCCCAGCAGCCAGCGCAGCCGAGGGCCGTCCAGTCGGGGGTTGAGATACAGCGGCGCGTCGGCGTGGAAAATCGAACGCAGCGCGACCCCGACCATCCCCGGCATCGCCAGCGGCGGCGCGTGACTGGGCGTGATCGTGCCGCAGTTGCCATGCGAGCTGCCGCAACCGGGCGTGCCTTGCTCCAGCACGCGCACACTGGCGCCGACCTTCAGCAGGTACAGGGCGCAAGCCAGGCCTATGACGCCGCCACCGAGGATCAAAACGTCATGGCGCGAGGCATGCATGCGTCAATGGTACTGCTCTGGTTCTGGATGTTGGTACTTGCCTGGCAAGATATTTCGTAGCAGGCTGCTTGCAAACAATGGCGAGGTCGACCATGTCGCAGTGGGTGCCAGTGCGCGCGATCCCGATGGCGATCTGCCTGGTCGCAACGCTGCTCGCGTCCGCGTCCGCCCAGAATTTCAGCCCCGACACGATTCGCATGTTCCATCAGCTGCGCGAGCAACCCAACGACTTGGCTCGCTACGAGTACCTGTACGCGACGATACTCAAGCTCCCGGTAACCAAGCGGCAACTGGCGATGCAGATGTTCGCCTCGGCCGAAGACGAACTGGGGCTCTACAACGAGGCAATTCGCGACTTTCCGCTGCAGAGCCGTGTTCCCCGGGGAATACCCTTGCCAACACCGGCCACATGGAAGATCGCCAACGCCGCGGACGTCATCACGAAGCTGGCCACCGAGCGGAGACTGGTGCTGATCAACGAGGCGCATCACGACGCGCATACGCGTCTGCTGACGCTGGCCTTGCTGCCGCGCCTGCGCGCACTCGGGTTCAATTATTTTGCCGCCGAGGCCTTGTCGAGCAAGGACAAGGACCTGATGCAACGAGGCTATCCGGTCGATGACAGCGGCACGGAATACCTGCATGAACCGCTCTACGGCGACATCGTGCGGAAAGCGATCAAGCTGGGTTACACCGTGGTGGCCTACGACGCGAGCGACCACTCGCAGCAGGATCGCGAATCCGGGCAAGCGGACAACCTGTATCGGCAGGTGTTTGCCAAAGATCCCCATGCGCGGCTGTTCGTACATGCCGGCTACGCACACATCGACAAGGCCGAAGGGCGTCTGGGCGCGACCGAGCCGATGGCGATGCACCTGGAGCAACTGACCGGCATCGAGCCCCTGTCCATCGACCAGACCGAGTTCCGCGAACAGATTCCTGCCCAGCCGGGTGATTACCGCCAGCTGATCAAGGAGTTTGCGCCCGACGGCCCCACCGTGCTTGTCAACCGCGCGACCGGCAAGCCGTGGAGTGCCCAACCGCGCAAGTACGATGTCAACGTGTTGCTGCCCCCGGCCGCCGGCGCTGGCGCGATCGAGAGCGGGCTGTCCCAATTTCCGACGACCGTGCACGACGCGGACCTGTGGTACCTCATGCTGCCGCAGCACATCATCAAGCAGCGCCCGAACTGGCTGGCACGGCGCAACGGACATGTCCCGTACGTAATCAGCACGATACTGTGCAAGACAATTTTTCCGTGCGTCATTGACGCGCATTACGTCGACGAGTCCGACGATGCCATCGCCGTCGATCGCTATGCGTTCATGCAGGGCAACGTCGAGACCAGACTCTACTTGCGGCCCGGTAGCTATCGCCTGGACGCCACGGACGTCCGGGGCCACATTTTGCACGAAGGAGTCATCCACATAGACCGGCACTGACCGACGCTGATGCGCGAGCGCCTGTTTTGCCCGAAGACTTGGGCTCCTCCCACCATTTCCTTGCGCTGCAACCCGCCCGACAACTCGCGTGAACGTTGCAAGCTTGCCAGTGCCTGTATCGGCGCATGCAGATCGCACCAGTTGCAAGGGCAAGGGCGCGTGAAACCCGGCGTCTCCCGGTGCAGGGGCGGGCCTCCCTGTCGCGTGCCGCGGTATGGCGGTCCATTGGCGTGGAAGATCGACCCCAGCGCCACGCCGATAAACCCGGGCACAGACAACGGTAGCGCGTGGCAGGGCGCGGTCGGACCGCAATTGCCTGCGGGCTGCCGCCAGGTCCGAACTATGCATGGATGCCCATCGCCTTCAAATCGAGCCCCCGCGCCAACACTCTCCAGTATCGCGCCCAATTCGTCCAGTTTCTGAGAACTATCTTCCAAGCCCTTGATTTGATAACCTCGGGGCGACTGATTCCGAGGTTGGATCATGCACCTGGACCGCGCGCAGCGACGCATACCCTTCCAGCCATCCACCCGTGTGCTGCGGTGGTTGTCGCTCGCCGCAGCACTGCTTCTGCTCGTTGCCTGCGCCAGCAACCCGCATAGGCGTGAACCCAACTACCGAGGCTCGCATTCCGCCCTGGCTGATCTGCCGGCACGCGCGCCCTCGGCTGCCAGCGCCGGCGAAGCGAACAACGTCCTGTTCCGGGCCATAGGCCTTGTTGGCACGCCGTACCACTGGGGTGGCAACACTCCGGCAGGTGGATTCGATTGCAGTGGTCTGGTCGATTACATCTACCGCACCGCGGCCGGCATCAAACTGCCGCGCACCTCACACGAAATGGCCTCGATGGACGCACGCAAGGTGCGCCGGATGACCCAGTTGGCCAGCGGTGACTTGGTGTTTTTCGATATCGGCGGCAGCATCAGCCACGTCGGCGTCTATGTCGGCAAGGGCCGCTTCGTGCACGCGCCCAACAACGGCGGCACGGTGCGTCTGGATGATATCGATGGGCCGTACTGGGGCGATCATTTTGCGTATGGGAAGCGCGTGCTGGATTGAGTGGCCGGGAGTGTCAGCGCGAAGCATTACCAAGAGTGATCGGGACACAGGCAAATGCGGACTGCTTCCTGCGGGGGGCGAGGCTGGACGAACCGATCCGACCCATACCTGCCGGTCGCGGTGTTGAACCATGACGACGCGGCGAGGCAGGTATGGGACGATATCAGGCGGGGCTTACCTACTCATTCAAAGCGGACGACTGCGCCGCCGATTAACTCCAGCGTCGGACCAAATGAGAGAACGCAATACCCGTAGCCTTCTCTACCTCAGTGCCAGTGCGACATTCGCGCTGTTGGTCTTCATGGCGTTTGCGCGTCGATTTTACCTGGCGCCATTCTTCAAAGGCCACGACTTGCCAGTCCTGCTTCATATTCACGGAGCAGTGATGTCTGGATGGGTGTTGTTGCTTGCAGTGCAGTCCGGCCTGATCGCAGCCCGGAGAGTGCAATGGCATCGTCGGCTTGGCACCCTGGGTGCCGCCTGGGCGGTGCTGGTAGTGATTCTGGGTTCCGTCACCACTCTTCATGCATCAGCGCGCGAGGTGCGGGAACACACCGGAATAGCGCCTCTGCAGCTGACAATCACGGGTCTGGAACTGGTTCAGATGCTGCTGTTTGCCGGTTTCGTTACTGCTGCAGTTGTTCTGCGAGACCGTGGCGCTGTTCACAAGCGTCTTATGCTTCTGACCATCGCATGCATGTTGCCGTCCGTGCTTCCGCGCTTGCCGTTGGGTCTGTTCCAGAGCATTACGTCGATCTTGCTCGCGGTAGATGCCAGCATACTGATCTGCATCGGTTTCGACACCTTCTGGCGGCGCAGACTGCATCCAGCATTCGCCGTTGGGGGCGCACTGATTATCGCAACTCTGCAGCTTGCTTATTTCGGAGCGAACACGCCAGCCTGGCGAAATTTCCTGGCTTCAGTGTTGTCGTGACTCGATACGGATCATTCCGAATAATTCGATCCGACACACGGTTCAGACGACTGACCAGCCTCTGCCTAAGTCCGGCTGGTCGACAGTTTGACCCGGCGTTGAACTCCCGCTCCAGGCCGACACCCATTGTCCGGAACGAACCTGAAACGAAAAACGGCTGCGCCGGCGCCGCTTTCCTTGATCTGGAGAGCCGTCGATCAGTGCTCGGCACTGCCCGGTGGATGAGCGTGACCGTGCTTGAGTTCTTCTTCGGTGGCCTCGCGCACTTCACCGATGACCACGTCGAAATGCAGGTCCTTGCCTGCCATCGGATGGTTCAGGTCCACGTCGATCGCGCTCATGCCAACCTTGTGCACGGTGACCGCGCGCTGACCGCCCTCCTTCAGCTGCAGCACCGTGGCCATGCCCGGCTTGAGGCGGTCGGCCTGTGGGAAGTACTTCTTGGACACGCGCTGGACCTGGCCTTCCTGCCGCTCGCCGTAGCCGTTCGCGGCCGCCACGTCCACCTCGAGTGTCTCACTCGCCTCGTGACCTTCGAGCGCGGTCTCCAGTCCCGGAATCAGCTGACCGTGGCCGAGCAGCACCCACAATTGCCCGTCGCGATCGTGCGAGCTTTCCACCTTCTCGCCATCCACCGTCAGCGTGTAATGGAGGGCGACCACCTTGTCCTTGCCAGCTTTCATCGCGTATCTCGTGTGGGTCTGCAAACCGGCGATTCTATCAGGAGCCCGCGCTCCCGAAGCGGGTACCCCGCACCTCCGGCCCCAGCCACGCCAGCACGGCCAGCACGACCGCAACCACCGCCATCCATGAGCCCATCACCAGCGCGTAATTGCCGCCACTTTGATCGGCCAGCCAGGATTGTGCGGTGGCCGTGCTCGCCGCCAGCAGGTTGCCAAGCTGGTAGGCGAAGCCCGGCAAGGTGCCGCGCATCTCGTCTGGTGACAGCTCGTTGAGGTAGGTAGGCACGATGCCCCAGGCGCCCTGCACCATCACCTGGATCAGGAAGGCACCCAGGCCCAGCAAGACCAGCGAGCCACCATGCGTCCACAGCGGGATGCACGGCAACGCCAGCAGCGCGGCGATGATCATGCCGCGTCGCCGACCGATCTTTTCCGACCACGCGCCGAAACTGAGGCCTCCCACGATCGCGCCCGCATTGAGCAGCATCGTCAGCACGGTCACCGTACCGACGCCCAGATGCAGCTGCGACTTCAGGAACGTGGGATACATGTCCTGCGAGCCGTGGCTGAACATGTTGAACGCCATCATCAGCAGCATCATGTAAAGCAGCCGCTTCCAGTGTCCCTGCATCGAATCGAACAGGTTGCGACGCTGGCCGCTTGCCTGGCTCGCCTTCCATACCGGTGACTCGGGCACCTTGCTGCGCAAATACAGGACCAGCAGCGCCGGCAACACGCCCACCACGAACATGGCGCGCCAGTTCAGGCCCAACACGTCGAACACGACCCAATACGCCACGGCGCCAAGGAAATATCCGCAGGGATAGCCGCTCTGCAGCAACCCTGAAACCAGTCCGCGCGACTTGACCGGCACGCTCTCCAGCGCCAGCGAGGCACCAATACCCCATTCACCACCCATCGCGATGCCGAAGGCAAAGCGCAGCGCCAGCAATACGGTCAAGGTGGGCGCAAAGGCGCATGCCAACTCCAGCAAGGAGAACAGCAATACGTCGACCATCAACACCGGGCGACGGCCGAAGCGATCCGCCAGGCGGCCAAACAGCAAGGCACCGAGCGGGCGCGCCGCCAGGGTCAGCAGGATACCCAGCGTGACCTCGGTCTTGTGCACATGGAAATCAGTGGCGATGTCGCCCAGAACGAACACCAGCAGGAAAAAATCGAAGGCGTCCAGCGTCCAGCCAAGGAAACTTGCAAACACAGTATGCCGCTGGCTCGCATCAAGGTCACGCAAAGGGGAAAGCCATGCCATCGGAGGATTCCTGGGCGCCGCCGGTCGGCCGCGCGCAAGGTATGCAACAACTCGACGCCGCGTGCAACAACCTCCAGTCTACGAACTTGCTTCAGCTGCTAGGCTGGCCGCATCGACGACAGGCAGGACGTGGATGGACCACCGGACTCGCCAGCGCATCGCCAGCCACTACGACAGCCACCTGCACCGCTGGTATGTGCGGGCCAAGCTGGCCAGCGACCCGGTGTACGCCGCAAGCAGTGCGCTGCTTGCCGGCAGTACGCTGCCGCTGCTCGACATCGGCTGCGGCATCGGCTTGCTCGGGCAATACCTGCACACGCACGGCCATCACGCGCCCTACCTGGGGCTGGATCGCGACGCGCGCAAGATTGCCGCCGCACAACGTGCCGCGCAGCGCGCGGGGTTGGCCACGGTGGTCGATTTCCGTTGTGCTGACGCGCACGACCTGCCGTCGGCGCAAGGCAACGTCGCGTTGCTCGACGTGCTGCATTATCTGCCGCGCGCAAGCCAGCTCCGCTTGCTCCAGCAGGCCGCCCGACATCTGGCTCCGCAAGGATGCCTGATCATTCGCAACGTGTTGCGCGAGGCCAACTGGCGCTTCCACGCAACCCGTGCGGAGGAGTTTTTCCTGCAGGCCTCGGGCTGGATACCCGGCGGAGCGCAGCACTATCCGGACACCGACGAAGTGCGTCGACCCCTGGAGGCTGCAGGCCTGGCGGTGCGTATCAAATCGCTGCGCGGACGCACCCCGTTCAACAGCTACTTGATGGTGGCGCAGCACGAGCCCTGAGATCATCCCCGCCTGGTCGTGCACGGCCGTCCGGATTCCGCTATACTGCCCGGCGCGGTCGACGTTCTGGCCGTTGCGGCACACCGCCGCCCCTTTCCCCTTGACTCGCAACACGGTATGAACACTCCGGGTTGCACAGGAGTGTTACATGTCTTTCGATTCGCTGGGCCTTGCGCCCGCGTTGTTGCGTGCGCTTGCCGATTACGGCTACACCAAACCCACCCCGATCCAGGCCGCGGCGATCCCGCCGGCGATGGAAGGCCATGATCTGCTTGCCGCCGCCCAGACCGGTACCGGCAAAACGGCCGCCTTCGTGTTGCCGCTGCTGCAAAAATTGTCTGCCAGTGGCGAGACCATGACGCGCCGGCCGCGCGCGCTGATCCTCACGCCGACTCGCGAACTGGCCGCGCAGATCCAGGACAACATCCGCAGCTACGGCAAGCACATGCGGGTCACCAGCACGACCATCTTCGGCGGAGTCAGCATGGGTCCGCAGATCAACTTTCTGCGTCGTGGCGTGGATATCGTCGTGGCGACGCCGGGCCGACTGATCGACCACATGCAGCAGCGCACGCTGGATCTTTCCGCGGTGGAAACGCTGGTGCTGGATGAAGCCGACCGCATGCTCGACATGGGCTTCCTGCCCGCCCTGAAGCGCATTCTCCAATCGGTGCCGAAGAAGCGCCAGACCATGCTGTTCTCGGCCACCTTCCCGCCGGCGATCAAGACGCTGGCGATGGAGTTCATGCACAACGCGCGCGAGATCTCGGTCTCGGCTCCGAACACCGTGACCACCCTGGTCAGCCACCAGGTGCATCCAGTCGATGCGTCACGCAAGCGCGATCTGTTGTTGCACGTACTGTCGCAGGACAGCCGCCGCCAGAGCCTGGTGTTCAGCCGTACGAAGCATGGCGCCGACAAGCTGGTGACGTTCCTCAATGCCTCGGGACTGCGCAGCGCCGCGATCCACGGCAACAAGAGCCAGAACGCCCGCACCCGCGCGCTGAGCGACTTCAAGAGCGGCCGCGTCACGGTGCTGGTGGCCACTGACATCGCCGCGCGCGGCATCGATATCGAGCAGTTGCCGATCGTGATCAACTTCGACCTGCCTTCGGTGGCGGAGGACTACGTGCACCGTATCGGACGTACCGGTCGTGCCGGCCTGGAGGGTCTGGCGCTGTCGCTGGTCAGCCACGACGAAAGCGGCCTGCTGCACGACATCCGCAAACTGCTCAAGCAGGACATCGCGATCAACCCGGTCGCCGGCTACGAGCCGTCCGCTCCGTTGCGCCTGGATGCCGGCGCGCCACGCCCGAAACAGGGTGGCGGCGGCAACGGCGGCCAGCGCCAGTCGCGCGCACCACGCCAGGGCAAGACCGCCGGTTCCGCGCGGCCGAACGGTTACGCACCGCAGGGTCGTGGCGAACACGCCGCTGGCAATCAGCGTCGCCGCTCGACACATCGCCCGGCCGCCAAGGCCTGATTGGGTCCAAACCAGGCAAAGAAAAATGGCGGCCCGAGGGCCGCCATTTCATGTGGAATATTCAGCCAAGGGTTCAATGAATCCTCGCAGTGAGCACGTGGTCTTCCCACTGCCCGGCGATCTTCAGATAGGCGCGAGCACAGCCTTCGCGCTCGAAGCCGAGCCGAGCCAGCAGCCGCGCGCTGCGTTCGTTGCGCGGCAGGTAGTTGGCCATCACGCGATGCAGGTCCAGCTCGCCAAATGCCCACGCCAGCACGGCTTCCAGCGCTTCCTGCATCAAACCGCAGCCCTGCCAGCGGACGCCGATGCCGTAGCCCAGAAGACAAGCCTGGAACGGTCCGCGCATCACGTTGGCCAGGGTTACCGTGCCGACGACGCGTTCCTCGCCCGGATCAAACAACACCAGCGGATAGCCTCGATCCAGTGCCGCGACCTCGCGCCCATCGCTGACGGCCCGACGGCACTGTTCCAGCGTGTAGTATTTCGCCGCGCGCAAGGGTTCCCACGGCGCCAGGTGCTCGCGATTCTCCACTCGGTGCTGCAGCAACTTCGGCGCATCGGACGGCTCGGGCAGGCGGATCACCGCACGTGCCGTCTGCAACCTCGGCGTCGGCGTCCTCACGGCAACCCGAGGGCGTCGGCATGATGGCGCAAATGGTCATCGATGAAGCTGCTGATGAACCAGTAGCTGTGGTCGTAGCCTGCCCGCCGACGCAGCAGCAGCGATTGGCCTGCCTCGGCGCAGGCCTGCTCGAAGAGTTCCGGTTTCAGCTGCTTGTCCAGGAACGGATCGGCCTCGCCCTGGTCGATCAGGATCGTGCCGGGAAAGGTCTGCCGGCGCACCAGTTCGCAGGCGTCTTGCTGCGCCCAGGCCTTGGGGTCGTCGCCCAGGTAGCGCGGCAACGCCTTGTGTCCCCACGGCACCCGGCTGGGCGCCACGATCGGTGCGAACGCGGACACCGAGCGATACCGGGCCGGCTGTTTCAGCGCGATGATCAGTGCGCCATGGCCGCCCATCGAGTGGCCGCACAGCGCGCTGCGCGAGACGTCCACCGCAAAGTTTTGCGCGAGCAACGCCGGCAACTCCTCCGTGACGTAGGTGTACATGTTGAATCGTGACGACCATGGCGACTGGGTGGCATCCAGGTAGAAGCCCGCGCCTTCGCCAAACTCCCAGTCTCCGGTGGCGCCGTCAAATCCGGTATCGCGCGGGCTGGTATCAGGCATCACCAACACCAAGCCCAGCTTGGCCGCCAGTCGTTGCGCACCGGCCTTGATCGTGGCGGTTTCTTCGGTACAGGTCAGGCCGGCGAGAAAGTACAGCACCGGACAGGCCTGGTTCGCCGCCAGCGGTGGTTGATACACCGCAAAGCGCATCGGGCCGCCGCAGGCTTGCGAAAGGTGCCGGTAGAAGCCCTGGACGCCGCCGTGCAGACGCTGTTCGGAAATCGTTTCGAGCGTAGCCATTTCTATCGTCTCCAGGTCAGAGTTGCGACCCCCAGCATAACCGCGCCAGTGTGCACGCGACATTCAGCCGGCGGTGTCACGCCGACCACCCGGACTGGTAGAATGCGGCGCTTGCTCGCCGCATTCCCGGCGCGGCCATGGTTTCGAGGTTCCCCCATGTCATCCCCCGCTTCCGATCACGCCCCGGTTCCGTCCGGTTTTGGCGCACTCGCACTGCACCCCGACGTTCTGCGTGTGCTGGCCGATGTCGGTTACGAATCGCCTTCGCCAATCCAGGCCGCCACCATCCCCCCGTTGCTGCAAGGTCGGGACGTGCTGGGCCAGGCACAGACAGGCACCGGCAAGACCGCCGCGTTCGCGCTGCCAATCCTGTCGCGGATCAGCCCACGTGCCGGCAAGCCGCAGGCGCTGGTGCTGGCGCCCACGCGCGAACTGGCCATCCAGGTGGCCGAAGCGTTCCAGCGTTACGCCGCGCACATTCCTGGCTTCCAGGTGCTGCCCATCTACGGCGGCCAGAGCTATGGCCCGCAGTTGCACTCGCTCAAGCGCGGCGTGCACGTGGTGGTCGGCACCCCCGGCCGCGTCATAGATCATCTGGACAAGGGCACGCTGGACCTGTCCGAACTGAAGTACCTGGTGCTCGACGAGGCCGACGAAATGCTGCGCATGGGTTTCATCGACGACGTGGAAAAGGTGCTGCACGCAACGCCGCCGCAGCGCCAGGTCGCGTTGTTCTCGGCGACCATGCCGACCCAGATCCGCAAGATCGCGCAGCGCCACCTGAAGGACCCGGTCGAGGTCACGATCAAGTCCTCCGCCACCACCACACCGAATATCCACCAGCGCTACTGGTTCGTCAGCGGCATGCACAAGCTGGACACACTGACCCGCATCCTCGAAGCGGAGCCGTTCGACGCGATGATCATCTTCACGCGCACGAAGCAGGCCACCGAGGAACTGGCCGGCAAGCTGCAGGCACGCGGTCTGGCCGCCGCCGCGATCAACGGCGACATCGTGCAGGCGCAACGCGAGCGGGTGATCCAGCAGCTGAAGGACGGCAAGTTGGACATTCTCGTTGCCACCGACGTCGCCGCACGCGGTCTGGACGTGGAGCGGATCAGCCACGTGCTGAACTACGACATTCCCTACGACCCCGAAAGTTACGTGCATCGCATCGGCCGCACCGGTCGTGCCGGCCGCAGCGGCGAGGCGATCCTTTTCGTCAGTCCGCGCGAGCGCGGCATGCTCGGTGCCATCGAGCGCGCCACCCGCCAGCCCATCGAACAGATGCAGCTGCCGTCGGTGGATGTGGTCAACGACGTGCGCATCGGCAAGTTCAAGCAGCGCATCAGCGACGTGCTCGCGCAGGGCAGCCTCGGCCAGTTCCAGCAGTTGATCGAGCAGTACGAGCAGGAACACAACGTGCCGGCCATCGAGATCGCCGCGGCGCTGGCTCGCATCGCCCAGGGCGACCAGCCGCTGCTGCTGGCGCCGCCGCCCAAGCGCGAGAAATACGAGCCGGCTTCGCGCGAGCGTGTCGAGCGCGCGGCACCGCGCGAGCGCGCCAGCGAGCGGCGCCCGCCGCATGCGCGCGAGGCCAGTGTCGCCAGCCCTCCTGCGCGCGAATCGACGAGCGCCGAACATCGGCCGCGGGAACACGCCGCGCACGACGGTGTTCCGCGGCGCGAGTTTGCCCATCGCCCGGTGCGCGCGCACGCCACCGAGGAAGGCAAGCGCACTTACCGCATCGAGGTCGGCCATGAGCACGGCGTAAAGCCGGGCAACATCGTCGGCGCGATTGCCAACGAGGCCGGGCTGGACAGCCAGTACATCGGCCGCCTCAGCATCCGCGACCACTACAGTCTGGTCGACCTGCCCGACGGCATGCCCAAGGAAGTCCTCGAGCACCTGAAGAAGGTGTGGGTGGTGCAGCAGCAGCTACGCATCCACGAGTGGGACGGCAGCGACACCGGCAGCAGCGCGCCGCCGGCGCACAAGCCCGGTGGCTACAAGAAGCCGGGTAGCTTCAAACCAAGGACCGGCGGCAAGCCGCCGCGACACCAGTAGGTCCATTCTCCAACGAGCGCACCGGCATGGCTGCGCTCAGGCGCTCTGCGGCAGCAGCGGTTCGCCGGCATCGAACGGTTCGAGCCAGTCCTCTGGCTGCAGTACCGTCAGGCCGTGCCCAAGGCGCGCCTTGTCGCACTGCGCACTGGCGAGCCCGAACTCCCACGACGGTTGCACCTCGCGACACACCGACGGCCGCCGCGCATGGATGCTGCAGTGCGCGGCTTCGCCCACGACGCCGCGCAAGGCCGTGCAACGTGGCTGCGCCACGTCCGTGCCGCGCATCGCCAGGCGGTGGTGATCCAGCTTTGCGGTCAGCTCCGACGGCACTACTCCGCCCAGGAAAGGCTCCGCCTCAGACCAGTGGAACGCCACACGAAAATAGGCACAGCAGGCGCCGCAGCGCAGGCAGGGATGCAACATCGGATCAGGCCAGAGCGCACCCCGGGGCGCGCAGCGCACGCATTCTAGAACGCGCGGGGCGTGCCGCGCAGTAATTTTCGCGCGCCTTGCTTCATCGGTCCCTCAAGGTTCGCCGGCAAACGTGTTGCACTGGTCCATCTGGCCCCCGCTGAAGCCGGTCTTGAACCACTTGACGCGCTGTGCCGAGGTGCCGTGGGTGAACGTATCCGGCCTGACCCGCCCCTGCGCCTGCTGCTGCAAGGTATCGTCGCCGATGTGGCTGGCGGCGTTGAGCGCCGATTCAATATCTCCCGGTTGCAGCCAGTGCAGTTTCTGCTCGCTGTGATTGGCCCACACGCCCGCATAGCAATCGGCCTGCAGCTCCTGGCGCACGGACAGCCCATTGGCACCATCCATCGGCTGGCCCTGGCGCTGCAGCTGTCTGACGCGATCAAACACACCGGTCAGCTTCTGCACGTGGTGCCCCACTTCATGGGCAATGACATAAGCCCGCGCAAAATCTCCGGATGAATGCAGTTCATCCTGCAGTTGCTGGAAAAACGCCAGGTCGAGATACACCTTCTGGTCGTTGGGGCAATAGAACGGTCCCACGGCAGTGGTCGCGCCGCCGCAGGCGGTGGTCACGGCGCCGGTGAACAGATGCAATTTGGGATCGACGTAGGTCAGGCCTCGCGCCTGGAATATCTCGCTCCAAGTCTGCTCGGTGCTGCCCACGATGCGGCAGATGAAGTCGATCTGTTCGCTCGACGGACTCTGGCAGTTGACCGCCGTGGTCGGCTGCGTCTGCGCCGTGGTCTGGCCACCGCTTGCGCTGGAGGATGCACCCTGATCAAGCAGCGCGAGTGGATTCTTGAAAAAGATCCAGCCGATCAGAGCGAGCACGATCAGGCCGCCGATTCCCATGCGACCACCACCAAAGCCGAAACCGCCACCCCCGCCCCCGCCGCTACCCGACTCGATGTTGCTGCTGCTGCTGCCCTTTCGCCAATCCATAAAGCCCCCAATGCCCATGCGCCGAGTCGTGGCGCCATCGTGCGACGATAGCTGTTCGGTCACGCTCGCGCCACGCCTCGCATGCGATAAGGTAGCAGCCACCTGTCGAGGAAACACCATGACCCAACTGCCTGCCCTGGTCACCTTGCTCACCATGTTGTTGTTGTTAGGAACCGCCTGGGCCGTGGGTCGCGCTCGCGTCAAATACCAGATCAAGGCGCCCGCGGTGACGGGGCACCCTGCGTTCGAACGCGCCTATCGCGTGCAGATGAATACGCTGGAGCAGACCGTGCTCTTCCTGCCCACGCTGTGGCTGGCCGCCCAGTATGGGTTCAGCGGCTGGGCCGGTATCGCCGGGCTGGTCTGGCTGGCGGGCCGGGTGTGGTACGCCGCCGCTTATCTGAATGACGCCGGCAAACGCGGGCCGGGTTTTGCGCTGGGCATGCTTGCCTGGCTTGTTTTGCTGGTGATGGCCTGCATCGGCGTGGTGCGTGCGCTGACTCTCGGCTGATCGGGCCTGGCCCTGTCCCCATCGAATGCCATCTCGCACGGAAGTCTCCGGCACTTGCCGTCGCACGACCGATTCGCCATGGAACCCTGACCATCGACTTCCGACCCGATCTTTCCCAAACCAGGCTGCCACCCG
>JBDTEG010000147.1:0-36992 GCA_039922695.1 Rhodanobacter sp. | reverse complement strand
ACGCCTTTGTGCCGGTGGCCGCCAACAGCGGATTGCCGGCAGCCGCACGTGGCGTGCAGATCACCACGGTCTATCCTGGAGGTCCGGCGGCGCAGGCCGGGCTCAGGCCACGCGACATCCTGTTGCGAATCGGCAAGCACGACATCCTCGATCCGGCCGACCTGCGCCGACACGAAGCCGCGCTCAAGCCCGGTACTCAGGTGGAGATCTCCGGGCTGCGCAACGGCGGCCCCTTGCACGTCGACATCACCCTGGCCCAGCGACCGACGATGACCGACAACGCCCCCGTGGAGCAGTAGTTGCGATTTCCCCATAGTGCGTTCCCACGGTGGTGGTCACCGCACGCGCAGCCCGGGACGCGCCGCGCTCAGCCGCGTGCGCGTGACGCCAGTGGCGGATGTATCGCCTCGCCATAGCGCTTGCGCAGGGTTTCCACGCGTTCGACGTAAACCTGGGTCTCGGCGTACGGCGGCACGCCGTTGTAACGCTGCACCGCGCCGGGACCGGCGTTGTAGGCGGCGGCGGCCAGCTGCTCGTTGCCGTGGAAATCACGCAGCAGCACGCTCAGATAGCGGGCGCCACCACGGATGTTCTGGTCGGAGTTGAAGGCATCAAGCACCCCCATGTCGGTGGCCGTGCCTGGCATCAACTGCATCAGTCCCTGTGCACCCTTGATCGAGAGCGCGCGGGGATTGAACGCGCTCTCGGCATGGATGATCGCGCGCAGGAAGGCCTCGTCCACGCCGTACTCGAGGCTGGCGGCGCGAATCGTGCCCGCATACGAATTGAGGTCGAGCGCGACGCTGTTCCAGTGGATGGGCGAGTGCAGGTTGCAGGCGACACAAGTCGAGATGTAGCTGAACAACATGGTCACCGCCTGCCCCTTGCCGCCGGCTGGCCGCACATTGGTGTATTCCACGCCGCCGTCCCCACGCATGATGCGGTAGACCGATCCGCGCAGCACCCGGCTGGCGGCGGCCGCGGCCGCTGTCACCGGTGCCGCCAGCACGGCATCGCCGTGCGATTCGCGGTAAAGCCACTGGCCCGGCGTACCCGCTGCGGCCGCGGCCAGGGGCAACTTGGCCGCGCTGACTGCCGAACCTTGTACTGAAGCAAGTGATTCGCGTTGCGTGTGTGCAGCGCCTGCCGCCCGGGCGCTCGTAGCGACACTGCCGCTTGCACGCGCAAGCGATACTGGCTGCGCGCCGTCGGCAAACAGGCTGCGTGCCGAGGTAGTGACGGTCCCGGTCACGCCGCTCGCCGACGTGCGCGGCCCCGGTGATGCGCGGCGCGGCGCCTGCGCTTCTGCATAACTGCTGATTGGACGGCAGCCCCGATAACCGGCGCGACTGCTGCTGTATACCGCCTCGCCGCTGCTCCCGCTGCATTGGTAAAGCGTGCCGGCCTGCGTGGCGTCGCCATACAGACAGGCAGACAGCAACGCGACCCCCGCAAGGATCGAACGTAACGGGAAGCTGCGAACGGACCGATCGACGCTTCCCCCGTGGCTGGCGGCACCGGACATGGGCGCAGTGTGCCGCCATGTGTGGCCGACGCCAAGTGTCCGCCAGCCATTTCGTGCGCCACGCACCGTTTCAATGACCTGGTGTCACGCGCTACCGGGCCCGACCGACGCAAGTGCTTGATCCAGCATGGCGAATCACTGGCAGGGTTGGCCTCTCGGGGGTAAACTACGCGGTTCTGCGGACATCATGTCCCGCGCAGCAAACCATGGTATCCAAGCGATGAGCGGCAAACCTGCTCCTGCCAAACTTTTCATCAAGACCCACGGCTGCCAGATGAACGAGTACGACTCGGCCAAGATGGCCGACGTGCTGCGCGAGTCGCACGGCATGGAATTGACCCAGGACGAGTCCGAGGCGGACGTGATCCTGATCAATACCTGCTCGATCCGCGAGAAGGCGCAGGAAAAGGTGTTCAGCCAGCTTGGCCGCTGGAAGCAGCACAAGCAGGGCGGCAAGCCGGTGTTGATCGGAGTGGGCGGCTGCGTGGCGTCGCAGGAGGGCGCGGCCATCGTGAAGCGCGCGCCGTATGTCGACCTCGTGTTCGGACCGCAAACCCTGCACCGCCTGCCCGAACTGATCGAGAAGCAGCGCGCCAGCGGCTTGCCGCAAGTCGACATCAGCTTCCCCGAGATCGAGAAATTCGACTGTCTGCCCGAGCCGCGTGCGGAAGGCCCGACCGCGTTCGTCTCGATCATGGAGGGTTGCTCCAAATACTGCAGTTATTGCGTGGTGCCGTATACCCGCGGCGAAGAGATCAGTCGTCCGTTCGACGACGTGATCGTCGAGGTGGCCAAGCTCGCCGCCCAGGGCGTGCGCGAAGTGAACCTGCTCGGCCAGAACGTCAACGCCTATCGCGGACCCACGTTCGACGGCGGTATCGCGGACCTGGCCTTGCTGATCCATGCGATCGCGCAGATCGAGGGCATCGGCCGTATTCGTTTCACCACCTCGCATCCGCTGGAGTTTTCCGACTCGCTGATTGAGGCCTATGCCAACGTGCCACAACTTGCCAACTACCTGCATCTTCCGGTGCAGGCCGGTTCCGACCGTATCCTCGGAGCGATGAAGCGGGGTTACACCGCACTGGAATTCAAGCAGAAGATCCGCAAACTGCGTGCGGTACGCCCGGACATCTGCATCTCGTCCGACTTCATCGTCGGCTTCCCCGGCGAAACCGAGGAGGATTTCGGCAAGACCATGAAGCTGATCGAGGACATCGGCTTCGACCAGAGCTTTTCCTTCATTTTCTCCTCGCGCCCGGGTACGCCTGCCGCCAACCTGGTCGATGACACCCCGGCTGCGGAAAAGCACGCGAGGCTGATGCGGCTGCAGGCCGCGATCAATGCCAACGCCAGGCACATCATCGAGGCCATGGTCGGCACCGTGCAGCGCGTGCTGGTGGAAAAGCACAGCACCCGCGACGCCAGCGAACTGACCGGTCGCACCGAGAATATGCGCTTCGTGAATTTTCCCGGCAACCCGCGCCTGATCGGCCAGTTCGTCGACGTGGAAATCATCGAGGCCATGGCCAACTCGTTGCGCGGACGAGTGAGACTCGGCGCCGACGTCGCCGCCTGACATGGCAACCGATCATCCATGACCAACGGCATCAACCAGCGCGATTTCGCGCTCGACCCCGAAGACAACGCCCGTCTCGCGAACCTGTGCGGGCCGTTCGACGAACATTTGCGCCAGGTGGAATTGCGCCTGGGTGTGGAAATCAACCACCGCGGCGGCGTTTTCCAGGTGATCGGCGACGAAGCGCCGGCCCAGGCCGCCGAAAAAGTGTTGCGCGCGCTGTACGAGAGCACCGCGGGAGAAGCGCTGACCGGACCCAGGGTCGACCTGCACCTCGCCGAGTCCGGTCTCGACGCGATCAATGCCGAAGGCGTGGACGCCCAGGAAGTCGTCATAAAGGTGAAGCGCGGCTTGATCAAGGGGCGCGGTCCCAACCAGTCACGTTACCTGCACGCCATCACCCGCCACGACATCAACTTCGGCGTCGGTCCGGCTGGCACCGGCAAGACCTATCTGGCCGTAGCCAGCGCAGTGGAAGCGCTGGAGGCGAACCGGGTGCAGCGCTTGTTGCTGGTGCGCCCGGCAGTCGAGGCGGGCGAGAAGCTCGGCTTCCTGCCCGGCGATCTGTCGCAGAAGGTTGATCCCTACCTGAGGCCGTTGTACGACGCGCTGTACGAAATGCTCGGCTTCGAAAAGGTTGCGAAGCTGATCGAACGCAACGTGATCGAGATTGCACCATTGGCCTACATGCGCGGCCGCACGCTCAACGACTCCTACGTGATCCTCGACGAGGCGCAGAACACCACGGTCGAGCAGATGAAGATGTTCCTCACCCGCATCGGCTTCGGCACGGTGGCGGTGATCACCGGCGACGTCACCCAGGTCGATCTTCCGCGCCAGACCCGCTCGGGGCTGCGTCAGGCCATCGAGGTCCTACGCGGCGTCGACGGCATCAGCTTCACCTTCTTCAGCTCGCGCGACGTGGTGCGGCACGCGCTGGTGGCAAAGATCGTGCGTGCCTACGAGTCATTCGAGCAGAAGGAACAGGACGGCGGATGAGCACACCGGTGACGCTGGCCGTGGGCTATGCGGTGCCGCGCGCCGGCCTGCCTGCGCCGGCGAGTTTCCGCCGCTGGGTCGAGGCGGCCCTGCGCGGGGCGAAACGACGCAAGCCGGCCGAGCTGGCCATCCGCATCGTCGGCGCGGCCGAGGCGCGTGCGCTGAACCACGATTACCGTGGCAAGGATTACGCCACCAACGTCCTTTCCTTTCCGGTCGAATTTTCACCGGGCGTGGCGCTGCCGCTGATCGGCGACCTCGCCATTTGCGCCCCGGTGGTCCTGCGCGAAGCCGCCGACCAGGGCAAATCCGCGCGTGACCACTGGGCCCACCTCACCGTCCACGGCGTGCTGCACCTGCTTGGTCACGACCACATCGAAGACGCAGAAGCCGACGCGATGGAGGCGCTGGAAACACGCATTCTGGACGCCCTCGGCATCGCGGACCCGTATGTGTGACGCCGCTGTCCCACGCCGGCAGATGGCCACGAGGCGCGGACGGCTGCCCTGATGCACGTATATTTTTCCGCTAGAATCGGATTTCCGCCTGTTTTCCGGCTGAACCGCAAAGAGAGATGAACGACGACCCTGGCAGTACCAGCGGCCCGGCCCACCGTACCTGGTGGGATAGACTGGGCCACCTGTTTTCCGGTGAGCCGCGCAATCGCAACGAGTTGCTTGACGAGTTGCGCGCAGCCCAGACCAACGGGCTGCTGTCGGTCGACACCCTCACCATGGTCGAGGGCGCGATCAAGGTCACCGAGCTCGACGTCGACGATGTCATGGTGCCGCGCGCGCAAATCGTGATGCTCGCCGTGGACGCTTCACTGTCGGACCTGCTGTCCGTGGTGGTCGAATCCGGCCACTCGCGCTTTCCGGTGCACGGCGAGGACAAGGACGAGATCCTCGGCATCCTGCTGGCCAAGGACTTGCTCAAGTATTTCGGTGCGGCCGAGCATTTCGACATCCGCTCGATCCTGCGCACGGCGGTGCTGATCCCCGAATCGATGCGGCTGAACGTGTTGCTGGAGGAATTCCGGCTGTCGCGCAACCACATGGCTCTTGTGGTCAACGAATACGGTGGGGTTGCAGGCCTGGTGACCATCGAGGATGTGCTCGAGGAAATCGTCGGCGAGATCGACGACGAACACGATGACGAGGACGAGCCTGAGCTGATGCATCAGCAACCCGGCGGTGAATGGCTGGTCAGCGCGCTTACGCCGATCGAGAATTTCAACGAGCACACCGGCGCGGTCTTTCCCGACGAGGAGTACGACACCGTGGGTGGCATGGTCACCTCCGAATTCGGGCACCTGCCCGAGGTGGGTGAGGAAACCAGCATCGGCGACTATCTGTTCCACGTCACCGAAGCAGATGACCGGCGAGTGCAGCAGTTTCGCGTGACCCGGCAGCCCGACGCCCAGGACCCATGAATCCCGTCCTGCGCATGCTTGCGCTTGTGGTGGCTGCGCTCGCCGCTGCCTCCGTGCCGGTCCGCGCAGGAGTCGCTGATGCGCCGGGTGCGGACCTGCAGGTTTCGCTGGTTACCTACGGTCCCGGCGAAACGTATTGGGAGCGATTCGGGCACGACGCGATCGAATTGCGCGACCGTGTCTCGGGCGAGGCCGTCAACTTCAACTACGGCGTATTCGATTTCGACGAAAAGAACTTTCTGCTGAATTTCGCCCGTGGCCGCATGCACTACATGATGGACGCCGAGCCCACCGACGAGGAAGTATCCTATTACGTGGGGGTGGGACGCTCGGTGACACGCCAGCGACTGGCGCTCAGCCCCGAGCAGGCCGCCGGGTTGCGCGACAACCTGCTGTGGAACCTGCGCCCGGCGAATGCCGGTTACAACTACGACTACTTCGACGACAACTGTGCCACCCGGGTACGCGACGCGCTGGATACGGCAGTGGATGGTGCGCTGAAGGAGCAACTCACCCGGCGCCCAGGCGGCATGACCTTTCGCCAGCAGACCGATCGGCTGATGAGCGCCCAGCCGTGGCTGATGCTGCTGCTGGACCTGGGGTTGGGCCCCTATGCCGACCAGCCATTGAACGCCTGGCGGGAGAGCTTCCTGCCAGGCGTATTGCAGGAGCAAATGCGCCACGTCCGGATTGCGACTCCGGGGGTGGGCACACGCGCACTCGTGCAGAGCGAGAAAGTGATTGCCCCGAACCAGCTGGATGTGCCGCCTGCCGTACCACCGGATCTGCGCCTGCCGCTGGGCATCGCCGGTCTGGCGCTGGGCATCCTGATCGTGTCGTGTCGGCGCAGCTGGCCTGTCGGCTACGCCTGGCTCGGCACGATCTACCTGACGGTGGCCGGCCTCGTCGGCATATTCCTGCTGGCACTGTGGACGCTGACCAGCCACCACGCGGCTTGGGCCAACGCCAACCTGCTGCTGTTCAATCCCTTGGCTTTCCTGCTGTTGCCCACGCTGTGGCGCTCGCGCCGCGGATATGCCGCGTCACGCTTCATCGATGGCGTGATTGCCGTGCAACTGCTCGCCGTGATCGCCGCCGTGGCGCTGCATTTGCTGCCGGGTACCGTGCAGCAGAACCAGCCATGGCTGCTGTTCGCATTACCCTGCTGGCTGGCGCTGGCGTGGAGTCTGCGCCGCAATCAATGAATCCCGCCCCGCGGGCTGCGGCTGCACGCGGGCGGTCCGAAGTCCGCACGGCCGCATGCCCTGGCTTGCCCGAGCCCGTTCCATCGGCGGCACGCGAATGCGTTGCCCCTTCACACGCGGCACGGCATCATGCGGCATGAATCTGATTCCGCCACCCGCCGACTCGTCGGCCAGCGATGAGCCCATGGTAGTCAACTGCATCGCGTATCACCGCGACGGCAAGCGCATGGGCGAACTCACCCTGGACGAGATCAGCGATGTATTGAAGAAGCCGGATACCTTTGTCTGGGTCGGCCTGCATGAACCGGACGAACCGCTGCTGGAAAAATTGCAGGAAGAGTTCGGTTTGCACGACCTGGCGATCGAGGACGCGCACAATGCCCATCAGCGCACCAAGATCGAGACCTACGGCGACTCGCTGTTCCTGGTGATACAGACCGCCCAGCTGATCAACGGCGAACTGGAATTCGGCGAAACCCACATCTTCCTCGGTCCACGCTACCTGGTCACCATTCGTCACGGCGCGTCCCTCTCGTACGCCCCCGCACGACGCACCTGCGAAAATACGCCCGAACTGCTGGCCCACGGCCCCAGTTATGGCCTGTACGGGGTGCTCGATTTCATCGTCGACAACTTGCTGCCGATCGTGCGCGACTTCCGTGAGGAGGTGCAGCAACTCGAACAGGACATCTTCGGCGAGACGTTCAAGAGCAGCACCGTGCGCCGGCTTTACGACATGCAGCGCGACCTGATGACCCTGCGCCTGGCCGTGGCGCCGCTGCAGGACATCGTGCAGCAGCTGATCCGGCTGCACCCGAGTCTGATCCCGGACGACCTGCGCGCGTACTTCCGCGATGTCTACGACCATGCCTTCCGCGTCAACGAAGCCATCGGCGCGATGCGCGAAATGCTTACCGCCGCGATCAACGTCAACCTCTCGCTGGTCAGCCTGCGCCAGAACGAGGTCATGAAAAAGCTGGCCGGCTGGGCCGCCATGCTGGCCGCGCCCACCCTGCTCACCAGCTGGTACGGCATGAACTTCACGCACATGCCCGAACTGAGCCGGCCGTGGGCCTATCCGGCAATGATCGTGGTGATGGCCTGCATCGTCGGCGGCATCTACGTGGCCCTCAAGCGCGCACGCTGGCTGTAGGCGCGTGCGCCAAGTCGGCGCGGCTGCCGGCACCAGCCAGGATCAATGGGAAGCAGCTCGCGTCTGATGATCGAGTAAACCCCCGCACGTGCCGCGTGCGGCACAACCCGTGCACCTGAGGGCGCCGACTCAGGGCAATGGGCAAGATCCCGCTAAAGTTCCCGGGCAACCGGTCGATCAGGTGTCTAACCATTCCAGAACGTCCGTCGGGACGGCATCGACCCATGACAAAAATCCTCATCTTCTCCGCCTTGCTGTTGGCACCGCTCGCTGCTCACGCCGAGTGCGCCATCAAGGATTTCGCGATCACGGATTTCAAGCCTTCGGTGGAAAGCGGTATGGTCAATCGACTCAGCCTCCGAGGCGAGCTGATGAACAATTGCGCCACCGCGTCAGCCGCGCAGATCCGCGTCGACATCAAGGACGAATCCGGCAGGGTCATCCAGACCAAGAAGGCGTGGCCGGCCGGTACGTCGAACGTCACCCCCGGCCAGGCCGTAAAGTTCGATCTCGGGCGTCTTTTCCACTATCAGACGGGCATGGCCAGCTACACTGCCAGCATCGTGAGCGTCCGGTCCTGGTGAGTCGAACGACAGCGCGCAGCAAAAGGGCTCCGGAAGGAGCCCTTTTTGCTGCGCGCACGTGAACATTCAACCATCCAGACCAAGGGCTGCTGCGCTCGCCGTCGGCGCTGAGGTATGGCGGCCAGGGTGCGGCTTCGAAAAGTCTCTCAGTGCAGCACGAACAGCTTGTCGAAGCCGGCGACCCGAAGAGTGCTGCGAAGCTCGGCGCCCGCATTGACGATGCGGATGTCGGCTCGCTCGGCGCCGGCGTGTTCACGCAGCAGCAGGAGCATCCCCAGCGCGGAGCTGTCCATGCGGGCGACCTCGCCCAGGTCGATGAGGTAACTGCGGGATACCGGGCTGTCGCCCAGGCAGGCGTCGTGGAACTCGCGATGGATGCTGAAATCGAAGCGCTCGCCCAGCCGCAGGGTGATGCAATCGTGTTCGCTGTCGTGGTGCACGATCATCGTCATCTTTCCTTCAAAAAAGTTCTATTTCGCCTGCATCCATCGAACTCTGCAGGGCCGGACCATACGAACGCAGCCGCGCCTTTTCGCGCTGGATGGCCAACCGGCTGCGCACGCGTTGCGCGCGCTCTTCCAGAACGCCGGCCTCCATGGATGCGCAGGCGAGTTCCTCGATGTCGCGCGTGCACTCGGCAGCGACCTCCTGCAGCTCCATCAGCCGCGTACGAGTCTGCGTGATCAGCTGGCTCAGGATGTCCTCAAACTGGAGTGACCGGATGGTGGTGGATACGTCGCTGCCCAGTCCGCGGTTGATCTCCACCACCTGGTCAGCGACCGCGCTGGTGCGTGCATCGCTCTCCGTCACGTGCGCCATCATCGCGTCGATGCCACCCTTGGCCGACAGCGCCACATTCAGATCCTGCGATGCCATGGCGCCGACCAGACCGCGCAACTGCACCATTGCGCCGCGGGCGCGCTCGACGTGGCTGCCGATCTGTTCGTTGAACTGATTGGAGCTGCTGGCCAGGTTGCGGATTTCGCCGGCCACGACGGCGAAGCCGCTACCGGATTCGCCGGCGCGAGCCGCCTCGATCGAGGCGTTCAGCGCCAGCAGGTTGGTTTCCTCGGCGATTGTGTTGACGTTCTTCAACAGGCCGAACACCGCGTCCATGTCCTTCGCCATGCCGTCGATGCCGTAGACAATGCGCAGGCTCTCGCGCGACATTTGCAAGATCATGCCGACGAAGTGCTCCAGCAGGTCGCCGGTGCGCGTGGCGAAATCCTGTACCGAGACACCGCTATCCTGCACGGTGATGATCTGCTTGAGCAGCGACTGCTGCAGCGCGGTCTTGCCGGCAAGTCCGTCAAAGCCGCCACCCAACTCCAGCACGGCGTCGCGCAGCAACTCCAGTCCCTGATGCAGTTCGCCGGCGGCATGGCCAAGCTCGTCGACCAGCGCGCCGCGCATGGCTGCCAGCGCCTCGCGCACCTGTACGGGGTTGGCCGTTACGGCGGACGGCGCAACCGGTTCGCGGCGGCGCCGACTCTCGACAAACCACACGATGCTGAGCACGATCACCATGATCGGCGCCATCCCGGGCGGGTGCCACAGCAACGACAGCAGCAGGGCCAGCGCGCTGATGGTGCCGCCAATGACCGGGCGCGCGGTGAAAACAGATGAGGATGGGAAGACCATGATGTCCTGCCTTGGGTCAGCCGCGGGCAACCGCGACAAGAGGTTGACGCGCCAGTGCGAGCAAGCGTGAGGCAATGTGGTCGAGCGGCTGCATCTCGCTGGTCGCACCAAGTTTCCACGCAGACCCGGGCATGCCCCACACCACCGAACTGTCCTCGTCCTGGACCAGGGTGGCCGCGCCAGCCTGGCGCAGTTCGAGCAGGCCACGCGCACCATCGTCGCCCATGCCGGTCAGCAGCGCCGCGATGGTTGCCGCGCCGGCACTGGCGGCGAGGGAGCGGAACAAGACATCCACGCTGGGCTTGTGCCGGTTCACGGCCGGACCGTCATGCAGGCGGCATACGTACTTTGCGCCGTCCCACATCACCAGCAGATGCTGGCCACCCGGGGCGATGTAGGCGTGGCCTGACTGCACCGGCTGGCCATCACGCGCCTCGCACACGCGCATCGCCGAACAGCGGTCCATGCGTTCGGCAAACGGGCCGCTGAAATCCGCGGGGATATGTTGGGTCACCAGGATCGGCGGCGCATCGGGTGGCATCGACTCCAGCACCACGCGTACGGCTTCGGTGCCCCCGGTGGAAGCGCCGATGGCAATGACCGGACTGTCGCCGCGCATGCCTCCGGTTCGTGCGCGAGGCAAGACCGCATCAGCGGACAGCCTCGGCGCTACATCCAGCCTGCGCACCGTGGTGCGCGCACGCGGCCTGGCACGTGCCGCCAACTTCACTTTTTCGCAGATTTCCTGCGCGCTTTCATGGAAGCGGCTGGCCAGGTCACGAACGGGTTTGGCGAAAAAGTCCACCGCACCCATTTCCAGCGCGCGCAGGGTGACCTCGGCGCCCTCGACGGTCAGCGACGACACCATCACCACGGGCATCGGACGCAGCCGCATCAGGTTCTCCAGAAAGGTGAGGCCATCCATGCGCGGCATCTCGACGTCAAGAGTCAACACATCAGGATCGAGCTGCTTGATTTTCTCGCGCGCGATCAGCGGGTCGGCCGCGGTTCCCACCACGTCGATGGCCGGATCGGAGGCAAGCATCGTCGACATCAGCTTGCGCACCAATGCGGAATCGTCGATTACAAGAACGCGCACTCTTTCCATTGCCTTCCCGTCTCACCTTGCCATGAGGCCGCAATCCCGTGTGAACGAGTTGCCGCCGCGTCGACTCCCCACCCGCGGTACGCAACACCACACTAGAAAAGCTCGACCTCACCTGTTATCGGATCATTTGCCAAACGCTTGAGGTAGCCGCGCTCGTCTGCCACCAGCTTGAGATCGTCGCTGCGCCGCAACAGGCGCACGCGCGCGCGACCACTGGTCGGAAAGAACTGCACCTGACGCGGATAAACGTCACCGAGATCGGAGGCCACCAGGGTCAGGTTCTCGGTCGCGATATAGCGCTGCACGAATTCGATATTGCGCTTGCCTACGTCGCTCATCCGTGCCAGTACGCGTCCCCCGCCGAAGACCTTGACGCGCATGTCGGCGCGCTGGCCGCCGGCCTTGAGGATAGCGTTGATCAATTGTTCCATCGCATCGCTGCCGTAACGTGCCGCACGCCCCACGGTCGAGGACCAGCTGTCGCGCTCACCCACCGGTTCGGGCAGCATGAAGTGGTTCATGCCGCCGACTCGCCGGCGCACGTCGTGAATGCATGCCGAGACGCATGAACCAAGCACGGTGCTGATCATCTCTTCCTGGTTGCTGACGTAGTATTCACCGGGGAGCACCTTCACCGTCATGCAGGCATGACCCGGGTCCCAGAAGCGGCGCAGATGCTCGAAGCCGGGTGGCGCAGGGGAGACCGCGGGCGTGACCCGCCGGTCTTCGTCCAGGCGGGTCCTCAGGCGCATTTTCGGTAGACGGTCCGGCCAATGAGCTCGAAATCGTCGCTGATGCCATGCAGCGATTCGCTGTGGCCGAGGAACAGGTAGCCCCCCACCGGCAGCATCCGGGCGTAGCGCTGGAACAGCCGCTGTTTGGTCGGTCGGTCGAAGTAGATCACCACGTTGCGACAGAAAATGGCGTCGAATGGTCCCTTCATAGGCCAGTCGTGCAGCAGGTTCAGCGGCTGGATCGTGACCAGTTCGCGCAAGCGCGGAATCACGCTGGCCAGGCCCTGGTAGTCCCCGGAACCGCGCAGCATCCAGCGTCGGCGGCGCTCGTCGCTGATACCGCTCAGACGATCCAGCGGGTAGGTGCCCCGCCGGGCCGCCTCAAGCGCCTGTGGCGACAGGTCAGTCGCGAGAATCCTGGCGTCCAGGCTGCTGATGCCATGTTTTTCGAGCGCTTCGGCCAACACCATCGCCAGCGCGTACGGTTCCTCGCCGGTGGAACAACCCGCCGACCAGATCCGCAATCGATCATTGCCGCGACGCTTTTCCTGCAGCCAGCGCGGCAACAGTTCATCCACCAACAGATCGTAATGATGCATTTCACGAAAAAACGAGGTGACGTTGGTACTGATGACGCTCGCCAGTTCGCCCAGTTCGCTGTCGGGATCGTTGCGCAGCAGTTCGCAATAGCTGCTGAAGCTGTGCAGGTGCAGCGCGCGCAGACGACGGCACAGCCGCCCCTGGACCAGCTGGCGTTTGTGCTCGCCCAGGGCAATGCCGCAGTGCTCGTGCACGAACTTGCGCAGGAACTCGAACTCGACATCACCCAGCATGGAGGCGGAGCCATCCGCAACCAGTGCCGGCGCGTCGCGAGTGGCCGCCATGGTGCTCACTCAGAACTCCGCCCAGGCGCCCGATTCCGCCGGGCGCGCAGTGGCCGGCGCCCGCCGCGGAGGAGTATTGCGTACCGCAGCAAACACCGCTTCCGTCTCCACTTTGACATGGCGCAGGCGATCCGCCGATGGCCCGACTTCGGCCGCGCCATCGCCGAGCTGGAAGAAGCCGACCTGGTTGTTCAGCTCGCCAGCCTGCTCCCGCATCCCGCGGGCGGCAGCGGAAGCCTCCTCTACCAACGCGGCATTCTGCTGGG
The DNA here is from genome assembly GCA_039922695.1 of Rhodanobacter sp. Classification (GTDB taxonomy): domain Bacteria; phylum Pseudomonadota; class Gammaproteobacteria; order Xanthomonadales; family Rhodanobacteraceae; genus Rhodanobacter. The sequence continues at coordinate 23,882 of JBDTEG010000147.1, read as the reverse complement.
TCATCTCGTCCATCTGCATCACGGCGTTGTTGACCTGCTCGATTCCGGCCGACTGCTCGTGGCTGGCCGCGGAGATCTCGGCCACGATTTCGGTGACTTTCTTCACGCTGTCGACGATCCCGGCCAGTGCCTTGCCTGACTGGTTGACCAGCTCCGAGCCGGTGCGCACTTTCTGCTCGCTGTCGCTGATCAGGCCTTTGATTTCCTTGGCTGCGCCCGCGCTGCGCTGGGCGAGGCTGCGCACCTCGGTGGCCACCACGGCGAAGCCACGGCCCTGTTCGCCGGCGCGCGCGGCTTCCACGGCCGCATTCAGCGCCAGCAGGTTGGTCTGGAACGCAATGTCCTGGATCAAGCCGACGATGTCGCCAATCTTGCGGCTGGACGCGTCGATCTCGGCCATGGCGGCAATGGCCCTGCCCGCCACTTCGCCGCCGACTTCAGCCTGTTCGCGGGCACCGCGGGCCAACTGGTTGGCGTGACTGGCGTTCTCCGCGTTCTGTCTCACGGTGGAGGTCATCTCTTCCATCGAGGAGGCAGTTTCCTCCAGGCTGGACGCCTGCTCCTGGGTGCGTTGGCTGAGGTCGTCGTTGCCGCGCGCGATCTGCTGCGCGGCGGTGCTCACGGCATCGGAGCCCTGACGCACCTCGCCCACGATCTCGCTGAGCCGGTCATCCATCAGGCGGAACGCTTCCAGGAGCTTGCCCAGTTCATCGTGGCGCCCGACCTGGATATCGTGGCCCAGCCGTCCCTCGGCGATCGCATGCGCATAGGACATGGCGAGCGTCAGGCGCCCGGTGATGGAGCGGATCAGCAGCTCCGCCAGCACCATCGCCAGCAGCAATCCGCCGATCAACGCGACAACGGTGGCGTTCCGCACCAAGGCAAAGCGATCGCTCTGCCTCTTGAAGTTTTGCCCCGCGCTGAGGCGCTGCTGTTCCATGACCTTGGTCAGTCGATCCTGCCGATCCAGCATCAACGGGCGCAACTGCATGTCGAGCAGATCAGGCGAGCTTTCGTCCTTCGCGGCAAGCGCCTGCAGCAGGTCCCTGCTGCCCGACGCCATATCCTCATCCGTGGCCGTCCAGTCCTTGTAGTGTTTCGCGACCTCACTGCTCATCGGAATGCCAGAGAGCCTGGTGCGCAACGCCGTGATATCGGACTGTGCCTTGTGGAACTCATCGATCTTCTGCTTCATCTGATCGGGTTTGCCGATCAGGGAGGTCGCCTCACCCAGCGCGATGTACGACATCAGCGAACGTTGCGCGATGGACGACACCAGGTTGGCCGGCACCATGTCCTCTTCGTAGATCTGGCGCGTGGCCTCATTCTGCATCTGCATCGCGCCGATGCCGATCACCGCACCGGCGATCAACATCGCACCAAGCAAACCGAACACGCCGATCAGGCGCGCCTTGACGCTCAGCAAGCCCAGTTTGGCAAAGCGCCCCGGGATGGTCTTGGTCTTCATGGATAAGCCCTGTTCATGCAGCAACTTCGACTTGCTGGACTTGCGCAAGCGCAACGTCCACGGTTTCAACGTCTTCCGGACGCATCAGTTTTTCCACGTCCAGCAGCATCACCATGCACTCCGCGTGGGTGGCCAGGCCTTTCAGATAGCGGGTATCCACCACCGTGCCCATGTCGGGCACCGGCTTGATCGCGTCCGCATCGATGTCGATCACGTCGGACACGGCATCCACCACCATGCCGAACAGGCGCTCGGCGACGGCCACGATGATCATCACCGTGCTTGCGCCGTAGCTTGCGCGCTCCAGACCGAACCGAAGGCGCAGGTCCATGATCGGCACGATCGCGCCGCGCAGGTTGAGCACGCCGAGCAAATGCGCGGGGGTCTGCGGAATGCGGGTGACCCGCGACCAGCCGCGGATCTCGCGCACCGACAGAATGTCCACGCCATATTCTTCACCGGCCAGGTTGAACGTCAGTTGCTGCACGATCGGCGTCGTGCCCTGGTCGTTGGAGTACATGAACGGCTCACCTCTTGAAGGGGCTTTGCGGAAGCTGATTTCCCTGACTGTGTCGGCGCTGCAAGATGAAACTTGAGGCTGGCAACAGTGGATTCAGCCCGCCGGCCAGCGGCGGGGCGCGACCGCTGCCGTTCCCGCGCTTCTGTGGGGGTCCATGGCGAAGCCCTTCAGGCAGCCTTGCTGCGCTGCTGGACCAGGCGCACCACGCCGCTGACATCGACGATCAGCGCCACCGAACCATCGCTCAGGATGGTTGCACCGGAAATGCCCTGCACGCGCTGGTAATGAGCCTCCAGCGACTTCACCACCGCCTGTTGCTGGCCGAGCAGCTCGTCCACCAACAGTCCTACGCGGCGTCCCCCTTCCTCGACCACCACCACGATGCCGCGTTCGATATCGGTGATGGCATCCCGGCAGCCGAACGTGTCGTGCAGGCGCATGATCGGCAGGTAGCCATCACGAAAGTGGAATACCTCGCCGCTGCCGGCGATCTTGCGCACCATGTCCGGGCACAGGCGCAGCGATTCGACGATGGAAATCAGCGGCAGTATGTAGCGCTCGTTTCCCACCGAGGTGACCAGGCCATCAATGATCGCCAGGGTCAGCGGCAACGCAATAGTGAACACGCTGCCCTTGCCGCTCTGGCTGCGGACCTTGACGCTGCCGCCGAGGTCGCGCACGTTGCGACGCACGACATCCATGCCGACACCGCGCCCGGAAAGATCGTTGGCCTGGTCTGCGGTGGAAAACCCTGGCTGGAAGATCAGTTCGGCCACCTCGGCATCGTCGACCTCCTGGCCGGGCCGGATCAGACCACGTTGCTCGGCCTTGCCGACGATGGCTGCACGATTGAGGCCGGCACCATCGTCGCTGACCTCCACCACGATGTTGCTGCCCTCGTGACGGGCGTCCAGCCGCAGCGTGCCGGTCTCCTGCTTGCCCGCGGCACGTCGCTTCTCCGGCGACTCCAGGCCATGGTCGATCGCGTTGCGCACCAGATGCACCAGCGGGTCGCCAATCTTCTCCAGCACCGTCTTGTCCAGCTCGGTGTGCTCGCCATGCAGCTCAAGCCTGACCTGCTTGCCGAGCTTGTGTTCGAGGTCGCGTACCAGCCGCGGAAAACGGTTGAACACGGACGCGATCGGCAGCATGCGTATGCGCATCACCCCTTCCTGCAGTTCGCGCGTGTTGCGCTCCAGCAGGACCAGGCCGTCACGCAGCCTTTCAAGCTGCGAGGGATCGAAATGTTCGCCGATATCGCTGAGCATCGACTGGGTGATGACCAGTTCCCCCATCATGTTGATCAACGCATCGACCTTGTCCACGCCAACGCGGATCGAGCCGCCGTCGCCCGAAGCCGCTGCAGTCTCGCGCAGCGGGCGCACCGGCGGAGCCTGCTGTGGCGCGGACCCCGCCGCCACGGAAACCGCCGGCGTGGCATCGGCAACCGGTTCGATCGACAGTTCACAATCGCCGTCCAGCCAGTCGAATACGGCGTCGATGTCGGTGCGTGCCACCGCGCCGTGCAGGCGCAGCTCCCAGCCGAGGTGGCACAAACCGGGATCGAGCTCGGCCAAGGTGGCCGGTGCCGTGTCCTGAACGAACGCTCGCAACACTTCCAGTCGTCCAAGTTGCTGCAGTTCGCGAAACAGCCGCAGCGGGTCGTTGCCGGTCTGCAGCAGATGCGGCAGGGCGACGAAACGGATGCACCACCCGCTCACTGACGTCGCGTTTGACGTCGGAACGGCCGCGGCCGTGGCCGGCTCGCCCTCGACCAGGCGGACCAGCTCGCCGCGCAGCGCCTCGCTCTGCGCATCAGGCACCGGGTGGCCGCGGCCGGACCGCGCAAGCATCGCACGCAGGCAATCGACCGAACGCAGCAGCACGTCGACCAACTCTTCATCCACGCCGCGCCGCTCGCTGCGCACCTCCTCCAGCAGCGACTCGGCCACATGGGTAAACGCCGCCACGTCGGCAAAGCCGAAGGTCGCCGCACCCCCCTTGATGGAGTGCGCCGCGCGGAAGATCGTGTGCACCAGCTCGGCATCGGTCGAACCCGAATCCAGCGCAAGCAAGGCTGCTTCCATCGCGTCCAGCCGCTCCTGGCTTTCCTCGAAGAACGTCTTGTGGAACTGGGTCAGATCGACGGTACTCATGGATGAGCGTCAGCCCAGCACGCGCTTGACCGTAGCGAGCAGCTGTTCCGGATCGAACGGCTTGACCAGCCAACCGGTGGCGCCGGCGGCCTTGCCCTCCATTTTCTTTCCAGCGTGCGATTCGGTGGTCAGCATCAGGATCGGCACGCCCTTGTACGCGTCCAGCGCACGCAGCTGGCGCACCATCGCGATGCCATCCAACACCGGCATGTTGACGTCGGCCAGCACCAGTTCGAACGCGCTTTGGCGCGCGGCGTCCAGCGCCAGTTGCCCGTTCTCCGCCTCGGTCACCTCGTGGCCCGCGCCACGCAGGGTGAAGGCCACCATGCCGCGCATCGAAACCGAGTCGTCTACCGCAAGAATCCTTGCCATGCTGCCACCTTGGTCATCAGGCCAGCGTTGCCGCTGGCAGGTTCAAAAACTGTTGCAGCCCGAGCAGGCCGGCCGCTTCATTCAAGACTTCATTTGCACCGCGCCAGCCGAACTTGCCGCCGCGGCCCTCCAGCTCACGCCGGAACAGCAACAGCAATTGCAGCGCCGCCGTGTCGACGCGTTCGAGTCCTTCCACATCGAGCACGATTTCACCCTTGTGCAACACTTCCGCCAGTTGCGCCTTCAGGGCAACCTGCGCGGCCAGGCGACAGTCGGCCGGCAGCCGCAGCACGGTCGTGGCATCATTGTTTGCCGTTGCCGTGGTGGTTGCCGCCAGGGGCGGTCTGGCCGCCCTGGTCCGGGTTGTCGTTCGCGTGGCGGCCATGCCTGGACTCCGATTGCGCTGCAGCGCTGACGTGTGGGCTATCGGCCGCATGCCGGCGCGCTTTAGCCGGCTGTTGAAATCCGCCGGCGCGGGCCCGGCGGCCGATGGGCGGCAGCCCCGCGCGAGCACTTTGGCAAAGTTCTTGCGAATCGATGCTCAAGTATTCTCCGCGGGAGCCGATGTTCTTTACGACCGCCCTTACCTTACCCGCGCCTGGCGCAAGAAGCCCACGTTTGAACATCCCACCCATCAGCATCGCCGCGCTTACCTGGGCAGGTGCCGCTTCCGGCACCACGGCCCAGAGCTGGCGCATTGGCGCGGTGCTGTCGGCGCGGCCGCTGGGTGTGAGCCCGCAGGGGCTGCTGGTGTTGCAGGTCGGCGCGCTCACGGTCGAGGCAGACGTGGCCCAGGGCCAGTTGCCTTCGCATTTTCAGGTGCGCGTGCTCAGCCTGGGTGCGCAGCCGCAGCTGGAGGTTCTGGTCCAGACTGCCGACCCCACCTTCCAGCGTATGTTGCGTGAACGGCTGCCGCAACAGAATGGCTATACGCCATTGCTGGCCACGCTGGCAGCGCTGGCGCAGCGGCCGGCGCTGCGCCAGTTGCCGCCCGACGTGCGAACCGCGCTGGCAGTGCTTGAGCAGGCGCTGCGGACACCGGCGGAGATCACCAGGGGCGAGGGCCTGCGTGAGGCGATCCAGCGCAGCGGGCTGTTCTTCGAGTCCCGCCTGCTTGGCGCCGCCGCGCAGCAGCCGGCCCTGACCACGGACGACTGGAAGGGCGCCCTGCTGCGCCTGGCCGGCCTGCTCGACGAGCGTGAAGCGCCTCCCCCTCCCTCTGGCCGCGCAGACATCGATCCGCCGCTGCTGCAGCGGGGTTTGCAGGCGCAGGCTCGCCTGCCGCTGCCGCTGCTGTCCGTCGAGGATGACGTGGGAATGCTGCTGATGCGCCTGCATGGCGACGTCAAGGCAGCCCTGGCGCGGATCGAAGTGGCCCAGCTCGACGCCAGCGCGAACCCGTCCGCGGCCTGGGTCATCGAGATCCCGTTGCTTGGCAAGGATGGCCATGACTTGCTGCAGATCAAGCTCGAACACGGCATCGACACCCTCGATGGCGGTCAGAGCTGGACCCTGGGCTTTGCGCTGGACCTGCCGCCACTGGGACCAATCCAGGGTGAACTGCAGCTGCGCGCACCGCGACTGTCGGTGCGCCTGTGGGCGGAGCGGAGCGAGACGGCACAGCGACTGGAACGGCAGTTCACGCCGTTGCGCCAGCGCCTCGCTGCCTGCGGCGTGCTGCTCGATCAGTTGAGCTGCCAGGTTGGCGTGCCGCACCCTCACTCCAGCAGCAGCGCGCTGCTGCTGAAGGCGACCGCATGAGCACCCAACCGCCAAGGCGCCGCGTCAGCCTGCGCCTGTCCGGCGGTAACGAGGAGTCCAAGCCGATGCCGCCGCAGTCGCTGGAGCTGCTGCTGGCCCGCGCCAGGGAACTGGGCGTGCCGCTGCATCATGACGCCCAGATTGCCGCGCTGCTGGCCGCATTGCGCCTGCGCGACGACATTCCCGTGCAGCTCTACGCCTCGGCCGCCTCGGTGCTGGCGACCATCTACGACGCTGCCGAGGAATAGCCTGCGGAGTCTGGGGAATTGGCTGCGTGCATCTGCATGACCAGCCGGGCCTCGTCACGCGACAGCCCGCAGCGACTCACCAATTGCTCGAGGTCGGCTCCGTCGCGCGCCAGTTGCTGCGCCAGCTCGTAGGACTGGCGCACCTGCGGTGGCTGCTGCTGCTCAAGCTGGCGCATCTGCCGCTCCAGCCGCCCCAGCGCGGTCACCAGCATCGAGGTCGGCACGTCGGTGCAGGCATGCAAGGCGCCATGCGACAGCACCTGGATGCGTTGTTTGAGCTGCGTCGATTGCCGCCACAGGTGGACTAAGAGGGCCAACTGCACCAGCGCCAGCAAGAGCAGGACCGCAACCCCGATGTCAAGCCACATGGGCACCCTCTCCGCTGAGTCGACACAGCTTGCACACATCAAGCAACGCCACGAAACCGCCCTGCCAGGACAGCACGCCGGTCACCGGATCGTCGCTGCGGCTGGCACGACCTGGCGGCGGCGGCTCGATCTCGATGCCGTCAGTACACAACAACTCGCCGACTGCGTCCACCCGCAGCCCGATCGGCTGGCCGGCATGCACCAGCATGATGATGCGCGCACTGGCCGGGTCCACCTGCGGTGGCGTCAGGCCCATCCGCCGGCAACCATCCAGCACCGGAACGATCCGCCCGCGCAGGTGGCGCACGCCAAGCACGTCGGCGGCGGAACCGGGCACCGGCGTGATCTCGCCAACGCGGATCACCTCGCTCACGGCCGCCAGCGGGGCCGCGTACCGCTGGGCACCCATGTGGAACGACAGCCACTGCTGGTCCGCCTGCGCCGGTGCTGCAGTGGAAGAAGGAGCATTCATGGAGGACTTCCACAACCGGGGAATGAACGAAACGGGATCACCGGTCCGGACTCACGCGTCGCATCATGGCGCGCGGTGATTCTCCACCGATAGGCACAGCATGTCCGGATTCCGCCGGTTCCGCTGCAATCACGGTCGGAGCACCCGGCACGCCATCGCGGTCGCCGTCCGGTGCTGCCGCGGCACGGCTGGGCGCAGCCCTGGTGAGGGAATCGATCCCTGGTCGCGGCACCGCCGGCCCGGCAAGCTCGCCCAGATGTCCTGCATCGCTTTGCGGGCGTGGGCTGTCGTCCACGCCTTTCATCACGACAACCAGCACGCGTCGGTTCTGATTGCGACCGTCCGCGGTGGCGTTGGCGACCAGGGGCCGCACTTCACCCCAGCCGACGATGCCCAGCCGGTCCGGTGCGACCCCGCTCATCGCAAACAGCCGCGCCACGCTGGCGGCACGCGCGGCGGACAGCTCCCAATTGGACGGGTATTGCGGCGTGCTGATCGGCACGTTGTCGGTGAATCCCTCCACCCGCAGCGGATTGGGAAAAGGCGCCAGGATCGTGGCCAGGTTCTCCAGCACGGCGTCGGCAGAAGAGGAAAGCTGCGCCACGCCGCTGGGAAACAGGATATCGGTACGGATCTCGATCTCCAGCCAGTCTTTCTTGTGCCGCACGACCACCATCTTGCGATCGATCAGCGGCTGCAGGGCGCGACGCACCTGGTTTTCGATGTCGTCGAGGTTCTGCTGCCCGGCTTGCGGACGTCCCTGGTCAGCGGATGCCTGCGGCGAGTGCAACGGTATCGGCAACGCAATCGGAGTGACTGCCGCCCGATCAGCTGCCACCACGGGCGCCGTGTTCGTCTTGCTGGGCTCGGGCGGCGGAGGCGGCGGAGGCGGCGGGGTGGGCGTGCTGCTGGACCCGTTGAAGGCCTGGATCAACGATTCGGACATCACCCGGTACTTGCCCTCGTTGACCACCGACACCGCATACATCACCACGAAGAAGGCGAGCAGCAAGGTCATCAGGTCGGCATAGGGAATCGCCCACGCCTCGTGGTTCAGATGCTCCTCGTGCTTGTGCTTCCTCATTCGACGTAACCCTGCAGGCGCGCCTCGATCTGGCGCGGGTTGTCTCCCTGTGCGATCGACACCAGCCCCTCGATGAGGATCTCGCGCATCCGCGACTGCTTGCCGACCAGCGCCTTCAACCGCGCCGACATTGGCAGCATGAACATGTTGGCCAGCGCCACGCCGTAGATGGTGGCCACGAAGGCCGCGGCAATGCCATGGCCCAGCTTGCTGGGATCGGAAAGGTTCTGCATCACCGCCATCAGCCCCATCACCGCGCCGATGATGCCCAGCGTGGGCGAGTAGATGCCGGCGTTCTCATAGACCTTGGCGCCGGCCAGGTCGACCGCCTCACGTGTGTCCAGGTCCACTTCCAGCACGCTGCGGATGGTGTCCGGCTCGCCGCCGTCCACCAGCATCTGCAGACCCTTGTTGATGAACGGATCGCTCTCCGCGTCGATCTGCGGCTCCAGCCCGAGCAGACCCTGGCGGCGGGTGATCTCGCTCCAGCCCACGATGCGGCTGATCAGGTCGTGCGGCTGGTGCTGCGGCGGCCGGTACACCATCTTCATCATCGACAACGCGTGCTTCATCACCTTGCCCTGGTTCTGCACCAGCAGCGCCGCCAGCGTGCCGAAGAACACGATCACGAAGGCGGCCGGGTTCCACAGGGCTTCCACCGTCGAGCCCTTGAGGATGGTGCCCAGGATGATCACCACGAAACCCAGGATCGTGCCGATGGTGCTGATTCTGTCCATGCGAAGTCAGCCTTCCAGATGCAGCGAGGCAAATAGCTGGCCGGTGCCTGCGACGAGGCCGGCCAGGTCCATCACCAGGGCCAGCCGGCCATCGCCGTTGACCGTGGCGCCGGCTATCCCTGACACGTCGGAGAACACGGGGCCGAGCGGTTTGACGATGACATCCTCGCGACCAAGCACGGCATGCACCATGCAGCCGATACGCTGGTGGCCGATGTGCAGCACCACCACATGCCGCGCGAAGCCGGTCTCGACGTCCACCCACAGCGAAAGATCAGCCAGCGGCAAGGCGCGGCCGCGATGATCGGCCACCAGCCGTCCATCGAGTTGGTGGTCCTGACCGTCGGCCAGTTCGAATACCTCTTCCACGTTGCCGAGCGGCAGCGCCAGCAAGCGATCACCGACGCTCACCATCAGCACGCGTAGTACCGCCAGTGTCAGCGGCACGGTGAGCTCCAGTTCGCTGCCCTGGCCCAGCCGGGACTGCACGCGCAAGGTGCCACCCAGCTCGGCCACGCGGGTTTTCACCACGTCCATGCCGACGCCGCGACCGGAAATGTCCGACACGACCGCCGCGGTGCTGAAGCCTGGACGGAAGATCAGTTCGTAGCACTCGGCTTCGCCGAGGCGCGCTGCTTGCGCGGAGTCGATGACGCCTTTCTCGATGGCCTTGCGGCGCAGGAGCTCCGGATCCATGCCGCGGCCGTCGTCGCTGACCTTGATCACGATGCGTTCGCCACGCTGGGTGGCCGACAGGCAGATGCAGCCCCTGCGCGGCTTGCCCACCTGCTCGCGCTCGGCCGGCATTTCCACGCCGTGGTCGAGCGCGTTGCGCAACAGGTGGATCAGCGGGTCGGCCAGCGCTTCAACCAGGCTCCGATCGAGATCGGTGCCCTCGCCTTCCAGCAGCAGCTCGACCTCCTTGCCCAGCTGTCGCGCCACGTCGCGGGCGATGCGCGGGAAACGCTGGAACAGTCGTCCCACCGGCTGCATGCGCATGCCCATGGCGGCGCGTTGAAGGTCATTCGTCACCCGGTCCAGCTCGCCGGCGGCAGCTTCCAGCGATGCGTCGCCGAGGCGCGCCGCCAGGCTGAGCAGACGGTTGCGCACCAGCACCAGCTCACCGGCGCGATTGACCAGCTGGTCAAGTCTTGCCGTGTCCACCCGCACCGAGGTCTCTGACGCTACCGCGTGGCGAGCAGCGGACGGTGGTTCGGCATCGCGCTGCGCCGACGGCGTCGGCGCGGTGGCAGCAGATGCTGCGACGGCCACGGCAGGCATGCCATGCAAGCTGTCCAGCAAGGCCTCGAATTCATCATCGTCGATGGTTGCACCAGGCGTCGGTGCCTGCGGCATCGGCGTGGGTTCGACGAAGCCGGGCACCGCACCTCCATACATGCTGTCCAGCAGCGCCTCGAACTCGTCGTCATCGATCGGCGCACCCTGGAAGGCGTTGGACGTGACCGGCGGAGCCAGAGCCGCTGCGGCGGCGGTACGGGGCAACAGCGAGTGCAGCAGGGCCGGCGGCGGCATCTGCAGCGGTGTATCGGTGATGATGCCGGCCATCATGTCGTTGAGTACATCCAGCCCCTGCAAGAGGGCGTCCATGTGGATGGTGCCGAGCAATACCTTGCCGTTGCGCGCCTCGTTGAGCAGGTCCTCGGCGTGGTGGCACAGCAGCACCATCGGCTCCAGCGCCAGGAAACCGGCACCACCCTTGACCGTGTGGAACGCGCGGAACACCGCGTTCAGCAGCTCGCTGTCGCGCGGCGATGTTTCCAGCGCGACCAACTGCTCGCCGAGTCGCTCCAGCAGCTCGCCGGCCTCGACCAGAAAGTCCTGGCGCAGCTCGAGGTCAAATTCCGCGTTCATCGCCACTGGGTCCTCAGAACCCGAATTCGCTGAGCAGGCGGTCGGCGTCTTCCTGACTGGATATCTGTGTCACTTTTTGCGGCATGGCGCTGCCGCCCAGTGCGCCGGTCAGGCGTACGAGTTCGAGCAGCGTCGACTCGACCGTACCGATGAAGTCGTCCACCTTCTTGAGGCGCTGGCCGGCAAGATCCTGCCACGATTGCGCCAGCACCATGTCGGCCAGCCCTTCGCGGCAACTGTCGGCAAACATGACCGATTCGCGCGCCAGCACGCCGGCCGGATCATTGCCCTGCGTCCACTTCATCACCTCGGCGGCATTGATGGTCAGCGATTCGGCCTGCGGCTGCATGCGCTCGGCGAAGTCGAGGGTGCGATGCGCTGCGGTCGCGCTCATCTCCAGCGCATCGCGCAGGTACTGGCGGGCGTTGGCGACGTTGCCGGCGAAGCCGTCCTGGGTCAGGTCGCTGCCCAGTCCGCGCACGGCGTCGTGCAGGTCGCGCGCCAGCTGCCCCAGCGCGCGGAAGACATTCTGTTCGCGCTGGCGAACCAGCACGTCGAGCGCCTGCTCGAAGGCAGGACCGTCGGTGCTGTTCAGCAGGTCGCGCAGTTCGCTCGGCAACGCGTCGCTGCCCGCGAATGCATGCAAGGCGTTCATGCGGCGGCCCCGCTGGCGGCGATGCGCTCGAAGATCCTCGTGAGTTTCTCCTGCAGCGTGGCCGCCGTGAATGGCTTGACGATGTAGCTGTTCACGCCGGCCTGGGCGGCGGCGATGATCTGGTCGCGGTTGTTCTCGGCGGTGACCATCAGCACCGGCATGCCCTTCAGTGAATCCTCGGCGCGGATCGCCCGCAACAATTCGATACCGCTCATGTTGGGCATGTTCCAGTCGGTCACGACAAGATCGAATCGAGTGCGGCGCAACATCGCGATGGCGTTCTCGCCATCCACGGCCTCCTGGATCAACGGGCTGCTGAAGCCCAGCTCCACGAGCAGGTTGCGGACGATTCGCCGCATGGTGGAAAAATCGTCCACCACCAGGATTTTCATGTTCTTGTCCAACGCTCTCTCCACATGCTCGACAGGCCGCTCTGCGGCCCCTGGTTTGATCGAATGCCCCGCCTGGTCAGGCGCGCCACCCGGTGAGGCGAGAGCGCAGACGAAGCACCGCTTGCCCATGGATCTGGCACACACGCGATTCGCTCACCCCCAGCACTGCACCGATTTCCTTCAGGTTCAACTCCTGTTCGTAGTACAGCGACATCACCAGTTGTTCGCGCTCGGGCAGTCCGGTGATGGCCTCGGCAAGGTCATCGCGCATGCCGTCGCGCTCGATGTTTTCCTCGGGCCCGAGGCTGCCCTCGTCCGCCACGTCCATCACCCCGCCGTCGTCGCCGTCGTCCGAGGCGGTCAGGCTGAGCAGCCGCACGCAAGCGGCGTCGGTCAATACCTGGTGGTACTCCTCCGAACTGATCCCGAGGCGGCGGATGACTTCCTTTTCATCTGCCTCTGCACCGGTCTCGGTCTCGATCTGGCGAATCGTCTCGGCCACTTCGCGGCTCTTGCGATGTACCGAACGCGGCGCCCAGTCGGTGCGCCGCAGCTCGTCCAGCATCGCGCCCCGTATGCGGATGCCCGCAAACGTTTCGAAGCTGGCCCCACGATCCTGGGCATAATTTCGCGATGCTTCCAACAATCCGATCATTCCCGATTGAATCAGGTCACCCACGTCGACGCTGGCTGGCAATCGCCCCATCAGGTGGTAGGCGATCCGTCGCACCAGTGGCGCGTGCCGTCTTACCATTTCATCGGCACTTTCACGGGAAACCTGTAGATACTCCGAAGCCACACTCATCTCGGCACCTCGCCAGCGGGTACGTCCCGACCTCCAAAGAAGGCGATCCGATCGAGCGCGGCGCGTTCCGGTTCCGCCCATTTATCGACCAGGTCGGCCATTTTCTTGAATGCCTGCGCCGAATGGCTCGATGGCCACACGTCGACCACGGCACATTGCCGGCGAATGGCCTGGCGCAGACGCTCGTCATGCGGCACCCAGCCACTGAAATCGATCACGACATCGAGAAACCGGTCGCTGACACGCGCCAGCTTCTGGTGCAGTGCCCGTGCCTCTCCCTCGTTGCGCACCATGTTGGCGACCATGCGGACCCGGCGTACGCCGAAATCGCGGTTGAGGACCTTGGTCAGCCCGTAGGCGTCGGTCAGCGAGGCCGGTTCGTCGCACACCACCAGGATCACCTCGGAGGCGGCGGCGGCGAACATCGTCACGTTGTCGGCCAGGCCCGCAGCGGTATCCACCACCAGAAACTCCGGTGGGCGGGGCAGCTCGTCGAAGGCGCGGATGATCGCCGCGTGCTCGCCGTTGTTCAGTTGCGCCAGGCGGCGCGTGCCAGACCCGGCGGGTACCACCTGCAAACCGCGCGGTGCCGGCAGCATCAGCTCTTCCAGCGTGCACTCGCCATCGAGCAGGTGCCCGATATGGCGCGACGGCGTGAGTCCCAGCATCACATCAACGTTGGCCAGGCCCATGTCGGCATCCAGCAGCACCACGTCGTGCTCGGCCATCGACAGCGCCATCGCCAGGTTCACCGCGACGGTGCTCTTGCCCACGCCACCCTTGCCGCCGGCGACGGCAATCGCACGGCACGGTGTGCGTGCCTGCCTGCCTGCACCAAGCAGGCTGCTTGCCTGGTGGGTGGGTGGCTTGAACGTCGGCGCAGTCGGCTGGGCAGCCGGCAGGCTCGCCGCCTTGGCCAGCATCTGTTGCAGCCCGGAGGCCTGGTCCATTGCAAGTACTCCGTTCATGCGGTGGCCACCGCGAAACCGAATCGTTCGGCCATCAGGCCGTCGTCGGGGATGCTGCTACTCAATGATTTCGCGGTGCGACAAACCAGCGCACGCGCGTCAGCCGTGGCGATGTCCTCGGGCACGCGCTGGCCGTCGGTGGTGTAGTCCAGCGGCAAGCGGTGCCGGATCAGCACCGACAACGCTCCGCCCAGGTTCGGCGCCTCATCCAGCTTGGTCAAAATGCACGCGTGCGGCTTCAACGGCAGGTAGGCACGCACCGCATCGTCCAGCGACTGCGCGTGGGTGTTCGCTGCCAGCACCAGGGTGGCGCGCAGTTCGTTGGCGTCGGCGAGGATGTCCAGTTGCTGGTTGAGGCGGGGATCGTTGCTGGCGACACCTGCGGTGTCGATCAGCACGGTGTGGCGACCGCGCAGGATCTCCAGCACCTTGCGCAGGCTTTCACCGTCATAGGCCGGGTAGACGCGCACGCCCAGCAGGCGACCATAGTGTTCCAGTTGCGCGGCCGCACCGATGCGGTAGTGGTCGGTGCTGACCAGGGCCACCTCGTCCGGGCCACGGCGCAGCACCGCGCGGGCGGCGAGCTTGGCGATCGTGGTGGTCTTGCCCACGCCGGTGGGCCCCACCAGGGCAGTGACGCCAGGCTCATCGCCGACCAGTCCGCGCCCGCTTACGGCCAGGCGGCGGCTGAGCATGCCCAGCGGCAGGTAACGTGCCTGCTCGGCATCGATCTGTTCGGGAAGTTCGTCGACCAGGATGCGGGCCACATCCGACTCGATGCCGATACGGGTCATCTCGCGCAGGATCCGCGCGCGCAAGGGCTGGCGCCGCTCCATGTCGTTCCAGGCCAGGCTGGACAGCTGCATTTCCAGCATCTCGCGCATGCTGCCCAGTTCAGTCCGCAACTGCGCGGTGTCCCGCGCCGCGCGATCCATCAGCGGCGCCAGCACGGGACGCTCGGCCGGCGACGGCGCGGGCGCCGGTACGGCGGCGGCAACCGGCTGTCGCGCCGCTGAAACCGGATCGGCAGCGCGCGCTGCCGGCGGCGTCTGGGTGGCCTTGGCAGCGACGGGCTGGGCCAGCGGTTGCGGCGCAGCCCGTGGCGCGAGCGGCGGCGGTGTTGAAGGTGCGCGCGGTGCTGAAGCCGAGCTCGGTGCGCGAGACGGCGGCGCCTCTGCCGTCGGTGTGCCCTGGCGGGAGGCCTCGCGCATCAAGGCCTCGTCATAGTCGAGTGCGGCGATGATCTCGATGCCGTCGGCAATGCGCCGGGTCGACAGGATGACGGCGTCCGGCCCCTGCTCGTTGCGTACTTCGCGCATGGCCTGGCGCATGTCGGCGGCCACGAATCGCTTGATCTTCATGGGTTGCTCCGCTGGCGTGCGACCGGGACCAGACGGGCCTGCCGCCTGGGGGAAATTCCGGTGCTGTCATGTGTGGCTTTGGCCATGTCATCCTTCCTGTTCATCGCCCCAGTGCCTGCACCAAACGCACGCTGCGGTTGTCGGGCACTTCGTTGTAAGCCAGTACGTGCAGGTTTTGTGCCACATGGCGTGTAAACCTCGCCAGCCACGGCCGAAGCTGTGGCGCGACCAGCAGAACCGCGGGCTCGCCACTCATTTCCTGACGACGCGCGGCATCGGCCACGCTTTGCTGCAAACGATCGGCGAGGCCCGGCTCCACCGCGGCTCCCGCCACGCCGCCACCGCCGGCGAGGGAGCCCAGCAGGATCTGCTCGAGCTCCGGCGCCAGCGTGATCACCGGCATCTGGGTACCCAGGCCAGTGATTTCCTGCACGATCTGGCGCCCCAGCGCCACGCGCACGGCGGCGCTCAAAACGCCGGGATCCTGACTCTGGCCCGCGTGCTCCGCCAAGGATTCGACGATGCTGCGCATGTTGCGGATCGGCACGCGCTCGGCCAGCAGGTTCTGCAGCACCTTCACCACCACGCCCAGTGATACCCGCTTGGGCACCAGGTCCTCGACCAGTTTCGGCGCGGTGGCGGCAAGGCGGTCGAGCAGTTGCTGCACGTCCTGGTGACTGAGCAGTTCGTGCGCGTGGCCCTGCAGGATGTGCGACAGATGGGTGGCGATCACCGTGGCCGGGTCAACCACGGTGTAGCCGTAGCTCTGCGCAAGCTCGCGCTGGCCGCTCTCGATCCATACCGCTTCCAGGCCGAACGCCGGGTCTTGCGTGGCAATGCCCTGCAAGGTGCCGTGCACCTGTCCCGGATTGATCGCCATCAGGCGCTCGTTGTGCACCTCGGCCTCGCCCATCGGCACGCCCATCAGGGTGATCCGGTAGCTGTTGGGGCCCAGGTCGAGGTTGTCGCGGATATGCACCGCCGGCACCAGGAAGCCGAGCTCCTGCGACAGCTTGCGGCGCACCGACTTGATCCGGCCCATCAGCTCGCCGCCCTGGTGCACGTCCACCAGTGGTATCAGGCGGTAGCCCACCTCCAGGCCCAGCGGATCGACGCTGGCCACATCTTCCCAACCCAGTTCCAGCCGTTCGCCTGGCGTGCTGGGCGCCGGCATCTCGGACACCGTCTCGGCCAGGCGGGCGCGGGTCTCGCGCTCACGCTTGTGCAGCAGCCAGGCCACGCCGGCGCAGGCGGCACTCAGCAGCAGGAAAGCCACGTTGGGCATGCCGGGAATGACGCCCATCACGCCCAGCACGACCGCGGCCACCGCCAGTGCACGTGGCTGGCCGAACACCTGGGCGATCACCTGCCGCCCCATGTCCTGCGACTTGGACACGCGCGTGACGATGATCGCCGCGGCGACCGACAGCATCAGCGCCGGCACCTGGGCGACCAGGCCGTCGCCGATGGTCAGCAAGGTATAGGTCTTGGCCGATTCGGCGGCAGACAGGCCATGCTGCATCACGCCGACGAAAAAGCCACCGATGATGTTGATGAACAGGATCAGGATGCCCGCGGTGGCGTCGCCACGCACGAACTTGGAGGCACCGTCCATCGAGCCGTAAAAGTCCGCTTCCTCGCGCACTTCCTGACGCCGCTCGCGCGCCTGCTCCTGGGTCAGCAAGCCGGCATTGAGGTCGGCATCGATCGCCATCTGCTTGCCGGGCATCGCGTCCAGGGTGAACCGCGCAGTGACTTCCGATACGCGGGTGGCGCCCTTGGTGATCACCACGAAGTTGATCACCACGATGATCGAGAACACCACCAGGCCAACCGCGAAGTTGCCGCCGATGACGAACTCACCGAAAGCCTCGATCACCTTGCCGGCGGCACCGGGGCCGTCATGGCCATGCAACAGCACCACGCGGGTGGAGGCGATGTTGAGCGCCAGTCGCAGCAAGGTCGCCATCAGCACCACGGTGGGGAACGCGGCGAATTCCAGCGGTCGCATCACGTAGACCACCGCCAGCAGGATCACCAGCGACAGCGCAATGTTGAAACTGAACAGAATGTCCAGGATGAACGGCGGCATCGGCAGCATCAGCATGCCCAGCATCGCCAGCATCATCACCGGCGCGCCAACGCCCCGTCGCGCCAGGTATTTGAAATTGCCTAGTACGTCTGCACCCGTCATGGTTTTGACTCGTCATGCATCGCGATAAGGGCCCATCAGGTCAGGATCAACCTCCGGGTTCGGTGCGGCCGGTGGGCTCTCACCCTGCGCCGTTGCTTGCTTCAGCTGGTACACGTAGGCAAGCACCTGGGCCACTGCGACAAACAGCGACGCGGGGATTTCCCGACCCAGCTCAGTCGTTGCATACAAGGCGCGTGCCAACGGCGGCGCCTCGACCAACGGAATGCGATGGGATCCCGCCACGAGTCGGATTTGTTGCGCCAGGACGTCCGCGCCCTTGGCGATCACCCGCGGTGCACCCATGCGACCGTCGTCATAGCGCAGCGCCACCGCAAAATGCGTGGGGTTGACCACCACCACATCCGCCTTGGGCAGTTCCTGCATCATTCGTTGACGCGACTGCGCCTGCTGCACCTGCCGAATGCGCCCCTTCATCTCGGGGTTGCCGTCGCTCTCCTTCATCTCGTCGCGGATTTCCTGCTTGGTCATGCGCAGGTTCTTGGCGTGGTCGTACTTCTGGTACAGCGCATCGATGGCGCCGATCAGCGCCAGCATCGAGCCGAACCAGAGCGCCGAACGGCCGAGCAGTCCGATCGACTGCGCAATGCCGGCCGTCACCGAGCCCCGGCCGGTGGCTTGCAACTCAGCCTGCCAGTGGTGCAGCAGCAGGCCCAACACGGTACCGATGAACAGCAACTTGAGCAGGGCCTTGCCGAGTTCGACCAGGCCACGCATCGCGAAAATCTTGCCCAGGCCCTTGATCGGATCGAGCCGCTCGAACTTCGGCTGCAGTGCCTGCGCACTGAAGTTCAGTCCGCCCAGCAGGAAGGGCGCGACCAGTGTCCCGGCCATGGTGGCGATAGCCACCGGCGCAAACAGCAGCAGGGCTTCATGCATAGCCGCGTGCAGCGAACGGCCCGGCAAGGCATCGGAGAACAGCGATTCGCGCGAATAGCCCAGTCCCAGCTCGAAGATTCGCCTGGCATGGCGCAGGGCGCTCTCGCCGTTGTTCATCAGCGCCGCGACCCCGGCCAATACCACCATGGCCCCGGACAGGTCGCGCGATCGCGGAACCTCCCCTTTCTCACGGGATTCGCGCAGTCGTTTTTCGGTAGGTTGTTCGGTTTTTTCCTGGTCGCTGTTGTCGGACACGGCCTCAGCTCCCGAACAGTTCGCGCATCAGCGACCAGGCCTGACCCTGCAGCGCCTCAAACGCGCCCGGCAAACTGCGCAGCGAAAGCCACAGTGCGATAAAGCCCAGCGAGACGGTGATCGGAAAACCTACCGCGAACAGATTCATCGACGGCGCGGCCCGACTGATCGCGGCAAAGCCGATGTTCACCACCAGCAACGAGGTCATCGCCGGCAGCGCCACGCGCACGGCGCCGGCAAACAATTCGGCGCCGAAGGCGACCACGGCGTGCAGCGCATCGACACCGATTACCGGCGTTCCCGGCGGCAGGCCATGAAAGCTGTCGGCCAGCAAGGCGATCAACTGCAGGTGGCCGTTCATCACCAGGAACAGCAAGGTCACCAGCAACAGGTAGAACTGGCTCAACACGGTGGAGCTGCCGCCGGCTTGTGGATTGACCACCTCGGCAAAACCCAGACTCATGCTTTGCGCCACCAGTTCGCCACCGAATGACACCGCCTCGAAGACCAGCTTCAGCACAAACCCCACCGCGGCACCCACCAGCACCTGTCCCGCCAGAGTGGCAATACCTGCGCCACTCAACGGGTCGAGCGTGGCTGGCGCCAGCGGCGCCAGCACCAGGGTCACGACCACCACCAGGCCCACGCGGATACGCACGGAAATCACCGTGGCGCTGAATACCGGCGCGACCAGGAACAGCCCACTGACCCGGCCCAGGGCCCAGAAAAAGCTGCCCAGCCACGCCGGCAGCAGCGCCAGATCCAGCGCAGTCATCTGATCGCGCCGGGAAGGCCTTCGATCAGCTGCGTGGTGAACTGCACCAGCAGCCGAAGCATCCACGGCCCTGCGATCAAGGCTACCAGGGCCATCGCAATCAGCTTGGGAATAAAGCTGAGCGTCATCTCGTTGATCTGCGTCGCCGCCTGGATCACACCGACCAGCAAGCCCACCGCCAACGCGGTAAGCAACAGCGGCGCTGCCACCATCATCGCGACGTAGAGCGCTTGCTGGCCAATCGCCATGATGGATTCAGGGGTCATGCGGACATTCCGGTGGCGCTTGTGCGCAGGGTTGCTGCATCAAGGCAGAGGGCTTGCCTGCTTGCGCGCACCTGCCGGAGGCGTGAGGCATTTTCTGGCTTGACGGCCAGGAGCGGTCGATCGCCTTTGGCGACCGAGTTGCTTTTCTCTTGCGTGGCCAAGAGAAAAGTAACCAAACGAGAAGGCCACCCCGCTTGGCGCTTGCCGGGCATCCTGCCCGGCAAGTCCGTGAGGACCGGCCGGGTTTTTCGACAGGGCATCCTGCCCTGGCGAAAAATGATTGGCATCCCTGCCAATCACCCTGCGGGCCTGTCGTCCGCCCCTCACCGCCGCACAGGGGCCCCGGTAGAGCAGCGCGCATCCTGCGCGCACTCTTGAAAGAGCTTGATCAAAAGCAGAGGCAAAAGCAGAGGCTAAAGCAAAGCTGGCTTGCACCTGAGACAGCTCCCAACGCTCCGTTCGCGCTGAGCGTAAGCCGCAAAGGTAAATAGGAATCTGCGGGACAGCAGAAGATGAGAGCTCTTCCGATTTCGCAGCGGCGCAGCCGTTGCGTACCGAGTGCGGGCCAGGATGGCCCGCCGCTTTACCCGGGGCCCCTGTGCGGCGGTGAGGCGGGGTCGACAGGCCGCGCAGCGGGAGTCGACAGGAGGTCAACTCCTTTTCGCCAGCACAGGGATGTGCTGTCGACAAGCCCGGCCCCGCCTCACGGACTTGCCGCCCAGGGATGGGCGTCAAGCGCCAAGCGGGGTGTCGTTTTCTCTTGGGTACTTCTCTTTTGGACAAGCAAAAGAGAAGTACCTCGGGCGCCGCAGGCGCACGAAAGCTCCTGGCAGTGTCGTTCACATGCGAAGCAGCGTTCATCACTACCGAGCGAGGTGCGGAAAACGTGCTCATGTGTAGAAGCTCCCGGCCAGAGTTCCAAGGAGCAACGTCCACCCATCCACCAATACGAACAGCATGATCTTGAACGGCAACGAGATGATCATGGGCGAGACCATCATCATGCCCATCGACATCAGCACACTGGCGACCACCAGATCGATGATCAGGAACGGGATGAACAGGAGAAAGCCCATCTGGAACGCCGTCTTCAGCTCACTGGTGAGAAACGCCGGCATCGCCACCTTGAACGGCACATCCGCCTTGCTGGCATAAGGCTTCTCCTTGGCCAACCGGGTGAACAGCTGCAAATCCGCCTCACGAGTCTGATCCAGCATGAAGTGCTTGAATGGCCCCGACGCAGCTGGCAATGCCTGCTCGGCGCTCATCTGGCCATCCATGTACGGCTTCACGCCATCCTGGTACGAGCGGGTCAGCACCGGTGACATGACAAACAGAGTGAGGAACAGCGCCAGTCCCAGCAGCACCTGGTTTGGCGGCGTCGACTGCGTACCGAGGGCCTGCCGCAAGAAACCGAGCACGATGATGATGCGCGTGAACGAAGTCATCATCAGCGCGATGGCGGGCAACAGCGTCAACGCCGTCATCAGCGCCAGCATCTGCAGCGACAGGGTCCAGCTCTGGCCACCATCCGCAGCCGGCTGCACGTTCACCAGCGGAATACCCGGCGTCGCCGCCAGCGTGGCCACCGGCAGCAACAACAGCAAGCCGGCAAATATCCAGCGCCTCGCCTTCATGTGCGGGGCCTGAGGCGCGCCAGCATGTCCGCGAACACCGGCTTGGCCGAATTCGAAGCCTGCGCGCGATCATCCTCGTCGGGCGCCGCGCCGTCGTAGACATGCAGGGTGCGCATGCCGCCGGGACCCATGCCGATCAACATGCGCTTGCCATCGGCGTCCAGCAGCAACAGGCGGTCACGGGCCCCCACCGCGAACGACTCCACGCAGCGAATCCGGCGGCCGCCACCGCCGGGCCGGCGGCGCTGCATGCGCCGGGTCAGCCAGCCGGCTACCAGGATGATCGCGATGATGCCGACCAGACTGAAGATCACGCGCATCAGTTCGCCGGCCGCGTTGAACTCGGGCGTGCTCACTGGAACAGCGAGGATGAGTCCCAGGGTGCTCATCAGCGCAACTTTCGCACCCGCTCGGCGGGGCTGATCACATCGGTCAGCCGGATGCCGAACTTGTCGTTGATCACGACTACCTCGCCATGCGCGACCAGGGTGCCATTGACAAAGACATCCAGCGGCTCGCCGGCGGCGCGATCCAGTTCCACCACCGAGCCCTGGTTGAGCTGCAGCAAGTTGCGGATGCTGATGCGCGTACGCCCGACTTCCATCGCCAGGGTCACCGGCACGTCTAGGATCATGTCGAGGTTGACGTCCCCGCCATCCGTCGTCGCGCCCTGCAGGCTGTCAAATTGAACGCGCTCGCCGGCTTCGGCGACCGCACTGTCTGTGGACTCGTTCATGCTGGCTTCTTCTCTCTGGATTGATCAGCGGTCGCGGCCTTGTCGCGGCGACCGGTCTGGGCATGGAAACGCACGGCGTTGCGACCGTTGGACTGGCCAAAGCGCCCACGGAACACGGGTACATCCTCGGCGTAGACGACTGCCATCTCGGGCAGCTGCACCGGAATCACGTCACCCGGACGCAAATGCAGGAATTCACCCAGGCTGAGCCGTGTTTCGAGCAACATTGAGCTGACGTCCACCTCGGCATCGAGCACCTCTTCCTGCAGCAGCTCGGCGAAGCGATTGTCGCGGTCCATGCGATCGCTCTGCACGCCGGCATCAAGCAGGGTGCGGATCGGTTCGACCATGGCATAGGGCATGGTCAGGTTGACTTCGCCGCCGCCGCCGTCGAGTTCCACCTGGAAGCGGCATACCACCACCGTTTCAGTCGGACTCACGATGTTGGCGAACTGCGGGTTGATCTCGGAGCTGAGGTATTCGAACTGCAAACCAAGCACCGGCGCCCACGCCTCGGTCATCGCGCCGAACATTTCGTTCAAGATGATCTGGATCACGCGGCTTTCGGTCGCGGTGAAATCCCGGCCCTCGATCCGCGCGTGGAAGCGGCCATCACCGCCAAAGAAGTTGTCGATCACGGTGAACACCAGCCGCGGCTCGAACACCACCAGCGCGGTACCACGCAGCGGCTTGAGGCGGACCAGGTTGATGTTGCTCGGCAGCGTCAGCCCATGCACATATTCAGCGAACTTCACCATCCTCACGCCCAGCACCGAGACCTCGCAGGTCTTGCGCAACACGTTGAACAGCGCGGTACGGAAGAACCGGGCAAAGCGGTCGTTGACCATCTCCAACGTGGGCAACCGACCGCGGACGATGCGATCCTGCTGGGTAAAGTCGAACGGGATGACCGCATCGCTGGGCAACGGCTCGTCGTTACCGGTGGGGACGGCACCGCCGGTGACGCCGTCCATCAATGCGTCGATCTCGTCCTGGGAAAGCAGGTCGCTCATGTGCGCGGGCCCCGGTTACTGAATCACGAAACTGGTGAAGTACAAGGCGTCGATGCCGGGCCGGCCGAGCCGTTTCTGCACGATGCCGCGCACGGCGGCAAGCGCATCGGCCTGCAGCTTCTCGCGGCCGGCTGACTCGCTGACCACGTCGAATTTCTGGCTGCTGAACAGGGACACCAGGCCATCACGCACGACCGGATCGGCCTCCTTGGCCACATCGATGGCTTTCGGGTCGTGCGCCATCAAGGTCACGCCCACTTGCAGGTAGCGCAGTGCGTCGCCGTCGCGAAAGGTCACCACGAAGGCGGGCTGCAGCGCCAGGTAGATCTCCGGCTTGCCTGCCTCCGGGGCTTGCGCCTTTTCCGCCTTGGCCGGGCCCGCATGGCGCGACTGCCAGAAGTAACCGCCGCCGCCCAAGGCAGCCAGCACGACCAGAGCGACAACGATCTTCAGTGGAAACCGGCGTTTGGCCGGCATGTCGCTGGCCGCTTCGGGTTGTTCGTTGTTGCCCATGGAAACCTCATGCTGCGTTGAATGGAATGGGTACGGCGGCGCCGGCACAAGCGATCAATGCAATCCGCGTGCCATCAGAATATATTTCGTTGCTTCAATGACTTGCGAAGCCGGCAACGGCCCAAAGTCGGCTTGGCGGCGCTTTCTTGACGCGTGTCGGCGTGCCGACGCGACGCAATCACAGCGGCGTGGGCGGAAGGGGTCTTGCGCTGTCTCTTGATCACCGAAAAGCCGCAAGGCCGTACCCGCCCTGCGACGCGGCGATTGCAGGGTTGGGACGACCCGCCGGCACTTCTACGTGTTCAGGCGAACGCGTCGAGCAGACCCAGTTGACTCACCGGGGTGACCAGGCTGGCG
>JBDTEG010000146.1:0-58670 GCA_039922695.1 Rhodanobacter sp. | reverse complement strand
ACGGTCTGTACACCTCCGCCACGCCCGAGCAGCAGGACGGCCAATGGAAATGGCTGCGCTTCTCTGCGGCAGCCTCGCCCGGCAACAGCGGCGGACCGTTGCTCGACCAGGCCGGCAAGGTGATCGGTGTGGTGCTCATGAAATCGGTCAACGAGAACCTCAACTACGCACTGCCGATGGGCGAGGTGTTGAGCGCGCCCGACCACCTGGCGGTGATCGACGAACGCGTGCCCTACCAGTTCGACGTGTTCGACACGACGTTGAGCAATGTGTTCAAGGCGCAGTTCGCGCTGCCGATGAGCCTGGCGGATTTCAACGCGAGTTACCTGAAGGCGCGCAACACCTATGCCGACAGCCAGCTGAAGGCTTTGCTCGCGCAGGAATCGGATCGCCTGTTTCCGCGTGGTGCCGGCGCCAGCCGCCTGCTGCATTCGGTACCGAGCCTGGACAATTTCCCGCGGCTGATCGTGCGCAACAGCAACGGCGACTGGGGTCTGGCGGCCAAGCGCGGCCCCAGCACGCCATTGTCCCGCAACGGCTACGTGGCCGTGGGCGCGGCCGGGCACACCCTGCTGTTCCACTTGCGCAAACCCGACAGCATGTCAGCGCAGCAGCTCTACCACGATCCCGCGCAGCTGATCGATCAGCTGGCCAAGACCGGTTTCCTGCGCCGCACCGTGGGTACCGAGCGCATCAGGATCACCGGGTTTGGCAAACCGGATCAGGACACCGTCTATACCGACGCCTTGCAGCGGCATTGGCAGGTGCGCGTATGGCCGGTGCCCGATGCCAACGGAGTGGTCGTCACCTTTTCGTTGCCGGTGCCCGATGGCTACGCCACGCTGCTGCAAATCGCCCGGCCCATGGACGAGCACGATCATCTGATCGACATGCGCGCGCTCACCGATTTCGTGCAGGTGGCCTACGACGGCACGCTGGCGCAATGGCGTGATTATCTGGGCCAGACCGCGCTGCTGCCGGATGTGCTTCACGACGTCCACGTCGACGCCGACTACGACCGGCGCTTCAGCTATGCCTCGCCGCGGCTGGACTTCAGCTTCGGTGCCAAGCTGCAACCGATCACGGCAAACAGCACGCTGACCCTGGGCCTGGGCTTTTTCGGCGACCACGGCAAGGTGGTCTGTGATGTCGGCGACGTGCGGGTGAAGGCGGATGCCAGCGATCCGTACCGGGTCAACATTCAACGCTATGTACAGCCCTCCGCCGAGCTGGACGACGCATTCCAGAGCGAGTGGCGCAAGCTCGTGCAGGGGCAACATCCGTTCGACGGCGTGCCGCACAGCCTCGACGGCGAGATGGTCGTGGTCAAGGCGATGCCACCGGCGCGCGGCGCCTTACCGGACGTGCGCTATACCGTGTTCTACAGCGTGGAAGGCAGTGTCCCGGCGGCCACCGTCAAGACCGGCTTTCATCAGTTGATGGACAGCGTGCACGTGCTCGAGCATTGAGTTGCTCGCCGTGATCTCCGCGGGCTCGCCACGTCGGAGTGCGGACACGGGCGTGGCCTGAGCGTTGCTTGATGTCATGTCGTCGAGCGCGGCCGAAGGTAGCGCCAGGGGAGCGACGGGTGGATCAGCGGATGCGAACGACAGGCTCCGGGGATTTGAAGGGATCCGCCAACTGGCTGCGGATGCCGGATGGGCAGCGGCTGTGGCTGCGCGACTGGCCGCAGCCGCATGCGCGCGGGGCAGTATTGATCGTCCATGGCTTGGGCGAGCACAGTGGTCGTTATGCCGCACTGGCGTCGTGGTTCAACCAGCGCGGCTATGCGGTGCGCAGCTACGACCAGCGTGGTCACGGACAGTCCCCCGGACGGCGTGGCGCTTTGCGGCACAGCGACGATCTGCTGGCGGATCTGACTGCCGTCTACCACAACTACGCCGACGCCGCGTCTCATCCGCCGCTGCTGCTGGGCCACAGCATGGGCGGGCTGGTGGCACTGCGCGCCGTGCTGGATGGTGCCCTCGCACCTCCGGCGCTGGTGCTGTCCTCGCCGGCGCTGCGCAGCCGGGAGTCGTCGCACATGATTCGCCTCGCCGGCGTGCTGGGTCGATGGCTGCCCAACCTGCCGCTGCGCAGCGGTCTGAAAGCAGACAGCATTTCGCACGACCTGCAAGTGGTGACGGATTACCGCGCCGATCCCCTGCGGCACAGCGGAATCACCCCGCGGCTGGCCGACTTCATCTTCAGGGAAGGCGCGTCCTGCATCGCCGACGCCGCACGGCTGGATGTGCCGACGTTGCTGCTGGTGTCCGACAGTGACGATCTGGTCGATCCGGCCGGCAGTCGCGCGTTCGCCAAGGAGGCCGCCGCCAACGGGCAACTGACCACACGTTTCTTCGCCTCGCTATATCACGAGTTGTTCAATGAAGCCGAGCCCGGTCGCAGCCAGGTGCTGATGCAACTGGGCGACTGGCTGGGGCGGCAGGTGCGCGGTTGAAACCTGCGCGCCCCATCCTTGCCACCGGCGCGCCATGATTGTCGGCAATAATTCGCGGCACATCCAGGGAGAGATCTTCATGTCCAGTCGATCGTTTGCGCGCAGGTCCCGTGTGCTGTCCGCGCTGCTGCTGCTGGCACTGGCACTGAGCGCTTGCGGGCGCGGCCACGACGGCCATCCCCCGGTGCTGCAGAAAGCGCCTGCCAGCGCCAGCACGACAGTCCATCCGGACGCCAGCGCGGCCTTCGCGCTGGTTTCGGCCAGTTCGCAGACCAGCGATTCACGTACGGCGCTGACCCTGCGCTTCAACGCGGCGCTGGCCTCGGCGCAGACTTTCGACGAGCTGATCGCGGTGACCGGTCCCTACGGTGAAGTCATCAGCGGCAGCTGGAGCCTGCAGCAGGATGGAAAGACGCTGAGCTTTCCGTTCGTCCAGTCGAACACGCATTACGTGGTGCAGGTGAAGAGCGGCCTGCTGGCAGCGGACGGCAGCACCCTGAGCCATGCGCTGAAGCACGAGGTGTATTCCGGCAATCTGCCGGCGGCTGTCGGATTTGCCTCGCACGGCAGCGTGCTGCCGGCGCGCGGCACCCGCGGCCTGCCGCTGGTGTCGATGAACGTGCACGACGCCGACGTCGAGTTCTTCCGGGTGCACGACGACGCGCTGTCCGACCTGTTCTGCGCTTACCCGCGCAATGGCCATCGCAACAGTTACGAGCTCGACCACGAGGTCAGCTATTACAACGACTGCGTCGAGGGCAACGACCGGCGCAGCAAGTTGCCGATCACGCAGATCGCCGACTCGGTCTACGCCAACCACTACACCCTGGGTGGCGAGCCCAACGAGCGCACGGTGACTTATCTGCCGGTGCAGGACATCAGGGAGTTGTCGCAACCGGGCGTGTACATGGCGGTGGTCAAGGCCGGCGGCACCTTCCAGGGTGGCTATGACACCGCGACGTTCTTCGTCAGCGACCTCGGCCTGCACCTGCGCCTGTACCGCGACAACGCCCTGCTGCACGTGGCTTCGTTGCGCGATGGCTCGCCAGTCAGCGGGGTCGATATCGAGATCCGCGACGAGTCAGGCGGCAGCAAGCTCAAGGCGACCACCGGCGCTGACGGCAATGCGCTGATTGCCTACCAGGTCAAGGCCTCCGACGTGCTGGTGGCACGCCATGGCAAGGATGTCTCGGTGCTGCCATTCAACAAGCCGGCGCTGGATGTTTCCAATTTCGACATCAGCGGGCGCAAGCAGGCGCCGTTCGAGGTGTACGCATGGTCCGGTCGCGACCTGTACCGTCCCGGGGAGACCCTACGTGCGTCGGCCTTGCTGCGCGACTATGACGGCAAGCCGATGAAGGCGCAGTCGCTGTTCGTGCGGGTGAAGCAGCCCGACGGCCGCACTCTGGTCGAGAAACAACTCAAGCCGCAGCAGCTCAACTACTTCGAGCTCAGCCAGGCTATTCCGGCCGATGCGCCGACCGGTCTGTGGCAGCTGGAATTCCGGCTTGACCCGGCAGCGAAGGAAACCGTGCAGGCGTTCCCGTTCCACGTCGAGGAGTTCCTGCCCGAGCGGCTCAAGGTGGAGCTGACCAGCCCGCAGGCACGGCTGGCGCCAGGTGAGCCGCTCAAGCTCAAGGTTGCTTCCAGCTATCTCTATGGAGCGCCGGCTGACGGCAACCGTTTCACCGCCAAGCTGCTGGTGGCGCCGGAAGTGCATCCGCTCGCCGCCATGAAGGACACGTTCTTCGGCAACCCGCTGGTCGACCTGCCCAAGAGCGCCGACAACGTGGTCGACGCCAAACTCGATGCGAATGGCTTGCTTGAGCAGCAGCTGGCACTTCCAGACGATGTCGCGCCGGTCGCGCCGCTTGCGGTGACCTTGTCCGGCAGCGTCTATGAAAGCGGTGGCCGCGCGGTCACCCGCTTGCTCAAGCGCATCTACTGGCCGGCGGACGCGCTGGTCGGCATTCGCCCGCTGTTCGATCCGCAGCAGGGAGCCGAAAGCGAGAGCCCGGTCGGCTTCGAGATCGTGCGCGCGAATGCCGACGGCAAGCTGCTTGCCGGTTCGCACCTCAAGGTGCGGTTGCAGCGCGAGCTGCGTGACTTTTACTGGTTGTACGAGCAGAACGGCGGCTGGAAGTCGGACGCCAACCAGCGTCTGCAACTGATCGACGAGAAGGATGTCGACGTGGCCGCAGGCCAGGCGGTGCATGTCGAGTTTCCGGTGCAGTGGGGCAGCTACCGGGTCGAGGTCTACGATCCGGCGACCAAACTCACCACGGTGTTCCCGTTCTTCGCCGGCTACAGCTGGGAGGATGAGAACCTGGGCAAGGAGGCGCGCCCGGACAAGGTCAAGTTGCAGCTGGACAAGGCGCGCTATCACGCCGGCGACACCATGAAGGTCACGGTGACGCCACCGCACGACGGCCCCGGCGTGCTGCTGGTCGAATCGGATCATCTGCTGTACACGAAGAACATCGACGCCAAGGCCGGCAGCACGTTCGAGATTCCGGTGACCAGGGACTGGGAGCGTCACGACGTGTACGTCACCGCGCTGGTATTCCGAGGCGGCGACGCGGACGAACACACCACGCCCGCGCGGGCGATGGGCATCGAATACGTGGCGATGGACCGCAACAGTCGCCGCATCCCGCTCAAGCTCGAGGCACCGTCGATGATGCGTCCGGGCAACCCGCTCGACGTCAACGTGCAGGCCACCGGGCTGGCTGGACAGAAGGCGTACGTCACGCTGTCGGCAGTCGATCAGGGCGTGCTCAACATCACCGACTATCCGGTGCCGGACGCGTGGGCCTGGCTGTTCGCCAAGCGCGCGCTCGGTATCGATGCCTACGACTTGTACAGCCGCATCATCGAGGCGATGGACGGCGCGCAGGCGAAGTTGCGCTACGGCGGCGACATGAGCGGCAAGGCATTGCCCAAGGCGGCGCGACTCAATCCGAAGGTGGAGATCGTCGACCTGTTTGCCGGGCCGGTGGCGTTCGACGCACAGGGCAAGGCCACGTTGCACGTCGCGGTACCCGACTTCAACGGCAGCCTGCGCCTGGCCGCGCTGGCGTATACCGACAGCCGCTACGGCAATGCCGATGGCAACATCACCGTGCGCGCGCCGCTGGTGGTGGAGCCGAGCACGCCGCGGGTGATGGCGGCCGGCGACACGGCGATGATCAGCCTGGACCTCAAGAACCTCTCCGGCAAGGCCGGCACGGCGAAGGTGACGGTGACCGGCGGCGGCCTGATCAAGGTCGACAAGGCCACCCAGAGCGTGGCACTGAAGGATGGCGACGGCGCCACCTTGCACATGCCGATCACCGCTGAAGCCGGCGTGGCGGTGGCGACCGTCGACATCCACGCGCAACTCAACGACTACCAGGTCGACCGGCATTTTGAATTCTCGGTGCGCCCGGCCTGGCCCGAAGTGGTGCGTTCCACCCCGCTGGCACTGGAGGCAGGCAAGAGCGAGCATTTCGGTTTCGCCGCCATCGCCGGCCTGCTGCCGGCCACGGTGCGCGCACGGTTGACCCTCAACACCTTGCCGCCGCTGCCTTACGACGCGGCATTGCGTGGCATCCTCAACTACGCGTACGGCTGCATCGAGCAGACCACCAGCAAGGGCTACGCCGCGCTGATTCTGGACGGCGCCACCGCCAAGGCGCTCGGCGGCCCGGTGATGACCGACGCGGTGCGCAAGGCAGCCGTCGAAGGCGCGCTGTCGCGCATCGCCTCGTTCCAGGCCAGCAACGGGCACTTCAGTTTCTGGGGCGGCACCAGTCCGATCGAGACGTTCACCACGCCGTATGTGGTCGATTTCATGCTCGATGCGCGCGCCGCCGGTTTTGCGGTGCCGCAGGACGTGCTGCAGAAGGCGCTGCAACGGCTCAACGACGATCTGCTTGCCGGTGGCCATCCGTATTACGGCTACGAGCACCACGACCATATGCGGCTTGCCGACGACGCCTATTCCGGTTTCGTGCTGGCGCGCGTCAACCGCGCCCCGCTGGGTACGCTGCGCGCGATCTTCGACAACGAGAGGCAAAAGCTGGTGGCGCCGCTGCCGCTGGTGCACTTCGGCATCGCGTTCAAGTTGATGGGCGACAACGAGCGCGCGCAGAAGGCGATTGCCGAGGCATTTGCCTGGAACAAGGAACGACCCTGGTATGTCGGTGATTACGGTTCGGAACTGCGTGATCTGGCACTGATGGTCGCGTTGACGCACGACTACGGCATGAACAAGCCCGAGTACGACGCCAAGCTGGTCGACTGGGCCCGCAACGCCACCGCCAACGTGCGCGTGCGTCAGCAGCAGGACAAGAACTACCACTGGTCGTGGTCCTATCTGAGCACGCAGGAGCAGGCGGCCATTGCCCGGGTGGCAGCGGCATTCGATGCCAAGAGCGACGCGCCGCTGGCAGCATCGATGACGGTGGCCGGCAAAAGCGAAGCCGCGCCGGACAGCCGGGTGTGGAGTCGCGCATTGAATGCCGCCGATCTGGTCGCCGGGGTCAGCGTGCAGCCGACCAGTCCGGCGGCGATCTTCGCCACGCTCGACGTGGCCGGCGTCCCAAGCAAGGCGCCAGCGCCGGACGACACCCAGATCGACGTGCGCCGCAGCTACTTCACCACCGACGGCAAGCCGTGGAGTGGCACGCAGCTGAAGGAAGGCGACACCCTGATCGTCGAGCTCAGCATCGAGGCACGCGTGGACATTCCCGATGCGCTGGTCACCGACCTGCTGCCCGGAGGCCTTGAAGTGGAGAACATCAACCTCGGCGGCGCCCAGCAGTGGGCTGGGGTGGTGATTGGCGGCATCGATCTCGACCAGCATGCGGCTGCCGCGCAGTTGGTGCACGAGGAATATCGCGACGATCGCTATGCGGCCGCCCTCAAATTAAGTCGTGGGGATGCGGCGCACGTTTTCTATCTGGTGCGCGCGGTGACGCCGGGAACTTACACGGTGCCGCCGCCGCTGGTGGAAGACATGTATCGGCCGGCGATCCGTGGCATCGGCAAGGCTGATCCGGCGAAGATCACGGTGGTGGAGCCGTAGGGTGGCAAGTGTTCAGTGTCCAGTTTTCGGTGTGCGGCGAGCGGCACTGTTGGATTTGAGGTGAAAGAGCGCGCATGAAAGGTTCTCACGTCGCAAGCCCACGACCAGCCCGCTCGCGCTGGCGGCGGTGGTTGCGCGCCGGCGCCATCTCCATGCTCGTCCTGCCGGTGCTCGCCGTGGTGCTGGACCGACTTTTTCCGCTGCATCTTCCCGCTCCGGACAGCGGCAGCACGGTGGTGCTCGCGCGTGATGGAACGCCGCTGCGCGCGTTCGCCGACGGCGACGGGGTGTGGCGTTATCCGACGACCGCGAGACAGGTGTCGCCGCTCTACCTCACCGCGCTGCTGCAATATGAAGACCGCTGGTTCTACCGACACCCGGGCGTCAATCCGTATGCACTGCTGCGTGGCCTTGGCGGCGGCATCATGCACGGGCATGTGGTGTCCGGCGGTTCCACCCTGACCATGCAGGTGGCACGGATCATCGAGCCCGGGTCGTCAGGGTTCCGTGCGCACACCTTCGGCGGCAAGTTGCTGCAGATCTTCCGCGCGCTGCAACTGGAGGCACACCTGAGCAAGGCGCAGATCCTCGACCTGTACCTCAACCACGCGCCGTTCGGCGGTCCGATCGAAGGCGTCGAGGCTGCGTCCTGGGCCTACCTGGGCAAACCGGCCAGTCAACTGTCGCGCGCCGAGGCCGCGTTGCTGGCGGTGTTGCCGCAATCCCCCAGCCGGCTGCGGCCGGACCGTCATCCCGTGGCGGCGCGCATGGCGCGCGACAAAGTGCTCGGGCGCATGCGCGATCTCGGCGTATGGAGTGCCGCCCAGGTGCGCGATGCGGAAATCGAGCCGGTGGCGGCGCGCTCGCTGCGCGCGCCGCTGTCGGCGGCGTTGCTGGCCGAACGCCTGCATCGGGAGTATCCGCGCAAGCGGCGCATCGTCAGCACGATCGATGCAAACCTGCAGCGTGCATCCGAGGATCGGGTCAGCAGCTATCTTTCGCGTTTGCCGGCACAGAGCACCGCCGCCGTGATGGTGGTCGACAATGCCACCCTGGAGACGCGTGTGTACCTGGGGACCAGCGATTTCGCCGATGCGCGACGGCACGGCTACATCGACATGGTCAGCGCGCCACGCTCGCCCGGCTCGACCCTGAAGCCGTTCCTGTACGGCCTCGCGCTGGATGACGGGCTGATCGATTCGCAGAGCCTGCTGGTCGACGCACCACAGGATTTCGGCGGCTACCAGCCGGGCAATTTCGATGAGGCGTTCAGCGGCCCGGTCAGCGCTGCCGAGGCATTGCAGCGCTCGCTCAACGTGCCGGCGGTGGACGTGCTCGACCGGGTCGGCCCGACCCGCTTCGTGGCGCGGCTGGCCAACGGCGGCATCGATCTGGGTCTGCCTGCCGGGGCGAAACCGAACTTGTCGATCATCCTCGGCGGCGCGGCAACCCGACTGGAAAACCTCGTCGGCGCGTACACCGCGTTCGCCAACGGCGGCGTCGCCGGCACGCCGCGCTATGCCTTGCAGCAGCCGGCCAGCCCGCGCCGACTGTTGTCACCCGGCGCCGCTTGGATCATCCGCAACATCCTCGACAGCAATCCGGCCGACGTCGAAGGCGCGCCACTGGCCGGCGTGATCAATCGCCACGCGAACGTGGCCTGGAAGACCGGCACCAGCTACGGCTACCGCGACGCTTGGGCCATCGGCGTCACCGACCGCTGGACCATCGGCGTGTGGATTGGACGCCCCGACGGTACGCCGTCACCCGGCCAGTACGGCGCGGTGACCGCACTGCCGCTGTTGTTCCAGATTGCCGACATGCTGCCGCAGCGCGGTGGGCGCGCGCATGCCGCGCAACCGGCCAGCGTGCGCGCGGTCGACATCTGCTGGCCGCTCGGCGGCGCGGCGACCGATACCACCCCCGCCCTGTGTCGCCAGCGCCGCACCGCATGGGTACTCGATGGTGCGGTCCCGCCCACGTTTGCGGAGCGTGACCTCGGTGCCTGGTCATCCGGCCTGCTCACGCTTCGCGTGAACTCGCATGGCCAGCGCCTCAGTGGCGCGTGCCACGCTGCACGCGAGCACACCATCGAGCTTGCGCGCTGGCCGGTGCTGGCCACGCCGTGGCTGAGCGTCGACGACCAACGCGCCTCCGCACTGCCGGCGCTGGCACCGGCTTGCGCCACCGATTCACTTGACGTTGCCAGTCCGCTGCGCATCGCCGGGCTCAACCCGGGCGTCACCCTGCGGCGCGCGCCCAACAGTGATCGCTCGCTGCGCGTCACCTTGAACGCGCTGGGCGCCCAGGGTCCGGTGCAGTGGTTGCTCAATGGCCGTTTGCAGGGCAGCAGCGTGAGCGCGTCGCCGATCCTGCTTGCTCTGCCGCAACCGGGTGACTACCGCGTCACCGCGCTCGCCGCCGATGGTGGCTTTGCCACGCTCGCCCTGCGGGTCGCACGCTGAAGGCGGCAGGCTCGCTGCCGCCCGATGCGCGCTTGCTCCGCAGCGGAACTTCACGAAGGCCGAGCAAACCCGAAGCAGGTCGTCCAGGCTGTCATCCTGATCAACGCATTGATCGCCGAGCTTGACACCGGGCATCGCCGCACTGGCGTCGTGACCGGGGTTTTCGAGCTGCAGAACGCCGCATCGAGCACGGACGCGCTCGCCAGAATGCACGCGGACATAGCCTGTTCGATGTACTCGACGGCGGGCCGGCCGCAGTGGATAGTGGCGCCATCAAGGCGCGCAACGCTGCGCGGTCGCAAGGCACTGATCCGGGTGCCCCGCGCGGGACCCTGCGGCATCTGCAACACTCCGCCCATGTCGAGTCTGGCGGCCACACCACCCCACGCCACCGGGCCGCAGCCAAGGGGAACACGATGGATGAAGCCCGAAACTTTTCGCTGAAACGCCTCTGGCGGCGCGCGTCGTTGATGCAGCGGCTGGTACTGGTGACGCTGGTACCGACCTTCGCCACCGCCTCGCTGCTGGTGGCCATGGTGACCCGCTACCAGTTCAACGTGCTGCACCGGATGGGGCAGAACACGGCCACGGCCATCGCGACCCAGGCCGCCGCGGTATCGGCCGGCCCGTTGCAGAACATGCAGCGGCGGGACCTGGCGCGGGTGGCCCGGTCGATCGCCGATCTGCCACAGGTATCACGTGTGCAGATCCGCTCGGCCGATGGCGAAATCCTTGCCGAAGACCAGGGTCAGGATCCGGCGTCCGCAACGCAGACACTCTCCGTGGAGCGCAACGTGATGGACCCTGCGGCGCTCCCGGGCAGCGCCCCGCTGGGTTCGATCCTGGTGGACGTGAGCATCGCCGACGCGATCACGGCGCAGCATGCCAGCTTGCGCAACGCCCTGATCACCCTGGCGCTGAGCTTGTTGATGGCGACCTTGCTGTGTTGGCAGGCGGCGGTATGGATCAGCGCCCCGCTGCGCCGGCTGGCGCGCGCCGTGCACGACCTTGGCGAAGTGGATCGACCCGTCGCGGTGGAGGTGACCGACCAGACCGAGATCGGCGAGTTGCAGAAAGGATTCAACGCCACCGCCTCTGCACTGTTCGACATGCGACGCGGCATGCGGCGCGAAATAGAACTGGCTACCACGGAACTGGCCAGCAAGAACGCGGCGCTGGAGGCTGCCAACATCAGCAAGGCCCGTTTCCTGGCTGCCGCTTCGCATGACCTGCGCCAACCGTTGTATGCGCTGACGCTGTTTTCCTCTGCCCTGGTCATCGACGAAACCGATCCGGTGCGGCTGGACCGGATCACGCACATCCAGGAATGCGTGCAAGCGCTCGACCACCTGTTCAGCGAGTTGCTCGACCTGTCACGACTGGAAACCGGCACCTTGCAGGTCGAGATCAGTGAATTTCCGCTGGACGAGGTGTTCGAGGAAGTGAGTTGCAATTTCCGCATGATTGCGGAGCAGCACGACCTGCGCCTGGTCATGCGTACCACCAGCCTGTGGGTGCGCAGCGACCGCACCATGGTTGCGCGGATTCTCAACAATCTCGTCAGCAATGCACTGCGTTACACCGAACACGGCGGCGTGCTGGTGGCAGCCCGACGCTGCGCGGACGACCTCGTCCGTGTCGATGTGTGGGACACCGGCAGCGGCATCCTGCCCGAACATCAGCAACACGTGTTCGACGAGTTTTACCGGGTCGACCGTCCGGACGGTGCCGGCAGTGACGAAGGACACCAGCGCGGTCTGGGGCTTGGGCTTTCCACGGTCCAGCGTCTTGCCGAGTTGCTCGATACCGAGGTCAGGCTCACGTCCCGCGTGGGACGTGGCAGCCTGTTCTCGTTCCGGCTGCCAGAAGTGAACGCCGGGCACCGCCCGGAAGTCCTGCCAACCGTGCAGACAGTTCATCTGGCGGGCATGCGTGTGTTGGTCATCGACGACGAACCGGCGATTCTTGCCGGCATTCGGTACCTGCTGCGCAGCTGGGGCTGCGAGGTCGCCACGGCGGAGGATCGGGAGGAGGCGCTGGATGCCGTGAGTGCATGGCTCCAGCCGCCCGACCTGGTTATATCGGACCTGCGCCTGCGTGGAGGCAGCAGCGGGCTGGAGGTGCTCGCCGCGCTGGATCATTACTATGCGCGTGACCGCGGCACCCCGTTCGCACGCCTGCTGATCACTGGCGAAACACGCAGCGACCGCCTGCGTGAAATCCAGGCCGCAAAGATTCCGGTGCTGTACAAGCCCGTGTCGCCGGAGCAATTGCGCGAGGCGATGATGACGGTCTGGGGAAGCGCGAAACGTGGGGTCTGAAGACGCCTTCGCGCCCGCGTTGCTCAACGCACCTGGTACGCCTGCGTGTTGAGCTGCAACACGGCGTCGAACTGCACCTTTTCCCGCTCCGAGCCAAGATTGAGCAGCGCATCGATGCGGAAACGCAGTGCGCGCTCGAAGGTACTCTGTGTCTCCAGTTGCACGCGTACCCGGGTCAGGCGTGGCTCATGCAGGCCAACCGCCTGCTCCAGAGCGCGCCGGATCCGATCGCGGTCTTGCGAACTCAGCAGGCTGTACGAAGAAAAATCAGGAATGCCGAACGTCAGCGAGGACTTGCGGCATTGCTCGAAAGCCGTCGGGATCGTGCGCGCGCCCTCCGAGCGGGTGTTGAGCAGATTTTCCAGGTCACGCGACACTTCCGCGCGCAGCACGTTCAGATCTTCGCGCGCGTAACTGCGCTCGTCGGAATCGGTGAGGCTGTCGATCAGTGAATGCATGAATTCAGATCGGCATCCCGCCTGAATTCAAGTAGGTCATGGACAAAACTGCGCCCAATTCCCGATTGATTTCAGGATCGCCCGGCATGTACTGCATTGCCGACGACATATTGAATGTGCCGGTCTCGCTGCAGCGCCAACTCGCATAGTCCTCATTCAAGCAGACGATTGACCAATCGTGCGCGGCGGACCACGAGGTTTGATGATTTCGAACGGAGCTTACGTTTCCGTCCGGCGTCAAACCTGCAACATGATTCTGGTAAATGAGCAGTGCCGCGCGCGACTGTCCGCCAAATATCCCATCTTGGGCAAGGTGGTGACCGGTCACCTGCGCCAGGCTGAGTGCGCCGCTCTCCTGTTTCCACCACAACACCTTGTTCAGCAGAAACTGCACCAGTTTCACGTCCATACGATCGGCTCGCTTTGAAACCCCTACGTCTGTGCGAACATTCCAGATCGGATACTGATTCACGCGGTAGAAAGCAGGCATGGCGGTACTCGCGTCTTGGCAATTGAAACGACATTGCTTGTGGGTCGTTGAACACTGGTGCACACACAAGGCGTCGGGTCGGGTATTCAGGTAGACAACGTTGCAGCGGCTGCGTCCCGGAGGGGTGCCGCTTTCGAGCGGGTGTTGAGCAGCGTCCAGAGACCGCATGAAACCTCGAAGCACAGCGCCTGCACACCATTGCGGACGTAATCGCGGTCGTCGCAATTGGCTTGGCGCGCTCAGACTGTTCACAGCGTGTCGCTCATCAATCAAAAGCCTGATGGTACCCATTGCGCACGTCTTTGCTCCTCGGGCGAAATCGGATTTATCGCACCGGCAAGCCTCAACGTATCTCTCGAATCGCGCGCCGCTCCGTCCGCACTCGGCCTTAAGTCCCCTTGTTCGCCTTGAGATCCCAAGCGGACGCCATGTTCCCTCCTGGTTTGCCGTCAGTGCCGATCTTTGTATATTTCATTTCGATCTTGGTGAACGCAAGCGAGACTGCTTCCACCGGCACATCCTGGCTTTCGCTGTTCGAATCGCCGCCCTTGCCCACCGACGTGACGATCGCATCGGTCAGCTTGTATTCCATGTACTGTTGCTTGTCGCCGCCGGCGCGGTTGAGGGTGATGGTGACCTTGGGAATGGTCGTGGCTTTGCAGCAAGCATCGAACAACTTCGGGCTGGCAAAGTCCAGGTTATGGGTGAAAGTGAAGTTCTGGATATTCACTCTCGAAGACGACAGATTTCCGGCTGAGGAAGCGGTGCCGGATTGCGATTGCTGCGCGCCGAAGCCGAAGCTCAATATCTCGATCCATTCCTTGTGTTTGTCGTCGGTGCTCTCACCCTTGATGTCGCCCAGGTTGATGAATGCGTCGAATGCCATGGGTGTCTCCTGATGATGCGGGGTTGATCAGGCGCGAATCAGCGCGCGGATTTCGGAAGTTCGGCAACCAGGCGCAGCGATACGCTCAGCTCGTCGAGTTGGTAATGCGGCCGCAGGAAGGCCACGGCCTTGTAGGCACCGGGCTTGCCCGGGATATCCACCACCTCGATGGTGGCTTCGCGCAACGGAAACTGCGCTTTGCGTTCCTGCGAGGCGTTGTCGTCCAGCAGTACATATTGCGCGATCCAGTTGTTGAGGAAATTCTCCACGCTGGAGCGCGACGCGAAGCTGCCGATCTTGTCGCGCATCATCGACTTCAGGTAATGCGCGATGCGGCTGACCGCGAAGATGTACTGCAATTGCGAGGCGAGTCGCGCGTTCGCGTTGGCTGCGTCGGTGTTGTATTCCTTGGCCTTCTGCGCCGACTGGGTGGAGAAGAACGCGGCGTAATCGGTGCCCTTGCAATGCACCAGCGGGATCATGCCCAAGTCCGCCAGCTCCTTTTCACGGCGATCGGTAATCGCAATCTCGGTGGGGCATTTCAGCGCCACCTCACCGTCGTCCGTGGCAAAGGTGTGTGTTGGCAGACCCTCCACCAGGCCGCCACCCTCGACGCCGCGGATTGCCGCGCACCAACCGAACTTGGCGAAGGCATCGGTGAGTTTGGTCCCCAGCGAGTAGGCCGCGTTCGTCCACAGATAGCGGCTGTGATCCTTGCCGGACACGTCCTCGATAAAGTTGAAACTTTCCACCGGCGTGGTGTCCGGACCGTACGGCAGGCGACCGAGCACGTGCGGCATCGCCAGGCCCACGTAACGCGAATCCTCCGAGGCGCGGAAGGATTTCCACTTGGCATACTCGACCGTGTCGAATACCTTGGCCAGATCGCGCGGACCAGCCAGGTCGGTGAAACTTTCGAAGCCGAACATTTCCGGTGAGGCCGCGGACAGCAGCGGCGCATGCGAAGCCGCCGCCACATGCGACATTTCCTCCAGCAGATACATGTCTTCCGGCTGCCGGCTGAATTCGAAGTCCCCGATCATGGTGGCGAAGGGAGCGCCACCGAAGGTGCCGTATTCCTCTTCGTAGATCTTCTTGAACAACGTGGACTGGTCGAAGTCCGAAGCGTTCTTGAAGTCCTTGATCAATTCCTTCTTGCTGCAGTTGAGTACCTTGATCTTCAGCGTGGTACTCGTTTCGCTGTTGTCCACCAGGTACTTCAGTCCACGCCACGACCCTTCCAGCTTCTGGAACTCCGGCGCGTGCATCACCGCCGACAACTGGTCGGAGAGCAGCTTGTCGATGTCGGCGATGCGGGCGTCCAGCGACGTGATGGCGTCGTGCGAGATGGTGATCTGTCCCGCAGTCACCTGGTCCACCAGCTCGGCGATCAGGTCGCGTGCGCGGTCCCGCTCGCTGTCGGTCTTGGCGATGCGGCTTTGATTGAGGATGGAATCGAGCAGGCTGCCTTCCGATTCGGCGGCGGTGCCCTGCGCGGCTTCTTTCTGTGTCGTGGTGGCCATGTCTTGTCCTGAGCGATTTCCGTGAGGGAGGGTGCGATGAGCCCGATCAGGCAGTGGCTTGCGCCATCACCGGAGCGACCGGTGCTCAGCTTTCCGGCGCGCCGCCGGAGCCGACTTCCTTGGTCAGCCGCGTGATCTGGTCGGTGTTCTGCAACACCTCGTTGAGCAGTTCCTCGAACTTGTCGTTGCCGGCCATCTTGTTGCGCAGGTCGGCAAGCTTCTGGCGCGCCTCCAGCAATTTGCGCAGCGGTTCGACCTGATTCGCCACCGCTTCGGGCGTGAAGTCGTCCAGACTCTTGAAGTTCAGCTCCACGCCGACCTTCGAGCCATCGCCCTTGAGCTTGTTGTCCACCTGCATCTGCACGCGCGGCTTCATGCCTTTCAGCACGTCGTCGAAGTTGTCCTTGTCCAGGTTGACGAACTTGCGCTCCTTCAGCTTCGCCAGCGGCTCGGCCGGCTGGCCGCTGAAGTCGCCGATGACGCCGGCCACGAACGGCAATTCCTTCTTCTCGATCGCGTCACCCACTTCAACGTCGTAGGTGAGCTGCACGCGTGGTGCGCGAACGCGATCCAGCTTGTGCTGCGTGCTTTCCTTCTTGGCCATGGCGTTTCCCCGGCGGTTGGGCGATGCGTGTTGCGCGAATGCGCAACGGCGATGACGAAGAAGTCTAGAAAGCCGCAGCGCTTGATAAAATTAGCCATACGGCCAGTTGGTGGCCTATGACTTTGGGGATGGAGGGTGAGTCGCGTCTGGCGCGGGAGCGAGCGCGCACTACCGGAAGCGGCCCATCGACGCACTCCGATTTGCCTGGCAGGCCGCACCAGTCATTCGCCGGAGATTCCGACACGATCGCGAATCGAGGCAAGAACGGCACTGTCGCTGACCACTTCGGCCAGCCACGCGTCCAGCGGCGTGTCGGCCCACGCGACTGCCTTCTCCAGCATGAAGGCCACCGGGTTGTGAGGTTCGGTGCGCCGGAAAAACGCGGCGATATCGGTGATCGCACGCAGCGCGGCCTGCTTGCTGGCGGCGTTGCCGCCGGACAGGTCCAGCGCAACGCTTCCCGCCGCCACGGCGGCGTGCGCCGACGCAGGTGGGCGTTCGGCCGGCTGATCATCCCCGGCGTCGGCAGCCACAGCAGCGCCGACGATTCCCTTCGCCTGCGCGACCTTGCCGATCAGCTGACGGAACCGCTTCAACGCGTCTTCCACGGCCGTCAGCGAGGGCGCGGCACGGCCAAGCCGGCTGTCGGCGATGCGCTTGAAGCCGTCGAACGCGGCGAGCGCGGCATCCGTCTGCTCGAGCAGGCGCACCACGCCCTCCTTGCTTGACTCCAGCATGGCCTTGTCGAACGCCTCGCCGCTCAGTCGGCCCTCATCGAGCGCGGCTTGGTGCGCTTCCTGATTTTGCCGCGCGAGGTTGTCGACCTCGCGCGAGTCCTGCCATGACAGCAGCGTCATCGGATTGCTGCCATCGCCCAACGGCACCTTGCGCAACGCTTCGCCGGCGTAGATGTTGAACCAGGCCAGCTTGGCGGCGCGCTCCTCGGCATCGTCGCCGTCGAGCTCGGGAAAAAGCGCCTCCCACAGACCGTCGAGGAGGCCGTGCAGCAGGCGGAACGCCTGGGCGGCACCGTCCATGCCGGCCGTGGCGATCAAGCCCTCGCCCAACCACACCGCCACCTGCAGGTCCTTGCTGCGGGACTCGAGGATGCCGCTGGCCAGCCGGATCACCTGGCGCCAGTCGGCCACTTTCAACGCCGTCTGCCACTCTCCCTGGCGCAGGGTGGGATCGTCGGCGCGGCGCGCCTCGCGGATCTGGTCGTAGGCCTCGTCGAAGCTGACGTCCTCGCCACCGGGACGGTCCGGCGAGACGGGTGCCAGCAGACTTTCGATGTCGACCCGGTTGGTCTCGGTGCTCATGGTGCTCTCCTCATCAAGTCGTGGTCGCGGCGTCGCTATTCGACGATGCGGGTGGGCATGGCCACCGGCGTATTGCGGGCGGCCAGGTATTGCTTCATCACGTCGGACAGCTCAATGGCGAGGAACACCTGCACCCGGCTGAAACCCGCCGCGCGCAGTCGCGCCGTGATGTCGGCCCACTGCAGCGGCGTGTACGAATCGCGGAAATCGTCCAGCGCGAATGTGTGCGCGCCGCCCGCAAAGTCCTTCAGCAACTGAAGGAAGCCATCCTGTCCGGCATATAGCTTGGTCAGCACCAGTGGTTCGACCGGCGCCGGCAACGCGGCACCGGCGGCACTGGCGGAGCCGCCGGGAACCAGCGCTACTTCGGCGGCGGGCGGCTGCTCCATGCTGATGCGCAGGCTTGCCTGCAGACAGCTCGCCGGCGACCAGAACACCGCCACCTTGGACTCGGCCAATGACTGGGCCTTGCTGCTGGTGCTGACGTTGCGATCCTTGCAATCGACTTGCAGCACGCTGCCTTGGGCACCTTCGACCAGGCTGCCCAGATCGCTCGGCCCGCTGAAGCTGAAGCTGCCGACCAGAAACGGCTGGTCGGCATTGAGCGCGGGTTGCGCCTGGCTCTGCGCCGCCAGCAACGCGAGCAAAGCCGGCGCCAGCGGCAGCGCGACACCGCCCACGCGAATCGGCGTGCGTTCCTTTTCGCTGACGAACGGCGCCAGAGTGTCGCTGACGAAGGCATTGAGCTTGCCCTGCGGTCCATACAGCGCAGCCATCTGCTGCTCCGGCGGCAGGTTCTTCAGCGGCGTCACCACACCATCGTCCCAGCGCTTCTGCACGTAGCCGGCCGCCCGTTGCACGGTCAGGTACAGCAACAAGTGCGCGGGACCCTGGACCACCGACCATGCGCCCAGGTCGT
Organism: Rhodanobacter sp.; assembly: GCA_039922695.1. Taxonomy (GTDB): domain Bacteria; phylum Pseudomonadota; class Gammaproteobacteria; order Xanthomonadales; family Rhodanobacteraceae; genus Rhodanobacter. The sequence goes on along the minus strand of JBDTEG010000146.1, from coordinate 40,156 downwards.
CGCCCTTGAACTTCGCCGCGTATCGATCGTCGGGACGGTCCACCGAGCGCAGCAAGGTGGTGTATTCGGACGCCGGCGGCTGCGAGGCTGCCCCCTTGGCGCGATAAAGGTCGGCCATGATCTGGTACAGGTTCTGCTCGCCGCCCTGGGCCTCAAGCCGCAGGTAGCCATTGGCGAACAACGCCTTCTGCGCGCGCAACACGTTGCGGCGGGTGTCCAGGGTTGCCAGCAGCCAGGTCGGCGGCGGCTCGCCGGAACGGCTGAACCAGCCGCCGACGGTGTGCCCGATGAAGGCGCCAAACGGTTTCCAGCCGCCCCATCCGGCGGCGCGCGTATGGTCCCAGGCCTGTTGCCAGCGCATCGAAAGTGGCAGTTGCAGCGGCAGGCTCAGCAGTTGCCGCTGCATGTCGTCAAAAAAAAAGCGGTAGGGGTTGTCTTCACTCCCGGCTCGCGCCACCAGTTCGCCGGTGTGCCCCTGCCACAGCTTCACGCCATCGAAGAAGCGGCTCTGGAACTGCGCCCAGGCATGGAAATAGGCACTGAAATAGCTGTGGCGAAAGTCATCCGCCAGAGTTTTTTTTTCCGCCAGGGTGGCACGGATGGTGGTCGTCAGCGGCAGCACCACGCCGCTCCAGGTGGCAGCCGTGTAGGCGGCGGAAATCGTCGGCAGCGTGCCAGCGTCGACGCCCACCAGTCGATCGGAGGGCAGCCAGTAGTCCTGCAGCCTTGGCCCGCTGGCGCGCGCGTCGGCCCACGTTTCCAGATCCTGCGGACGCGGCGTGTACGTCGACAGCAGGCGCGCCAGTTCCCCCTGCAGGCGATGTTCTTCGTCATCCAGCACCGCGCCCTTCTGCCAGCGCAGGTAGCCCAGGTAAGTCGCCAGCAGCGCATCGGCGTTGTCGCGATCGCGGCGGGTGTCGGCGTCGGCGGTGAAGAACGGGGCGAACAGGCGCGAGCGGGGGTCGAACACCACGTTGTGCGCCAGTTCGTTGTCGACGCAGTCGGCATTGCGTTCGCGACAATCGCGCAGCATGCGCAGTCGCTGGGTCACCGCCAGCAGATGCTCGATGCCGGCGCGGCCGCTGGCAATGTCGGTATCAAGCATCTGGTCGTAAGGAGCCAGGATCAGCGCCGAGAAGTCGCTCGTCACCTGCTGCTTGAGCTGCTCGATGTCATGGTCGGAGCGACGCAGGCCGAAGCCGAGTTGGGTCCGGTCGGCGCTGGCCTGCAACCTCTCGATGGTGCGGCCGCAACCGGCGACCCACGCGATGCGGCCGCTGGCCCCGGCGTTCTCGCGGCCCTGGCAGGCGGCACGGGTCTGCGCGAGCAGCTGAGTGTCGTCGCTGCGTGCCTGGCTCAGCCCGTGGGTGAAGTAGATCGACAGCCCCAGCAGAGCGGCCACCCCCAGTGCGGCCACGCCCAGGCGTCCGGCGCGGCCTTTCAGGCTGGGCGCGGCCAGCGGCTGGTCCGCGGGCAGGAAGCGGGTGAACAGGTCGGCGACGAACGCGCCGGCCGGAGCCTGTGCCGTGGCTGCGCCCACGAAATACATGCCGCGCCAGCGCGGAGTGCGCTGGAACGGGTTGTTTTCCAGCAGCAAGCCGACCACCTGGCGCAGGCCACCTTGCATCTGCATGACCGACTGCACGAACTCGAATACGCCGCGCCGGCCATGCACCTCGTGTTGGGCAGCCAGCGCCGTGAGTCGCAACGCATGCAGGCGGTCGATCATCGGCATGAACAGACTGTCCAGCTTGTCGCTGGTGCCGGCGCTGACGATCTCGCTTTCCGGCAGCCGCCAACCCAGCGCCTGGGTAAAGGCCTCGGCCGGCAGTGCCGCACGGAACGCGGCGTAGCCGGGCAGCGATTCCAGGCCGGTCACCAGCACGTAGACAGGCAGCTGCACCTGCAGATGCTCCATGCTCTCGTCGACGAGCCGGCGCAAGCGCATGCTGGTCTCCTTCAGCGCGTCGGCATCGCCGAGCACGCTGCGCGCGCCGATGCACACCACGATGCCATTCAGTGGCAGTCGGTCGCGTTCGCTGGCCAGTTGCATCAATGCCTGGTACCACAGGCCGCGCTCGGTGCGCGCCGAAGCGTCGCAGACGATGCCCGGGCGTGTCTCGATCGCGATCATCGAACGGAAGAACCACCATTGCCACACCGCATCCGGCACCACGGCCGGTGCAGGGAACGGCGAAACGGTAATCGCCGCGTGCAGCAGTCCGTTCACGTCCGCATCGGCGTCACCCAGGAACAACATCCACGGCACCCGATACAACGGCTGGCGGCCGCCGGCCATGTCCGGCGAACGCTGGATCGTGCGTTTGGCCTCCTGGATCGCCGCGCCCATGCGCAGCAGCGGCTCGCGTTCGTCCTCGGGATTGCCCGGGCCCAGATCACCGATGCGCTGGCGCGCCCGTCCGGCGCGCGAGTATTGGCGCGCGCCGGCGGTGAACCACCACAGTACCGCCAGCGCCGCCAGGCACAGACCGAGCAGTTGCCAGAAGCGCGGTGGAATGACGGGAATCAGCATCGGCGCCACGAACACGATCAGCAGCAACAGCACGATGCCGCCGAGCACGAACAGCGCAGGTCGAAACCAGGTTTTTGGGGTCAGGCTCATGGCATCGGCCTCAGCGCGCCGGTTCGGTCTGGATGGTCATGAAGTCGGCAAGGAATTTGTCGTTGCCCCGATTGGCCGCAATCGCCTGCTTGAGCAGCGGCAGGTAATCCTTGGCCGGCTCCATCGCCTCCCGCGTGCCGGGATAGATCGGCGTAGGCGAGGCGACCACCGTGATCAGCTCCTGTCCGAACGGCGCGTCGATCGTGATCCAGCCGCCGCCGGCCACGCCCGACTGGCCGACATCGATTTGCTGGCTGGCCGGAATCAGCTGGCCGCTGCGCGGTTCGAGCTGGTTCGGCAACAGGTGGATCACCTGGCCTTCGACGGTGTAGTAGTCGACGTACAGGTAGCCGTCGTGGTTGGCCTGGGTCAGCCGCACGATCATCTTCTCGTCCTTGACGAAGCGGTCGCTGTGGCCGGTGGTCGGCGTGACTGCCAGACCGTCATGGCGGTCGAGGTTGCGCTCCCGGTACGGCGTGAGCAGCTTGACGACTTCGCAATGGGGCCAGATCAGCACCTTTACCTCGTAGCTGGCCGAGGTCACGCCCTTGATGGCGCCCACGTCATTGCGCAGCCGTTCCAGGTCCACCGGTTTCGACACGTAGCCACGCAACGTGGTCGCGCCATTCGCATCCACCGTGCCGATCAGGTCGGCACAGGTGTAACCGGCGGTTTCCTGGTCCACCAGTTGCTGCACGGTGGGTCCGCTCACGCGTGCAGGCGAGAGGAAGAACCACGTCAGGTAGGTGAGCGGGATCAGCAGGGCCACCACGGCGCCGACCTTCATCAGCAGAGCGTCCCATTGCCGTGGGTAGCGCGGTCCGGGCGGATCCTTCATCTGGTACGGCTGCGACGTGATCTGTTCTTCGCGCAACGTATGCAGCGGCGCCGGGGGCAACGGCAGCTGGCGGCTGTTCAATTCCTTGACCTTGCCCAGCTCGCCCTGGTCGCCTGTCTCGTAGTAGTACTGGCCGACAAAGCCCAGCAACAGCACGTGGTAGTAAACCTCACGCACTTCCTCGTCGCCGCCGCGAAGGTTGGACAGGTGATCGAAGAACTCGTTACCGGCGTTGTTGGTGTTGAACAGCGATACCTGCAGCGGACTGGCCTGGCTCCACCACGACGGGTTGCGGGTGATGATCTCGTCGAACCAGGCCACCACGGCAAACGCTGCCGATTCGACCGCCGGGGCGGGCTTGCCTGCAGCCAGTGCCGCGCTGCGTGCCTGTTCGATCAGGGTGCGCGCACGCGCATACACCTCCTCCACGCTGCCAGGCGGGTTGCCAGCGGCAATGTGTTCGTCCACGGCAAGCCCGAACGACAGCAAGGGGGTGAAGTACGCCAGCATCCGCGCCATCGCCGTCACTCCTCGGCGCCGACGGGATAGAGCTTGATTACGGTCTGTTCCGACGGCAGGTCGCAGAACACCGCCATGTTGCGCGCATTGCGGATGCCCTGCCAGAACGGATGGTGCGTGTCGACCAGGAAGTAAGTGGTGTTGGGCGTCTTCTGCGGCAGCTCTTCCGGCGGTACCGGCAGCAGGTCGATCTTCAGGCCGAACAGCGCCGCCTGCAGCAGCCGCGGCATCTCCTCGATCGAACAGATCTTGCCTGTGCGCGACAGCCGTCCAAACAGGTCCTGGCCCCGCAGCTCGGACTCGAAGGCAAGGTAGAAGCGGGTCTTGTCCGACTCGAACAGGTTCGGCGGCAGCTCGGCCTTGTACAGCTTGCCGTGGAAGGTGAGCGTGATGCCGACTTCGGCGCCCACGGTGAGCGCCTTGATCAAGGCCTCGGCGCGCTGGAACGCGATGCGGAAACACACACGCAGGTTGTCGTGGTCATACGGCGGCAACTCGGTGGCAGAGGGGTTGTCGCGCAGCGCGCCGGTGAAGCCGATGTCCTCGGAGAACACCGAGAACTCCGCCACCAGCTCGCGCAGCTGCAGATGCAGCGGATAGGGCGCGATGACGCCGCCGCGCACTGCTTCCTGCAGGTTCGCGATGTAGCGTGCGAAGGTCTGCATCATCACCACGCGCATGACCTCCTGCGCGCTGGTCGAGGCGGCGCGGATGCCGCGCTGGCGCTTGACGCTGGCGAAGTCCGCGCCGCGCGACACCAGCAGGTCGCGCAACGCACGCGTCCAGCGGGTGAGGTTGGTCGACGCCTGCAGCGCCACCAGTGGCGGGATGTAGTCACCGGACAGCTTGAACTTGCCCGGTCCGTTCGGCACGATTTCAGCAAACTTGTACGACTCGCATGCGGCCAGCAAGGCGTCGGCGCCATCGTCCAGGCTGGTGATGATCTGCGCCTGGTAGCCGATGAAATCCACCTCGGCGGCGGGCGCCTGCGGATCATAGGGATCCGCCCGCGTTTCGCCGTCCAGTCGGTGCCGCGCCGGCAACCGACTGCGCTCATCGCTGCGACCCAGCCCGTCCAGGGTACGCTCGCGCTTGAACACCAGGTGCAGCGAGATCGGATCGTTGTTGGGTACGGCCAGCTCGATCAGGCTGCGCTCGGGCACGCGCGCGTTGCCGCCGCCCTCGGCGGTCGCCGCCACGCCGCCGCTGACCAGTTCGCCCAGCCGGGTGAGCAGCACGAAGCGCTCCAGCGTGGCCATGCCGCTGGCCAGCGCGTCCTCGCGCAGCACCAGCGTCTCGTAACCCCAGTGGTAGGGGGAAAACTGCCGATGCAGTCGCAGCGCATACGCCTGCTGCCAGGCATCCTGCGCCTGCAGGTGTTGCGGGGTGAGAAAGCCACCCTGGGCCCAGTGAACCTGTCTTGCTGCCTGCATGACCTGTGTCCCGTGTTCGTGGGGTCCGGCGTGCACTACCACGCCTGTTCGCTGACCGTGAAGCCGCGCCTGGCCAGGCCCGCAAGCAGACCGTCCGGGCCGGTGAGATGGATGGCGCCGACCGCGACGAAGCAGCCCCCATCGCGCAGCAACGGCTCCAGCTCCTCGAGCCAGCGTGCGTTGCGCTGGCCGACCAGGCAATCGCGTGCATGGCGTTCCACCGCCCGCGCCTGCGCGTCCAGGTCGGCCATGACGTCGATGTCCGCGAGCCACCCGGGCAGGTCGCCGGCGCGGTAGAACGCCAGCGCGCGCTCGGTTTCGGCACGCAGCGCCTGCGGGTCGGCCAGTCGCTGGCGCAGGACCACCGCGTAGTCGGCCGCGGGCGTACAGTCCAGTGCGGCCAGCTGGTCCTCCAGCGTCTCCAGATGGACCAGCTTGAGTCCGTGCGTACGGGCAACCTCCTCGATGGTGTCGTCGAGGTTGCGTCGCCCCGGACCATCGGCACGCGCCAGCGGTGCGTCCTGCCCTTCCTCCAGCAAGGTCATCGCCACCCACGGCTTGAACCGGTTGAGCTGGGTGCCGCGGTGATCCGGCAACTGGGTGGCCAACTCGATGAACGGGATCCCGCCGATCAGCGTCGCCAGAGTCTGGTCGGCCGGAAGGAAACGATAGCGGTCATAACGCGGCTGCCACGTTGTGGCGCCATCGACCTCGTTGACCAGGGTTCGCCGCGCCATCACGGCGCGCTGCATGAGTTGCGGATCCAGCCCCAGTGCCTGCGGTATGCCGATGTGAATCGTGCCGAACAGGAGGTTGTCCGCAGCGCCCGCTCTCGTGGAACGGATCCGGAACAGCACGCCATGCGCAGACTGCCAGTCAAACGGTTCATTCACCGGCGCGGCGGCTGGTGCGGTCACGGGCGAAGGCGCCAGCGGTGTCGACGGCCACGCCGGCGCCGGCACCATCAACAGGACGAAACTGCACCGGCGCAGCAACGGGCCGCCCCAGCCTCGCCACCTGACTGCCGTAAACGCCCCGATCATGGCTGGTGTATTCCCTCGTCCAATTCACCGACGATTCTCACGAGCCCCTGCCATGGCGGCCATATCACGGAGAGCCTAGACCGTTCGGGCGGCAGCCAGCGTATTGCCGCTGGCGCACACTAGAAGCTATGTTGCGATGGCGGCCAAGCGGTCGTCACCACATTGATGCGCTCGGTGCAGAAGGGACAGCCATGCGGATATTGATCGCCGATGACCATCACCTGATCGTCGAGGGCGTGAAGATCAAGCTTTCCGAACTCGGCCCGGACACCGAATTCACGGTGGCCATGGACGTGGCAGAATTGCGCCGCTCGATCGAGGATGACCCGGCGCCTGCGCTGGCACTGATCGACCTGCACATGCCCGGGTGCAGCGGACACGAGCACCTGCTGCAGACCATCCGCGGCCTGCCCGGCGTACCGGTGGTGGTGTTGTCCGGTTCGGAGGATCCCGCGCTGGTACGCGAACTGCTGGAGCTGGGCGTGCAGGGTTTCATCCCCAAGGCCTACTCGCCCGACGTGATGCTGTCTGCCGTGCGCCTGGTACTTTCCGGCGGTGTCTACGTGCCGCAGATGCTGCTCGGCGACTTCGGCGCCGCCAACACGGCGATGCACGCCGAACCGGCCGTCAGTCTCGAGGAACGCCTCGGCAAGCTGCTCACCGAGCGGCAGATCGACGTGATGCGCCTGCTCGCCCAGGGCAAGCCCAACAAGGTCATTGCCCGTGACCTTGGCATCAGCGAGGGCACGGTGAAGATCCACCTGGCCGCGATTTTCCGTGCCCTGAACGTGCGCAACCGGGTCGAGGCCGTGGTCGCCTCGCGACGCATCAGCGGAGTCTGAAGAACGTTTCATTTGCGTCGGTCGTTCCCGGTCTGTGCGCGGATCCGCCGACGCGGCCTGGCTACACATCGTGCGCGATCACTTGAGGTATGCTCGGTCCCCCGGAACCGGGGGGAAGCTCCAGATATTTCGGCGGTCGACCACTGCCGAGGGGGCAACAAGATGTTTCTCGAAGTGATCACGGCGTGGGGACGACGCCGAAGAGCAACCGCCTGGCGCAGCGTGGGCACCTTCGCCTGCACGATGCTGTTGGGCGTGGCCAGCGGGCCACTGGCTGCGGCTGGCCAGACCAGCGACACGGGCGCGCTGACCTTCGGCATCCTGCCCATCGGTGGCCCGTCCGAATCGCTGGTCGCATGGCGACCGATGCTGGATGACATGAGCGAAGCGCTGCATCGGCCGGTGCGCAGCATTTCTGTCAGTACCTACGAAGGCCTGGCCGAGGCGATCGCCGAGGAGCGCGTGGACGTGGCCTTCGTCTCCGGCCGCATGGCACTGCAAGCGGTGACGCGAGACCGCATGGATGTCATCGCCCAGCTGACCCGCGGCGATGGCTCGCGCGGCTATTACGCGGTTCTGATCGTGTTGAAGGACTCGCCCATTCGCACCCTGGCGGATCTATATGCCCAGCCCGGTCACTGGCGCTACGCTCGCGGCGAGTCGTTGTCCGCTTCAGGCTACCTGGTACCCGAAACCCAACTCTTTGCCACCCACAAACTGGACTCGGATACCTTCTTTGCCACGGTGAAGGTAGACAACCATCAGAACAATGCGCTCGCCGTCGCCAACGGTGAAGTAGACGTGGCGACCAACAACACGGCGGATCTGGAGCGTTTCGCACAGTATTTTCCCGAGCAATACGCACGCCTGCGGATATTGTGGAAATCCACCCTGATTCCGCACGCGGTGATCATCGTGCGCAATGGACTGGCACCGGCTTTGCGTGCCGACATCACCAGCTTCATCACGCACTACGCCAGGGATGGCCACAATGCCGCGGCTGAGCTGGCCAAGCTCAAGCTGATTCACGACATCAGCGGCTTTGCGCCAGCCAGCAATGCCGTGCTGGTGCCGTTTGCCGACATCGATTACCACCTTGACCGCCGGCGTGCGCTGAATGTCCGCTGGGTCAGTGATGCCGCCATGCGCGCACGTCTGCAAAAAATCGAAAGTGCGCACCAGGAGACCCTGCGGATGCTCGAGAGCACCGCAGCCACGCCGTGATGGCGCGCCCCTCACCGCTTCCCGGGCCATCGCCATAGCGCGTCCGACGTATGGCAACCGCGCGCCAGCGGACCAATCATGGTTGACGTTCCCACGCATGGATATTCCCCATGACGTCACGTCGTCCGACTCTGACACCCTCGTTTGCCGCCGTCATGCTGAGCCTGTTGCTGACCGCCGGCGGCAGCTTGCTGGCGCAGAATCCCTCGTCGCCGGCGACGCCAGGCAGCGTCGTGCCGACCTCGACGGCGGTGGGGGGTGCTGCGCTCGGCCCGCCGTTCGTGACGCGCTATGCGCGCTTCGAACCCGTCGGCTTCGATACCATGCCTGGATGGCAGAGTGACACGTTGCGGGAAAGTCTCGGCGTGTTCGGTCGCAGCTGCAAGGTGCTTGCGCGCAAGAGCGCCTGGAGCCAGGCGTGCGACGAATTGAACGCAACCGACGAGAGCAGCGACGCTGCCGCGCGCCGGTTCTTCGAGAGCCATTTCCAGGTCTACCAGGTGCTGAGCCCAGACGCCGACCCGAACGGGCGCATCACCGGCTATTACGAGCCCCAGATGGATGGTCGTGCCACGCGCAGTGCGAAGTTTCGTTTTCCCGTGTACGGGGCGCCGCGCGACCTCTATGAACTCGACGCACGCTCGCTCAGCGGCGCCGCGCGTCAATCGTTCCGCATCGAAGGCAACCGCCTGCTGGCCGCCGCACCCGGGACCACTGGCGCGAGAGAGTACGAGCTGGCGCTGAACAACGACAGCCCCGGCGTGGCAGACAAGCGCTATCGGGTTCGCATCGACGGCACGCGCATCGCACCGTACTTCAGCCGCCAGCAGATCGAGGCGCAAGGCATCGATGCACCGGTGCTGGCCTGGGTTGACGACGCCTACGCTTTGTACTCGATGCAGGTGCAGGGTTCGGGCAAGATGCGGCTGGAGGACGGACGCGTGGTGCGCGTGGCCTATGCCGAACAGAACGGTCATCCGTTCCTGCCGAACGCCAGTGCCAGTGATGCCGCGCTGGCAACCAGTGCGATCAAGACCCGCGGGTTGCGCCTGGGCACGGCCAGCACCGGTCCGAGCGAAGACGTTGCCGCGATCATTGCCCGACTGCAGCACGGCGATTCGGCGAGCGCGCCGACGATGGGTCCTGCGAGCAGCTCGGCGCCGCGCAACTCGGAAATTCGTCGCGACGACCGGGCGGGCAACGCGCAGGTGCAGGCAATCATTGCGCGCCTTGCGCACGGCGAACGTCCGGCAAGTCCGGCTGACGCCACGCCTGCATCGACGAGCATGCGCATGGCCCCGCCAGCGCCTCCCGCAGCGGCACGCGCCCAGGATCCACAGGTGCAGGCGATGATCGCCCAGTTGCAGGGCAAGTCGCCTCCGGCTGGCGTTTCCGCACCTGCTGCCGCTGGCCCGGACAGCGGCCCGATCAGCGGCAGCGATGCAGCGCGGCTGGCCGCCGATCCGGGGCGCAACGATGCAGCCAAAGGTCTTGTCGGACAGAAGGCAGGCGGCATCGGCAGCGGCATCGGCGACCCGAGCTACGTGTTTTTCCGCGTCATTCCCGACGGCCCGCAGGGGCCCTTGGGCGCGCTCGGCGTTCCGCTCACGGCCGGTCGTTCACTGGCGGTCGATCCGCGTACCACGCCGCTGGGTGCGCCGGTCTTTGTGAGCACCGCCGCGCCCGGCGGCGCGGGCACGCTGGAACGGCTGATGTTTGCCCAGGATACCGGCGGCGCGATCCGTGGCAGCGTGCGAGGGGATTTTTTCTGGGGCTTTGGCGATGCCGCGGGCAGCCTCGCCGCCTCGATGAACGGGCGCGGGCAGATGTGGTTGCTGCTGCCCAGGGGCCTCGTCCTGGGCGCACTCAACCCCAAGGTACGCACGCGCAGTCTGGGCGACGGCGCGGCGGCCCCGGAATGCGTGATTCCCGATGACCAGAGTTGCGTGGAGTACTGACCGGCCCGGCACCGTGCTGCCATTGGTACTACACCCTTCGTGCAATGGAGGCCCACGTCGGGGTGACCGAGACTGCGGGAACCGCGATGCGCAGTCGCGACCACGACGCCGGCCATGCTCGAAGACCTTCTGCCGTACTACGAAAACGAGTTGACCAGCCTGCGTTCGCTGTCGCGCGAGTTCGCCACGCGTTACCCCAAGATCGCGGCCCGATTGTCCCTGGAAGGCGATGTCTGCGAAGACCCGCATGTGGAACGGCTGATCGAATCGTTTGCGTTCATCGCCTCACGCATCCACAAGAAGCTCGACGACGACTTTCCGCAGATCACCGAAGCACTGTTGTCCGTGCTCTACCCGCACTACCTGCGCCCGGTGCCGTCGATGTCGATCGCGCAGTTGCTGCCGTCGCCGGGTGCCGAGTTGAGTGCGATGCAGCTCGTGCCGCGCGAGGCGCCGCTGCTCACCCGAGCGATCCACGGGATGCCGGTGCGCTATCGCACCGCCTATCCCGTCGAAGTGTGGCCGCTCAAGGTCACCGAGGCGGCGTTCGAGTCGGTGGAGCGCTCGGCTTTCGCGGTGGCCAGCGCCAATGTGTCGGCGAGCGTGCGCATCCGACTCGAGGTGATCGGCAAGGCCACGCTCGCGGAGCTGGATCCACACCGCCTCCGCTTCTACCTGGATGGCGAAAGTCCGCTGGTGCATGCGCTGCACGAGTTGCTGTTGAACAACGTGGATTCGGTTGTCGCGATGGCGCCGGAGGGCGTGCCGCCGGTGCCTCTGCGGCGGCTGCCGGACGGCTGCATCAAGGCGGTGGGATTCGAACTCGACGAAGGTTTGCTGGATTACGATCCGCGCAGTTTCCTGGGGTACCGCTTGCTGCAGGAGTACTTCACCTTGCCGGAGAAGTTCCTGTTCCTGGATATCGAGGAACTGGACCTTGAGGACTTCGGGACGGCAGTGGAGTTGCGCATCTCGCTGCGCTCGTTCGGACGACCCGAGCGCGCGGAGCGCATGGGCCAGACGGTCACGCGCGATACTTTCCGCTTGCACTGCACGCCGATCGTGAACCTGTTCACCCAGCAGGCCGAGCCGATCCGGGTCACGCACGAGCTGAGCCAGTATCCGGTGATTCCCGATGTGCGGCGTCCGCTTGGCCTGGAGGTGTATTCGATTGATCGGGTGCAGCGGCTCACGCGCACCGGCGAGGCCAGCACGGGCACTGAATTCCTGCCGTTCTTTTCCACCCGCCACGGCCTGGGCGGCGACGATAGCGGCTGCTACTGGTATGCGCAGCGGCTTCCTTCGGCACGACCCAACGACGACGGTACCGAAATGGCGATCGCGCTGGTGGATCGGCAGATGAACCCGCGTGCGCCAGCGGTGGAGACGTTGTCGATCACCCTGACCTGCACCAACCGCGATCTTCCCAGCCAGCTTCCGTTCGGCGGCGAGGAAAGTCTGCTGCAGGTGGAGGAGGGCGGCGTGGTGGCACAGGCACGGATGCTGAAAAAGCCCACGCCGACCTGGCGCGCGCCGATGCGCATGGCCAACCAATGGCGGCTCATCTCGCATCTGGCGTTGAACCACATGTCGATCGTCGAGGGCGGCCGCGAAGCCTTGCTGGAAATTCTCTCGCTGTACAACTTCGCCGACTCGGCCACGCTGCGCAAGCAGATCGCCGGCATCGTGAAACTGGACAGCCATCCCTCACTGAGCCGCGTGGGCAAGGCGCCGCGACAGTCGTTCGTACGCGGAACCGAGATCGAGTTGACCTTCGACGAGGAGCAATACGTCGGTTCGGGCGCCTACCTGATGGCGCGGGTGCTGGAGTTGTTCTTCGGCCTTTACTGCACCGCCAATTCCTACACGCGGCTGACTGCCCGCAGCACGCAACGCGAGGAGCCCCTGGCGACCTTCGCCCCGCGTGCCGGCGCGCAGGCGTTGCTCTGATGGAAGCGCCATGAACGACCCTGCCACCGTCGAACAGGAGTCTGCCGAGCAGGTGCTGCTGGCCGGCGAAGGCACCGTGCCTGGCCTGCGACCGGACGCGCCGCTCCAGCGGCTCCTGCAGGAGCCGGAACGGTTCGGCTTCTTTCAGGCGGTGCGGCTGCTGTACCGCGCCCATGGCATGCCGCCCGCCGCCGGTGGTGCAGCCGCGGGCGAGCTGGTGCGGTTCACCGTGCCGGCCCACCTCAACTTTCCCGCCGGCGAGCTGTATGCGCTGGATACGAGTGAGGCTTCCGGGGACGAGTTGCAGCACTACCGCATGAGCGTGCAGTTCCTCGGCCTGACCGGGCCCTCCGGCGTGCTGCCGCGGCATTACACCGAATGGTTGATGACCCTGCAAAAGGCACGCGATCCAGCAGCGCGCGACTTCATGGACATGTTCAATCATCGGTTGTTGAGCCTGTTCTGGCGTGCCTGGGCCAAGCACCGGATCGACCTCGGTCACGAGCTTTCAGCAGGCCGCGCGAGTGCGGGCGTGCTGCACCACGTCTACGACCTGATCGGCCTCGGCACGCCCGCACTGCACGCGCTGGTGACGCCGCCCAAGCCCGGCGCCGCGTCAGCCAGCCCACTGCCGGCTGCGGCCCTGGGCTATTACTCGGGCCTGGTGGCACAGCGCCCGCATGGCGTCGGTGCACTGGCACAGGTGATTGGCGACATCGTTGATGCTCCGGTGGAAGTATTTGGCTGCCACGGCACGTGGCAGCGCATACCCGTGCGCGACCGGACCCGCCTGGGGCGTTGCAACCAGCGCTTCGGCGAAGGTTGCGTGCTGGGCTCGCACTTCTGGGATCGGCAGACCACGGTACGGGTGCGGATCGGGCCCATGCGCCTGCGCGGCTTCGAAGCCTTGCTGCCATCGCGGGAGTTGCTCATACGGGTCGTGGAACTGCTGCGCTTTCTCACCGGCCTGGCGCTCGATCTGGACATCCAGCTGGTGCTGCAGGCCGAATCGGTGCCGCGGGCGCGCCTCGGCGGCAGCAAGCCCGCGCGGCTGGGCTGGAACAGCTGGCTGGCCGGGCGTCGGAGCGCGCGCGCTGCGGACGAATGCCGCTTCGTGTTTATCGGTTTGAGCTAATTCAGGAACCTTCGCCTCTCGGGGAGAAGGCCACGATCCAAGGAGACAGAATCATGGCCATCAATTTGCGTGCACTGGTCGCGCGGCTCAACACCACCTGCCGCGGCGCGATGGAAGGCGCCGCCGGATTGTGCATGTCGCGCACCCATTACGACGTCGACATCGAACACCTGTTGTTGAAACTGCTTGAGGTCGACAACAGCGACATCCGGCGCATCCTGCGCCAGTTCGAGGTGACGCCGCAGCGGCTGGAACAGGAGCTGGGCAAGGCCCTGGACGGGTTCAAGACCGGCAACACGCGCACGCCGGCGCTGTCGGCGCATATCCCCGAACTGCTCGAGCACGCCTGGACCTACGCTTCGATCGAGTTCGGCGAAACGCGCATGCGCAGCGGTCACCTGCTGGTGGCCATGGTGGCCGTGCCCGAGTTGCGCCGGCTGGTATCGGTGCGCTGTCTGGGCGACATCAATGTCGAATCCCTGCAGCAGAATTTCCATGCACTGGTGGAAGGTTCCGCCGAAGCGCGCGAGGCGCGCAGCTTCAGCGACGGCGATGGCGCTCCTGCATCCACCGGGGAAGCCGAGCGTGGAGGCAAGCCGAGCGCCACGCCGCACCTGGACAAGTACTGCAGCAACCTCACCGCAAGGGCGCGCGAGGGCAAGCTGGATACCGTGCTCGGACGCGACGGCGAGATCCGCCAGATGGTCGACATCCTTACCCGCCGTCGCCAGAACAGTCCGATCCTGACCGGGGAGGCCGGCGTCGGCAAGACCGCCGTGGTGGAGGGGCTGGCGGCGCGTATCGCCGCCGGCGACGTGCCACCGATCCTGAAGGACGTGGAGCTGATGGCGCTGGACCTGGGCATGTTGCAGGCCGGCGCCAGCGTGAAAGGCGAATTCGAGGCGCGGCTCAAGGGCGTGCTCGACGAGGTCAAGGCCAGCCCCAGGCCGATCATCATGTTCATCGACGAAGCGCATACCTTGATCGGCGCCGGTGGTGCGGCTGGCCAGAACGATGCGGCCAACCTGCTCAAGCCGGCGTTGGCGCGCGGCGAGCTGCGCACGATCGCGGCCACCACCTGGGGTGAGTACAAGAAATATTTCGAGAAGGACGCCGCACTGACCCGTCGCTTCCAGGTAGTGAAGGTGGACGAGCCGGATGAGGCACGCGCGGTCAGCATGTTGCGTGGCGTGGCCAGGGCCATGGCGAATCATCATCACGTGCGCATCCTGGACGAGGCCGTGACCGAGGCGGTGAAGCTGTCCGCCCGCTACATCGTCGGTCGCCAGCTGCCGGACAAGGCGGTGAGCGTGCTCGATACTGCCTGCGCGCGCATCGGCATCGGCCTCAACGCCATTCCGGCACCGGTGGAGGACAGCCGCCGACGACTCGAAATCCTTGCCACCGAGCACGAGCAGCTGGCGAAGGAAGCCGCCGGCGGCAGCGACCACACCGCTCGCCTCGCCGAAATCGACGGTGAAAGCGCAGAACTGCAGACGTCGCTGGAAGCACTGGAGACCCGCTGGAAGCAGGAGCTCGAACTGGTCGGCCAGATCCACGCCAGGCTCGATGAAGTGGAAGCCCTTCCCGCCGAAGCCACGGAACGCGTGGACCAGGTCCAGCAACTGAACGTCTTGCGTGCAAATCTCAAATCGCTGCAAGGGCAATCGCCCATGGTCAACGCGGTGGTGGACGCCAACACTGCCGCGCAGATCATCGCCGCGTGGACCGGCATTCCGTTAGGCAAGATGGTGGCCGACGAAATCCAGAACATCCTCAAGCTGCGCGAACAACTGGAGCAACGCGTGATTGGCCAGAGTCATGCGCTCGAGGCGATCGCGCAGCGCGTGCGCACCTCGCGCGCCAACCTGGAGGATCCGAACAAGCCCAAGGGCGTTTTCCTGCTGGTCGGAACGTCCGGCGTGGGCAAGACCGAAACCGCAATCGCGCTGGCCGACATCCTCTATGGCGGCGAACGCAACATGATCACCATCAACATGAGCGAGTACCAGGAGGCGCACACAGTTTCCAGCCTCAAGGGATCGCCGCCCGGCTACGTCGGCTACGGCGAGGGCGGTGTGCTGACCGAGGCGGTGCGACGGCGGCCGTACTCCGTCGTGCTGCTGGACGAGATCGAGAAGGCGCATCCGGACGTGCTGGAGCTGTTCTTCCAGGTCTTCGACAAGGGCGTGCTGGAAGACGGCGAAGGCCGCGAGATCGACTTCAAGAACACGATCATCATCCTCACCTCCAACGCCGGCACCGAACTGATCATGCACGCCTGTGCCGACGCCGGCGACCTGCCTACGGTGGAGGCGTTGAACGACGTCCTGCGCCCCGAACTGCAGGAACACTTCAAACCTGCCTTCATCGGTCGCACCACGGTGATCCCGTTCTATCCGCTGCGCGACGTGGACATGAAGAAGATCGTGCGGCTGAAACTGGACAAGATCGTCAAACGCATCCTGGCCAACCATGGCGCACGCTTTTGCTATGACGACAAGCTGGTCGATACCATTGCCGCGCGCTGCACCGAAGTGGACTCCGGCGCGCGCAATATCGACAACATCCTCAGCGGAAGCCTGCTGCCGGAAGTCGCCGGCGAAGTGCTCGAACGGATGAGTCGCAGCGAAGCGGTGCGTGAAATCAACGCCAGCGTGGCCGAGGACGGCCGGTTTGCCTATGCACTGGCGTAATCGAGCGATGCACCGGTGCTATCACCAACGACCGAGTGCCAACGGCCGATAGGCAGGCCAATTCGTGTGGCGTACGTTTGCCGCAGTCTGGCCTCGTCCGGCCAGGCACGCGATAGGCCTTTGGACCAGCGTTTTGCACCGGGGCAATCGTCAGAATCAGGAGAGACCATGAATTCCGTCAACATCGATTCCGCCAACATCATCGCGCGCGTCAAGAACATCCTGACCACTCCCAGGACGGAGTGGCCCGTCGCCGCCGCCGAACCGGCCACGACGACCGGCCTGTATGCCGGCTACATCGCGATCGTGGCCGCGTTGCCGGTCATCGCCCAATTCATCAAGGGCAGCCTGATCGGCACCAGCTTCCTCGGTATCACCGTGCGTACCTCCATCGGTGGGGGGATTGCCCGGATGGTGTTGAGCTATGTGCTGTCACTGGTGCTGGTGTACGTGATGGCGTTGATCATCAATGCACTGGCCGGCACCTTCGGCGCTCAGCAGAACATGGTGCAGGCACTGAAGACCGTCGCTTACGCCTGGACAGCTGCGTGGATCGCCGGGGTCGGGGTGATCATTCCGTGGCTGGGCATCCTGATCCTGCTGGCCGGTGGCATCTACAGCATCTACCTGCTGTACCTGGCTTTGCCGCACACCATGAAATGTCCGCCGGAGAAGGCGGGCGGCTATACCGCTGTCACTGTCATCATCGCGATCGTGCTGGGCTGGATCATCAGTCTGATCATCGGCCTGATCTTCGTCGGCGCGTTGGGCGGCGCCGCCGCGATGAGCGGCATGCACATCAACGGCAGCAATGGCGACGATGTCAGCGTCGACGGCAACAGCGCGCTGGGCAAGCTGGCTGCCATGGGCCAGCAGGCCGAGCAGGCAGGCAAGGAGATGGAAGCCGCGCAGAAGTCAGGCGACAGCAATGCACAATCGGTCGCGATGGGCAAGATGATGGGCGCGATGTCCGGCAGCAAGGGTCCGGTGGAGGCGCTGGCACCGGACCAGATCAAGACCTTCCTGCCCGATACCCTGGGCAGTCTCAAGCGCACCAGCATCTCGTCCCAACGCAATGGCGCCATGGGCATGCAGGTATCCGATGCGAGCGCCGAATACAGCGGCGACAACCATCACATCACGCTGGAGGTCACCGATACAGGAGGTGCCAAGGGCTTCATGGCGATGGCCGCCGCCATGGCGCCCGAAGAGGACAAGGAAACCGATCACGGCTACGAGAAGACCTACAGCACCGGCGGAAACCTGGTGCATGAAGAGTGGGACAACCAGTCCAAATCCGGCGAATACAGCGTGGTCGTTGGCAAGCGCTTCACGGTCAAGGCCAACGGCAGCGCCGACAGTATCGACGTGCTGAAGCAGGCCGTGGGCAGCGTCGACCTGGGCAAGCTGGAGTCGATGAAAGAGACCGGCGTGAAATCCGAATGACCGGGGGGGTGGGCGCCAGCAGGGTGTTGAAGGCCAGCCTGCTGCTACGGACCACGGACGCCCGCCGGCGGATCACGCACCGAAGTGCCTGATCCGGTTCGGCCGAGTCGCCCGCTCGGCCACTCGGCTACGCCATCCCGCGAATGGCCGCTGCGGCGTTGAATCCGCACGATAAGCGTACTGCCCAGCGTCGTTCCGCCACGCCGTATTCGACCAAGAAGCGACCATTTCATCTGACCACCCCGTTGGCGGAGGACCTGTTGCGACGCGCTCAACAATATCCTGCGCAGCGAACTGCAGGATCACTTCAAACCAGCCTTCATCGGCGGCGCCACGACACGGTGATGCCGTTCTATCCGCTGCGCGACGCGAGAATGAAGAAAATCGTGCGGCTGAAGCTCAACCAGAACGTCAGACGCATCCTGGCTGATCACGACGCCTGCTTCGTTTACGACAAAAGCTGGTCGACACCATCGCCGCCCGCTGCACCGAAGTCGACTCCGGCGCCCGCAACATCGACAACATCCTCAGCGACAGCCTGCTCCCCGAAGTCGCCGGCGAAGTGCTGGAACGGATGAGCCGCAGCGAAGGCGTGCACGAAATCGCCGCCAGGGCAGGCGCAAACGGCGGGTTGCCTATGCGTCGTCGTAGGCAGGGGCATGGCCATGAAGGTATCAGGTGTCCCATCAAGCCACGCTCGGGACAGCTGCCCGGGCAAGCAGCATGACTGTGCTACTTTGAATCGTCGCAGGGAAAATCGAAGACGCCCCGCGCTGAAATAGCTCCGGATATTCCCGCGAGACAGAATCAATAGCATAGATCGTCTGCTGTATGGCTTGCCCGTTTTGCGCGCTGTATACATCCAGTCCACGGGAAGCAGAGCGGGAGCTACCTACATCCCACATGTCGCGTCGAGGGGGTACGCGTTATCTGCATACATTGGGAGACCGCTATGGCACAGAATCAGATCGGCAACAACAAGACGGCGTCCAGCCCGTTCATCACCGCGAACAACGTGGTCTACTTTCAGGGCACGGACTACAAGCTGTGGAAGATCAACGCCGACGGCACCGGCCAAATCCAGATCGGCACCAATACGACCAAGTCGACGCCGTGCGTCTTCGACGATCCGATGACCGGCGAGTGGGTCTACTTCCAAGGCACCGATGACAAATTGTGGAAGGTCCGGGGCGACAGCGTCGGCAGCAGCCTCACGCAGATCGGCCACAACAAGACCAGTTCGACACCGTTCGTCACCTACGATAACAACGCTGGCATCGTCTGGGTCTATTTCCAGGGTACCGACAACAAGCTGTGGAAGGTACATGCCGACGGCAGCGGACAGACGCAGATCGGCAGCAACACCACCGCGTCGACACCCTTCGTCTTCACCGACCCGATCGGCGGGGAGTGGATCTACTTCCAGGGTACCGACAACCGGCTATGGAAGGTCAGAAGCGACAGCGCCGGCAGCAACCTGACTCAGATCGGCACAAACACGACCAGCTCGACGCCGGTCGCCACCTTCGACAGCAACACCGGCATCGTGTGGGTCTATTTTCAGGGCACCGACAACAGACTGTGGAAAGTGCAAAACGACAGCGCCGGCACCGGCCTGTTCAATATCGGCGGCAATACCACCGCATCGAGTCCCTGCGTGACCCCCGACGGCTGGGTGTACTTCCGGGGCACCGACAACCGCCTGCTGAAGGTGTTCAACGATGGCACCCAGGGCGCCCAGCTCGGCGGCAACACCACCTTGTCGAAACCGAAGGTGGATCGCATTGCGCTCGCCGATGGCACCGTGGAAGAGTGGGTGTACTTCCAGGGCACCGACGACAAGCTGTGGCGGTACTTCGGCCTGCTGGGCGGCATGCTGGTGCCGTTCACGGCACGGCAGAACGGCTGGCACTTCAACAACGATTTCGTCAACCACCTGTTCGGCATTCTCACCACGCAGGGACTCTGCGGCGGCATGGCTTATTCGTCGCTGGATTACTACTTCTCCGACCTGCCCATTCCGACACATCGAAAAGGTGACTTCGGCTCCGCCGATGCGACCGTGCCGCCGGATGGCCGACTCCACTCGATGATCTTCAGCCGGCTGATCGACAGCTTCGCGGACAACTTCGGCAAATGGTCCTGCATCTATCCGGCCTTGGATGCGGTAGCGGCCGCCGCACTGGGGCTGGTGACCGGTGGGCTGCTGGGGTCACTCGTCGGCGCCGTGTGGGGCGGCATCTACGGCGAGTTGCATGAAGTGTTTTCCTGCCCGAGTGGCGGACCCGCAGGCATGACGCGCCAGGAACTCCCCAACCTCACGAAGAATTTCCTGGACAAGGGCATACCCGTCCCCATCGGCCTCATCTTCGACGACGATGTTCTCCATATCGGCCAGAGTCATCAGGTCGTGGCCTATGGTTACTCGATGAACGGCACCACGATGACGATCAACATCTACGACAACCGCTTCCACGACGAGGAATGCACCCTCGTTGTCGACACCAGCAATCCGGGAGCAATCCCCGAATACTCGACCACGCAGGGCAAACCCACCGGCGACCACTGGGCCGGCCTGCTGGTGGCGGACGGATACACCCCGCAATGGCCGTCGTACGGTCCGGACATTAGCATCGCCCAGCCCCAGTCCCTGCAGTTGAGCGGGCCGGTGGTGACCGCGCCCATAGCGGTCGGCGCGGCGACGAGCGCCGCCACGACGTCGGTGCCATCGCCGTTCCGCGCAGGGCCGCTGCAAGGGCTGGCCAACCAGATCCTGATGGTGGCGCAGCAACAGCAAGCCATCGGCGACGCGCTGGTCGACACCTATTCCGTGCAGAACTACGGAGAGTTTTCCGCGCACTACGCGTCGCTGGGCATCGAGGTCGAAGCACCGGGCGGCAGCGACACGACCGCACTGGCAATTGCCGCCGCAAGCGACAACCAGCTCGCGCCCGGGGCAACGCTCGCGGTGACAATCAGCATCGCCAATTTCGGATCGACACCCGGAAACTACAGCCTGATTTCCGGCTACAACAGCGTCGGTCTCAACGGCCAGGGCGCATGGTTCCGGATGCTGTACCCACCAGCCAGCATCACCGCCGCCGCGGCAAGCATCATCCAGTGACTGTGCTGGTACTTCATTTTCGAGCTTGGACTTTGATACCAAGATCAAGCCGACCCGCGAAGCGGGCTCGGCTTGATCAAATTGATTGGACTAGCGCTTCGGATAGTAGTCAGTAGCTGCAAGGTCATGTAATGACCCAGCAGATCCTGCACACCCGGCGACTGGTGGGTCATTACATCGACGCGACATGTGCAGCCCACTCGGCCACTCGGCCTAACCCATCCCGCAAATGGTGGCGGTGGCGACGAGTCCGCACGATAGTCGCACTGCCTCGCGCCGTGTCGTCATGCCGTATTCGACCAGGAAACGATCCTTTCACCTGACCACCCCGCTGGCCGAGGACGTCTTGCTGCTGCATCATTTTGACGGCGGGGAGGCGTTGTCGCAGCCGTTCAAATTCCGCCTCACCCTGGCCAGCGAGGACGACGCGATCGACCCGGCCGAGGTGGTCGGCAAGCGCCTGACCATCCGGGCGACGATCGAGGATGCGGAAGACGAGAGCGGCCCGTGCTGGAGCGGCATCGTGTCCAGTTTCGGGCGCAGCGGTTCGCAGTGGCTTGCCGGCGCGGACGAAACCCAGGAGATGACGATCTACGAGGCCGTGCTGGTGCCGTGGTTCTGGCAGCTCAAGTTGATCGAGGACTGCCGCATCTTCCAGCACCTGAGCATCCCCGACATCGTCGACCAGATCCTGGGTGAGCTGCAGCTGGGCCCCCACGAAACCGATCTGTCGGGCAGCTATACCGAGCTGGACTACTGCGTCCAGTACGACGAAAGCAACTTCGATTTCATCTCGCGCCTGCTCGAGGACGCCGGCATCCACTACTTTTTTCGCCACGATCCGGACGAGCCCGCCGATGTACTCGTGCTCTCCGATCGGCAGGAGCAGGACTACAAAGGCGAGATCGAACACCTGCGCTTCGCGGCCAACTGGCACGAGCAGGACGAGCCGGTGGTGTTCGCCCTGGCGCGCCGCCAGCGCATGCGCACCGGCCGGGTGGTCCTTCGCGATTTCGATTTCACCCGGCCGACCCAGAACCTGGAGGTCGGCGTCGATACCATGCTGAGCGTGGGTGCAGAGAAATCGTTCCAGAGCTTTCGTTACCCCGGCGGCTACCTCGAGCGCAACGACGGCGAGGGACGCGCCAAGCTGGACATGGAGATCGAGGAGGCGAAGCACGAACTGCTCGACGGGGCCAGCACGCTGCTGGACATCCGCCCCGGCGTGGCTTTCCAACTGGATGATGCGCCGAACGAGGTACTCGAACCGGCGTGGCGCACGCTGCGGGCCGAACACCACGGCAACAACAACCTGGACGGCACCGGCGGCGAGCACCTCTACCGCAACGAATTCACCGTGATGCCACTGGCCATGCCGTACCGACCGCCGCGCAGTACGCGCAAACCTCGCATGCGCGGGCCGCAGACCGCCATCGTCACCGGTCCGGCGGGCGAGGAGATCTACACCGACAAGTACGGGCGGGTGAAGGTGCATTTCTTCTGGGACCATCTGGGCACCAGCGACGACAAGAGTTCGTGCTGGGTGCGCGTGTCGCAGGCATGGGCCGGGCGCGGCTGGGGGGCGTTCTTCCTGCCGCGCATCGGCATGGAGGTGATCGTCGATTTCCTGGACGGCGATCCGGACCACCCATTGGTCACTGGTTGCGTCTACAACGGCGACAACAGCACGCCCTATGCTTTGCCCGGCGAGATGACCAAGAGCACGATCAAGAGTTGGTCGTCCAAGGGAGGTGACGGCTTCAACGAGGTACGTTTCGAAGACAAGAAGGGGGCCGAGCAGCTATTCATTCACGCCCAGAAGGACGTGGACCTGCGCGTCAAGAACGACCGCCGCGAGTGGGTGGAGCAAGACCGCAGCCTGATCGTGAAGCGAGACCGTTTGGAGGAAGTCCATCGCAGCCAGCACCTCTACGTGAAGAAGGACCGCATCACCGAAGTCGGCGGCGACGACCATGTCAAACTCACAGGCAAGCAGGCCGTCAGCATCGGTGGCTCGGTTTCGCTGAAGGTCAGCGGTGGTGTAGGCGAGTCGTTCCAGAGCCATAGCGAGCAGGTGCAGAGCGACTATTACCTGAAGGCTGGCGCGAACCTGGTGATCGAGGCCGGCACGATGCTGACGTTGAAGGTCGGTAGCAACTTCATCATGCTCTCGAGCGCCGGCATCACCATGGTAGGCACGATGGTGATGATCAACAGCGGCGGCAGCGCCGGTGTTGGCTCAGCCGCGTCCCTCGTTCCACCCATTGCGGTCACCGCTGCGGCGGTGGCGGACAAGGCCGACCCCGGACAGAAGATGGAGGTCTCGCCGCTGGCCGGCACCCGCCCTGCCGGCGCACCTGCTTCGTCGGGTCCCGCGCACGATGCCGCCGACCCGAAGAACAAGGACAAGAAACACTACATCGAAGTGGAGCTCAAAGATGACGCCGGGAAGCCCGTCCCCGGCGAAAAGTTGCGCGTGACGCTCCCCGACGGCAGCACCGTGGCCGAAGGCACTACCGATGAAAAAGGCTTGTTCAAGGTCACCAACATCGATCCGGGACAGTGCAAGGTGACTTTTCCGAAGCTCGATCAGGAGGCCTGGAAATCCGCATGAGCACTGATGACCAAGCCCCTGCTTCAAGCGGTCCCAAGGGTGGCGACGTACACGTCGTGGGTGCTGGCGAATGCATTTCCTCGATCGCCCAGGAACATGGTCATGTTTGGAATACGTTGTGGGATCACCCGGCCAACGCCGCACTGAAATCCGCACGCGGCGATCCGAACGTACTGCTGGAAGGCGATCAGCTGACGGTGCCTCCACTCCGCGTGCGCGAGGAATCGTGCGCCGTCGACCAGCGGCACCGGTTTGTACGCAAGGGGGTACCGGCTAAATTCCGATTGCGCGTGATGGAGCCGCCGGAACAAACACCGCCGCCCGAGCAAAACGCTCCCGCGCCTGTCCACCAGGGCAAGGACCTGACCACCGAGGACCCGCCGCGATCTTCCCAGCCGGACCTTGACCGGCCGATCGCCAATGCGGCCTACGTGATGACGATCGACGGTCAGCTGTTCGACGGCAAAACCGATGCCAACGGCTACATCGACGTGGCGATTCCTCCCGATGCCAAAGGCGGCACGATCACGCTGTATCCGGGCACGCTGCGCGAGCGGGTCATGCAATTGCAGCTCGGCTACCTGGCACCTGTCGGAGAACTGCTCGGCCTGAAGCAGCGGCTGGCTAACCTTTCTTTCGATTGCGGCGATCGCAACAACGAACTCAGCGAGGGGCTGCGCAGTGCAATTAGTGCATTCCAGCAAAAGATGCAGTTGACTGTCACCGGCGAGCCGGATGACGCACTGCGCCAGCGTGTGCGCGATACCCACGGGAGCTGAGCATGGCCGGCGCTGGATCAGTTTTCCGTGTACCACCTGCCGGAGTTTCGTGCCATGGCAGCTGACGAACGCATCAAAGTCATCTTCACCAGCGTATTCGTGCGCGACGATTCGGACACGTTCGGATCAGGCGAATTCAAGTTCCAGGCACGCGTGGGTGCGCAGGCGGTGGGCGATGTTTCAAGGGTTTTCGACGCGGTCGAGGGTCGCACGATCGTGCTGCCGCAGCCCCAGTGGTCGGGCATCATCAATGTGGCGGGATTGGACGAGGTGGTGGTGAGCTTTCACACGCGCGAGTCAGATGTGTTTTCGGATGACGAACTCGGCACCATCAGGCATACGCTCAGGCGCCCGTATCAGCAAGCGCAATTGCGCCACGGGAGTGCCTTCCTGCTGCTCGATTGGGAGGTGCAGCTGGCGGTGGACGGAAACTTCGGCCGCCATCCGCCTTCCTCGGTATTCGCCTGTCGCCAGCATGCCGGCAGCATCACTTGCACGACGGTATCCGGTGCGAGTTTCGATGCGCGGATGGAATTCCACCCGGTGCGGCCGGTGCCGCGCATACCCCCGCCCTCGTCGCTGCCGGTGCGACCGCCGATGCCCCTAGGCACGGTGCCGGATACCAATGACCTCAATACGCTGGTGTCGGCCGGCGATCCGATCAACATCATTCCCAACCCGGCCGTTGTACCCCTGCTCGGGCCACCGGCCGCGGCTCCGCCCGGACCGCATACGGATGCAGAACTGGATGCGGGCAACTGGGCCAACCTGCGCAACTGTGCACGACTCGAATATTCGTTCTATGTTCCCGCAGGGCTGGCCTTCACCGACAACGATGCACGCCTGGAATGGAGCGTGGTTTCGGTGGCCGGGGGGGGCGCCGCCGCCTTCTTCGGCGCCGCGTCGGGGCGCAAGGTGATGGTCTTCGGTACGGCGGCCGGCGAAGTGCGTTTCGAAGTGCGCTTCAAGGGTGCGCTGTTCGCCACCTATCGCGCACTGGTCAGCAATCTTAGGCGGCTACCCTGCCGCTGCAACATCCACAACGGCAATACGCCGGACAGCGTGCCGCGGGCAACGCCAGCCGACGTCAAGAATCACATCGACATCGCCAACCGCTTCATGCGCCAGCTCGGCCTGGAGCTGACCCTGGATACCAATCCCACCGTGACCCATGGTGCGCGTCTTACGGGTATCCCGGGCATCTTCCGGCTCAGCGTGGCACGCGGGCAGACCCGAAATCTGAGCATCCCCGGACAGGAGCGGGCGGCGATCAAGAACCATCGTGTCGGGGTGATGAATTTCGCCTATATCCATTCTGACAACCGCGGCATCCTCGGCGCTGGCATCGATTTTCCCAACAGTACCGCGCCGGCTGCACCCGGCGCCCGCCCGCAGATTACCGACAATGGCTCGCCAAGCACTTCGTGGATACGCCCGACCGGTGTCGGTATCGGAGCCGATGCGACGGTCGGCCCGGTGGTGATGCAATTGATCGGCGGGCGCCCGCGTGCCGGGCATCCGCAACTGTTCTCGATGGTGGTCACCGATGCCAATGGCGGCGCGCTGTTACCCGCGGGCAACCACGCTACGCTGGCGCGCCAGCGCGAATACGCGAACACGATCTCACACGAATTCGGGCATGTGCTCAGCCTTGGCCACCGGGTGGAAGGCGTGCCGGCCGCCGGTGCGAACCCCGCCCGCGACCAGATTGCCGCCGACCCGCCCGCCACCTTGAATGCCGGCGGCATTTTCTGGGACGGTTTGCTGCATCCGCCTCATGAGAACGTGATGCAATGGCAGGATCCTTCCACCATCGCGCAGGACTTTGACATCATCCAGGCGCGTGGCGTGCTGTTCAGTCCGCTGGTCGTTGGCGCGGTGCCGTTACCACCCGGCGTGGTCGTTCCACCGCCACCGCCGCGCAGCGCTGGCACCGAATATGTGATCCAGAGCGGCGAGTGGCTGGGTCAAATCGCCGGGCGCTACAGCCTGACTGCGCAGGAGCTGTACGCCTACGATGGCAACACCGGCAGGCCCAACCGGGAACGACTGCGCAGCGGCGACATCAATCTGATATTTGCGGGCGAAGTCATCGTGGTGCCAGGCGCTCCATGAAAACGCTGCTCGTCGTTGCTTTACTGATCTTCGCCGCAGGCATCAACACGCCTGCGTACGGCGAACCACTTCACGACGCGGATGCCACACCCATGAACGCACCCAACGATGCCGCTGGAATTCTGCAGTCCTCGCACGACCCGGGCGAATTGCTGCGCGTCGCCACCCAGCTGGCAGGCAGCAGCAAGGCGAGCGAACAGCACGTGCTGTCGCAGGCGCTGACTTCGGATAACTTCCTGTTGCGCTTGAATACCGCAGAGGAATACAACGGCCAGCCGAAGCGGTTGCGGCTGAGCCGGATCATCGACGAACTGCGCCGCAATCCATCTGCAGTTTCACGCGCGACCTTGCTCGCATTGACGCAGAGTCCGACGTTCATTCAGCAGGGCGGCCGCGTTGACCTCTTGCTTGCGGCGACTGCGGTAATCCGCCCCGCCCCGCCCGAGCTGGTTGCTTTCTGGGATCGACATTCGCAACCGGAGGACGGTTTCACGCCGCTCACCATCCATGCGCTGATCGAAAACGGGAGCGAGCCGGCGCTGCATCTGTTCGAGAAGAAACTGGCCGACCCGAGGCACGAGGACGACTTCAAGCTGGACTGGATGCATAGCGAAATCATGCCGCATCGCAACTCTCTGGCGGTCCTTGTGAGCTGCGACCGGCTTCTGCACGGTGGCCTGCCCACGCATCTGCGCGGCGATTTGGTGGAATCGCTGTTCGACTACAGGCCGGGTATCTGGTTCACGCCCGCCTCCAACCACTTGGCACCGACCCTGGCGAGCTATTCGCCTGAGGCGCGCGCAGAATGGCGCAAGCTGGGGCTTTTCGCGATCGAGCACGTAACGCTGACCCCATCGCAACGTGCCGCCGTGGAAGCGACGTTGAAGCTGCTCGGCAAAGACTGAGCTGCAAGCCGGTAGATCGCGATGCACAGGCATTCAACCCATCGCGCATCGCCTCGGCCACTCGCCCTAACCCATCCCGCGAATGGTCGCGCAGGCCAGCAGTTCATGACACAGGACTCTCGTCTCACGCTCTCAGCCTGTCGTACTCGGGCAAGACGCCCCCATTCCACATCACCGGATTCCTCGCTGAGGCGTTCCTTCTTGGCCGTGTCCATCCGTCCGCGAAACAGGTGATGCATGGTTGCCGACTTTGCAGCTTGCGGCAGGGGCCAGCGTCAGATGGCAGATTGTCGACTATCGCGGCTCCGCCTGCCGACCTGACTTTCGCTGCGGAAGCTCAAGATAATCACGCGCCGGCTCAGTTCGTTCACAGCGCCGCGCTGGGTCGCGACCCGACCTTGCCGGGCGGGGCCAAGCAGCCGCGGGGCGGCGACCATCAGGAAATGCAGGCTGACTGAGCCGCAAGCTCCAGTCAACATGCCCCGGACGGATGCGCGTGTACGCAAACGCCATCACCAGCTTAGGGGATTTGCTCTGTCACCTGGCCCGGCATGCTGACCGTCACCATCCCACCCCACATGCACATGCAGGTATGCGTATTGTCCAGGCACGGCTGGTTCCCAAGCAGGACCGTCGGTGTGCCGGTAACCCACGGCGTCGTGGTGGCCGGAATGCATGGTTGCGGGGTGAGCACGCCCAGCGCCGCCGTGGTCGCCGCGGCCACCTGAGGATTGGACGGCGACATGCACATCCCGAACGGCATGATGTTGGTCATCGGGATGTGGTCCTGGATGTTCGCCGCGGGCTGGTTGCCCGACAGCACCCGGTTGACCGGCAACACCACCAAACTCGACGGCGCCACGCCGAAGCTGCACATCAGCGAGGCTCCATTGACCACCTGGATCGGCATGACTGGTGCTCAGCCGCCGCTGGCGACGATCTCGACCCGTCGGTTTTCGGCCGCCGTGGGATCCGACTTGTTCAGCAGTTCGTTGGCGCCCGTTCCGCTGGCGCTTAGCCGACCCGTTTCCACGCCGTGGTCGACCAGAAACCGCTTCACCGAGGCCGCCCGCATCTGCGAAAGGCGCAGGTTGTAGCTGGCCGAGCCGACGCCGTCAGTGTGTCCCACGACCTGGAATGTACGCCCCTTCAATTGATCCGACTTCAGCGCCGTGGCCAGGTTGCCCATCGTGGTGGCTGAGGCGCCCTCGATACGGTCGGAATTGAAAGCGAACTGGATCTGCATCGAGATCGATGCAGGCGGTGCCGGCGCGTCGGCCACCTTGCCGGCGCCCGCCGCAGCACCCAGGCGCAACGAGCGGGTGGGGCCGGTGAACACCGAGCCGTCGTCGTGCTGAACCTTGAGCTTGTCGACGATCGATTTCACCGACGTATCGGTCGTGTTGGAACGGCTCGAACCGGTGTCCTGCGCTGCGGCGCACGTGGCCATCAGCAACAGGCAGGCGGCGAGGCGGGGCAGCGGGATCCTGGCGGTCATGACTATTCTCCGATGGCGCGATGGCGATGGACACCGTGAAGTGTGTGCATTGCCGCGACTCTTTTCGATATGCAATTCGCTCTATGCCGCACGTTGCTATATCGAACTGCGTATCGAACATGTCCTCGGCTTCTCCTACAGTGCCGTACCAGATGACAAGGTCGGCGGCGGCGCGGTGACCGCATTTCCGCCGTGAATGCAGTGAATCGAGGGCTGCCCGCATGGCATTCCGATGCAGCAACAGATGTTCCCTCCCCGAGGCAAGGCTCTCCATCGGCAGCGCAGCGCACGTGGCGTGGCACATGCAGCCTGCTCGCCACCCGTCGCGCGGTGCATTCTCATGCTGACGCCACATGTGCGTGCCGGAATTCTCCCCCGACTTTTCGTCGACAGTGTTCTGCCATGTGCGCTTGCGGCGTGGGTGCTGATCGGCGTGGTCACGTTCCATCGCGTGCAGTACATCGACGACCGCGCACATCTGGCCATCGGGTTGCAGCTGCAGCGTCTGGTGATCGCGCTGGATCGGGCCGATGTCCAGTCCACGCAGTCATTGTTGGACGCCGCGGTGCGCGACGGACGCAGCGTCGGTCTCGCAGGCATCGAGTTGCGCGACGCGCATGGCGACCTGCAGCACAGCGGTCGGATCGGCGACGGTTCGCTGGAACGTTATCGCGACGATCTTCCCGTTCGCGATGGATACCAGCGGCGCCTGACCGCGCATGTCGATCCGGCACCGCGCCATCGCACACAGCGCCTCGCGAAGATGTATGCGCTGGGCGCTGGCCTGGGCGTGCTGCTGTTGGCCTGGTTGGCCATCCACGCGCTGCGCCAACGCGTCATCCAGCCGCTCCGACGACTGCAGCAAAACTTGAGCGACACCATCGCGGGCGCCGCAACCCACGCGGTCGAGACTGAAACAAACACCGAGTTTGTCCAGCTGCAAGCCTCCTGCGCAACCGTGCGTCGCCTGCTGGAGGCACGCGGGCGGGAAGCGATATCGAGCCTGAGAGACAGCGGGATCGAAACGCTGGACCAGCTGCGCCAGAGCCAGGCCGCATTGCGCGGCAAGTCTCAGTTCGTCGCGCTGGTCGGTCACCATTTCCGTCAGCCGCTGCAGGCATTGCAGTTGTTCGCCGGCAGTCTGCATCCGGGCATCGATGCCGAACAGCAGTCGGTGATCACCCAGATGCGCTCCAGCATCGCCGACATGACGAGACTGCTGGTCGCGCTGCTGGAGCTCTCGCGGCTGGACGCGGAGGTAGTCACGGTGCATGCGGCACCGATCGGCGTGGCGGACCTGTTCCAGCATTGTCGCGCGCAGCTGAGCGAGATCGGCCGCCGGCATGGGGTGACGCTGCACTGGCATGCCACCGCGCACTCGCTGGTCGGCGATGTCGAACTGATCGGCGCCCTGCTGGAGCAACTGGTGAGCAATGCGGTGGCGTGGTCGCCGCCGCAGGCACGCGTGCTGATCGCGGCGCGCGGACGCGGCGCGCGCGTCCGCATCGAGGTACGCGACCGCGGCCCGGGCATCGCCGCCATCCACCATCGGCGCATCTTCGAGGAATTCGTGCGCCTGCACGACGAAGGCGAGCAGCGTCAGGGCTATGGACTGGGCCTGGCGATCGCCGTGCGTCTGGCGCGGTTGCTGCGGACCAGGGTCGGCATACGTTCCGAGCCTGGTCGCGGCAGCACCTTCTTTTTCGAGTTGCCCTGCAAGGGTCAGGTCGACATGGGGTCGCCGGTGCTTCCGGTCCCTGCGGCCGCCGCCGACAACATCGAGGGCGGCCGGGTGTCGATTTTTCGCCCGACGCTGTCGTCCGAACGGGCTATGTCCTAGTGCAAATAGGCCGCGCGGTCGAGGCTGCCTAGACTGCCTAGGCTTCCAGCGACCGGTCGTCCCGTGCGACCGGGCTTGAGCCCAGAGGACCGCCACGTGCGCGCAAAGATCACCTTGTTCTGGTTGGCCGCGGGGCTGACGCTGGGTCCGGCCGGTCCGCTCGCAGCCCAGGATCTGCCGGCGCTGCGTCAACATGACGCCACCGCGATCGACACGTCGACCGCACTGGACGCGCAGGCGCGCATGCACGATGCCGACACTGCGCTGGCCCTGAGTGCCGATGGCGCGCTGCTGTACGGCAACAGCGCCGTGAAGATGGACGGCTATCAGTATTGCAGCCAGGCGATTGCGCTGTCGGAGAAAGGCGAACTGCGCCGTAGCGTGCGTGCAGCCAGCCAGGCGTTGTACCTGGCCCAGCAGGGCGGTGACGGGGAATTGCTGGCGCGAGCCTATCGCGACCTTGCCATCGTCTATGGTTATGGCGGCGACTTCGAACGCGCCAAGGCCTTCGCCGAGGCCGCGCTGCAGCACCCGGTGAAAGACCCCACCCAGATTGTTGGCCCGGCGCACAAGGTGCTGGGCGATGCCGCCGCGCGCCAGGGCGATTACGCCACCGCCGTGGCGCAATACCGGTTGGCGATGACCAGCAGCTCGGATCATTACCGCCCGCTGGTGGCGCTGTCGCTGACCAATGCGCTGATCGGCCAGGGTGATACGGCGGGGGCGCGCGAGACCCTGGACGCGCTGGTTCCGTCCACGCTCGATCCGTCGCTGGTGCCGCTGTTGACGCGCACGCGCGCCCGGCTGTTGCTGGCCGAGCACAAACCCTCCGACGCCATCACCCTCTATCGCCAGCTGGAGCAGCAAGCGGCGGGTGTCGACGCCGGCTACCAGCGCTTCTGGGCACAGGACGGCATCGCCCAGGGCCAGCTGGTCCTGGGCGATGAGAAACAGGCGGCAGCCACCTGGACCCAGGCGCTGGCCGGGCTGGACCAGGTGCGCGCACGTTTCCACAGCGAGGAGTTCAAGATCGGTCTGTTCTCCGACGTGCAACGGGTGTTCGAACAGGCGATCGATCTGTACTCGCGCCAGGGTGACAGTGCCGCGGCGTTCAACCTGTCCGAGCGCAGCCGCGCACGCGCGTTGCTGGATGAAGTGCGCGATCGTGGCAAGGTCGTCGCGGGCGCGACCAGCGTGACCGCAGCCCAGGTCCAGCAACAACTGCGCCCGGACGAGCGGCTGGTCGAGTTCCACACGCTGCCGTCGCGCCTGCTGGTCTGGGTCGTCGGCCGGGACGGCCTGGTCGAGCACAGCTATGCGATTCCGCGCAAGGACCTGGTGCAACTGGTCGATGCGTTCCGCCAGTCCATCATTGCCGGGCGACGCAGCGCGGTGGGCGCTGCCGACCAGCTCGGCGACCTGCTGCTGAAACCACTGGCCCTGCCATCGGGCGTGCGCCTGATCGTGGTGCCGCACGGCCCGCTGCATTACCTGCCGTTCCAGGCGTTGCGACTGGACGGTCACTACCTGATCGAGGACCACCCGCTGTCGGTGACGCCTTCGATAAGCATTGCGTTGCAGCTGATCGACCGTGGCTTGAAGATGCAGCGCACGCTGACTGCGTTCGGCAACCCCGACGTGGCGCCGCAATATGCGCTGCCGGGTTCCGAAGCCGAGGTCAAGGCACTTGCCGCCGACTTTCCGGGTGCGCAGGTGTACCTGCATGCCCAGGCGACCAAGCCGATGTTCGAAGCTCGAGCCGGCAGCACCTCGCTGATCCACGTGGCCGCGCACGCGCAGGCCGACACCATCGACCCCCTGTACTCGCGCATCCTGCTGGCCAGCGAAAACGGCAAGGTCAATTTCCTGGAGGCCCACGAAGTACTCGGATTGAACCTGGACAAGGTGTCGCTGGTCACGTTGTCGGCCTGCGAATCCGGCTTGGGCCGGGTGACCGATGGTGACGAGGTGCTGGGTTTCACGCGGTCGTTCCTGTCCGCCGGCAGCTCCGGCCTCATCGTGTCGTTGTGGCCGGTGTCCGATGACGCCACCAAACTGCTCATGTCTACGCTGTACGGTGAACTCGCCCGCGGAACCGACGTCCAGCTGGCGATGCAGCGGGCACAGCTCGCCGTGCTGCACACGCCGAACATGGATCATCCGTTCTTCTGGGCGCCCTTCGACGTGATTGGCGACTGGCGACTCGCCGTGGGAGATCGGCCATGAGCCGCCGCAAAAACGAGAGGCTCTGGCCGCGTCAGCTTCCGCTCGCGTTGGCGCTGGGCCTGTTGTCGGTTCCGGCATTTGCGCAGTCGACCAGCCAGGGCGTGCGCTCGCAGGCCAGCCCGCAGCTGCCTGGCGATGACTCGCAGGCGGCACCGCTGCCGCAGCCGCAGAATGTGCCGCAGCCGCCCCCGGTCACTGCGGGCCAGGCCAGCTTCATCCTGCGCAAGGTGGACTTCCGGGGCGTGAGCGTATTTACCCAGCCACAGCTTGATGCGCTGGTGAGCGCACGCATCGGCAAACCCGTGACGCTGACTGATCTGGACGCGCTGGCGCAAGAGGTGACCACGCTGTATCACAACGCGGGCTACATCTTCGCCACGGCCATCGTGCCGGTACAGGAAGTCAAGGACGGGATCGTCGAGATCAGCGTCGTCGAGGGCCGCCTGGGCCAGGTGACGCTTGAGCTCGACCCGACCGCGCCGATCGCCGAATCGCGCGTGCGCGCCATGCTCGCCGCGCTGCAGCCGGGCAAGCCGCTGAGTGGCAAGCTGTACGAGCGCACGATGTTGCTTCTGTCCGACTTGCCTGGCATCAAGGCGCAGTCGTCGCTGAGCTCCGGCGCCGAGACGGGAACCACCGACCTCACCGTGAAGATCGCCCCGGCGCCACGTTTCAATGCGTCGCTGGGACTGGACGACTACGGCACGCGCGAAGCCGGTACCTTGCGTGCTGGCGGCTCGGTGCGCTGGAACAGCCCGCTCGGTTATGGCGACAACCTGGATGCCCGTGCGCTGGTCTCCGAACACGGTGGCACCACGTTTGGCCGCCTGTCCTATGAGGCGCCAATCGGCTACGACGGAATGCGCGCCGGCGTTGGCGCCTCCCAGGTCGATTACAGCCTCGGTGGGGCGTTCGAGGCACTGGACGCCATCGGCCTGTCGCGCATCTACGACGCGTCGATGACGATTCCGCTGGTCCGCCAGCGCAGCCAGAACCTGTTCCTGCGCGTGCAGGTTGACCACAAGGAGTTGACCGATCGCCTGCGTGCAGTCGATTACAACTCGCACAAGCGGGTCAACGGCGTGGGAGTCGGCTGGGCGTGGGAACGGCGCGACAGTTTCGGTGGCGGCGGGTACTTCAGCAGCA
The DNA here is from genome assembly GCA_039922695.1 of Rhodanobacter sp. Classification (GTDB taxonomy): domain Bacteria; phylum Pseudomonadota; class Gammaproteobacteria; order Xanthomonadales; family Rhodanobacteraceae; genus Rhodanobacter. Next base: position 6,202 of record JBDTEG010000146.1, on the reverse strand, counting down.
ACGGCGTGCTCTACCGCGGACGCCTGAAGTTGCTCGACGCGGACAACGCGACGTACGACGCCAGCCCCTATGGCGCGGGTACCGCGGGCAGCTTCACCAAGCTCACCTTCCAGGTATCGCGCCTGCAATTGCTGTGGCCGAAGAACACGCTGTTCGTGGGACTCGGTGGACAGTGGAGCAACCGCAACCTGGACGCTTCGGAGCAACTTTCCCTCGGCGGGCACGATGCGGTGCGCGCGTACCCGCAAGGCGAGGTGCTTGGCGATCGCGGCATCATCGCGAATGTCGAGTATCGCTATTCGCTCAGTCGTGATGTCACGCCCTACGTCTTCTACGACGCCTCCCGCGGATGGCTCGACAAGCCCCCGGCCGTGCTGGGTGGCGCACGTCCCATCCGCAGCCTGCGCGGTCCAGGCTTCGGCCTCAACTGGGCCCGCCCGGGAAGCTTCTCGCTGGACCTGAGCGTCGCCTGGCGCACCACCGACCCGGCGGTTACCAGCGGCGGTGACAAGAAGCCGCGGTTGTTCTTCAACTTCCAGAAGTTTTTCTGACGCGTCGGCGCGCGGCCACACTGCGCGCACCGACAGGAGCTGCAACATGAACGCCACTTGTGCCGACACCCGTCGCCGCCGACTCGGCCGACGCTATGCACTTTTCCTGCGCACAACTCTGATGCAGGGCATAGGCGCCGCATTGTTTGCGCCGTGCGCGTGGGCCGCTGGCCAGGCGGCGTCCAATCCGAACTTCGTGCCTGTTGGTGGTCATGTAGTCGACCGAAGTGGAGCGGCCCTGATCCGGACCCCGACCTCGAACACGATGGTGATCGACCAGTCTACGCAAAGCGTCACCATCACCTGGAGCGATTTCTCGATTGGCTCCAACGCGAAAGTGACCTTCAACCAGCCGAGTGCCACCGCCGTGGCCTTGAACCGGGTGACCACCAGCAATCCTTCTGAAATCTACGGCCAACTGACCGCCAACGGGCGCGTCTTTCTCGTCAATCCGAGCGGAATCCTGTTCGCCCCCGGGTCAACGGTCAACGTCGGCGGATTGATCGCCTCCACGCTGGATATCAGCCCCGACAATTTCAATCGTGGTGTGGCCACCGGTTCATATGCCTTCGGCACCGGCGTGAGCTTCCAGGGAAACGTCGAGAATGATGGCACGATCACCGCCAATCCCGGCGGTACGGTGGCCTTGCTGGGTGGCCGCGTGCAAAACGGCAACGGCAGTGGCGAGGCCAGCATCAGTGCGCCGCAAGGCACGGTGGCGCTGGGCGTAGGTAGCCAGATCACGGTGAACATCGGCGGCGACGGTCTCACCCAGTTGCAGATAAACACCAGCGCCGTCAATCCCAACGGCACCTACGCGCAGAACTACCTGGGAGGCACGCTCGCCGCCGATGGCGGCCAGGTGCTGATGCAGGCCCTGGGAAACCCGTTTGCCAGCGTGGTCAACAACGGCATCGTGCAGGCGCGCTCGATGATGTCGCGAGCGGGGCGCATTGTCTTGTCCAGCGCCTCCGATGACGGGACCAGCAATCTGGTGAACGTCCAGGGTGGCACGCTTGACGCAAGTGGCATTGCGGCGGGAGTTCGTGGTGGCGACATCGAACTGGCAGGTTACAACGTCGGTGTGCTCAGCTTGTTTTGCACCTTTTGTGACTCATTCCCGTTCCCGCCAACGCCTTCGCTGATTGATGCTTCTGGCAGCACGGGTGGCGGCACGATAAGCGTGACCGCTAACAACGTCGCGGAAGTCAGTGGGCTCACGACCCTCAACGCAAGTGCCACAAACAACGGCAACGGTGGCTCGATCATCGTCAAGGGCGCAAACGGGCTGTATGCGTTCGGTAGCATCAGCGCCGAGGGGGGTGTAAACGGAGGCAATGGCGGTCTGGTGGAGACCTCGGGTGGCGGAATCTCCCTGGGCGGGATCGAGGTAAGTGCAAAGGCACCGCGCGGCGCAGCCGGGCAGTGGCTGATCGATCCGTACGACGTGACCATCGTCCACGGCAACGCTGCGGGCACACTGCCCGCCACGCCGTTCGACCCGATCACGGATTCGACCATCCAGGATGGCGACATCAACAATGCGCTCAATAGCGGCAACAACGTCACCATCGGCACTGGAAGCGGCGGTCCGCCTGACAGCGGAGACATCTACATTGACGGTACGGTCATGGATCCCACCACAGGTTTGTTGCGCGCGGTCGATATCCTGCGCAGCAGCGGCGCCGCACCGCTGACCTTCCGGCTTGACGCCAATGCCCGCATCGGGGGCGACAATTTCCAGGTCCACTCCACCGCCGGCCCGCTGGGCGTGATTTTCGACAGCGACGCCAACGGCACCAACAGTGACAACGGCAACATGGCGTTCGCCAATGCATCCATCCGGACCAATGGCGGCGATCTGTCCATGTACGGGCAGGACGATCCGGCGAACGGTTTTGCCACCAGCCAATATAATGGCGGAATCCAGCTCAATACGGTCACGCTCGACACCCGCAGCGGCGGCAGCGACGCGAACTCCAGCGGTAATATCCTGCTGCGCGGCAGCGGCAGCTGCCTGCGCTCATGCCTGGATGACGCCGTCGTGGGATTGATCGGCTCCAATCTGTATGCCTCGACCGGCAGCATCCAGATCAGTGGCTTGGGCGCCACTGGCTCGGGAATCAACTCCGGCGTCACACTCGATTCGGACGGCGACGGTGGTCCCGGAACCTTGCTGAGCAGCACCAGCGGCGCGATTACCGTGACGGGTGTCGGCGCGGGCGACGGCGCGGTCGGACTGTACCTCGGCGCCGCCTCAGTGCGCAGCCTTGCTGGCGGCATCGATCTGCGCGGCCACGGGGATGTCGACGGCGACACGGTCAGCGACGGACTGGATATCGCTGCCGGCGCTGCAATCAGATCCAGCAGCGGCCTGACCCTGCTGAGCGGATCCTCCGATGGCAGCGGTACCGGCGTCAACATCGCCGCCGGCGCAGTCATCGATGCCGGTAGTGGCGACATGGTGGTCCGGGCGCACAACGACGGCGGCGCCGATGCACTGGTGCTGGCCGGCACACTGCTCACCACCGGCGTGATCGACCTGCGTCCGGGCAGTGTCAGTTCCACCGGTGCGCTGGTCGAAAACGTCAGTGATGCGATTACCGTGGGTGGCGCCACCGGATTCGGCGTTTCCGCCATCGAACTCGGCCACCTCAGCGCGACGACCCTGATCCTCGGCAGCAGTATCCAGGCAGGTGCAATCAGTGTCCTGGTCCCCATCTCCTACGCTCGCAACCTCACCCTGCAAGCGGGCGGCATCGCCGTCAATGGCGCGCTCAACGTGGGCGCCAACACGCTGGCGCTGATCAGTGCCGGCAACATCACGCAGGGCGCACCACTTACCGCCGCCTCGTTGCTGGTCCGCTCCAGCGCCGGTGCAGTGACCCTGACCAACGCCGCCAACCAGGTGTCCGCCGACACGCTGGCCGGATCGGCCGCCGGCAATTTCAGCTTCGTCAATGCCGCCGGCGTGGGCATCGGCAACGTCACCGCCAGCGGCTTCGATGCCGCGAGCAACACGCCAGCGGCCCTGGCGGGCAGCGGTGTCAACGGTGGTGGCGACGTGCTGGTGCGCGCCCTGGCCGGCAACATGACGCTGCGCGCAAATGTCAGCGGCAACAAGGTCGACCTGGTCAGCAACGGCATCTTTGACAACGCTGGCGGGAACGCCATTACCGCCGGCGGAAACTGGCAGGTCTGGGGCAACACCTGGGTGGGCGAGAATCGCGGCGGGCTGGCGGGCAATGGCAGCCTGCCCAATCTGTATGGCTGCACGTACAGCGCTGCCTGCGGAGTAACGCCGTCGACAACGGCCAACCAGTTCATCTACACCGCCCAGCCGCTGGCCACGATCAGCTTCTCCGACAGCACCCGTGAATACGGCCTGCCCGACACGGCCATCGACTACGACGTCAGCGGGATGATCCTGGGGGACCGGGCCAGCAATGCGATTACCGGCAGCGTGGCCACCACGGCGACCGAGGCCTCCAGCGTAGGCAAATACCCGATCGATGGAGAATTCGTGTCACCGGCGGGTTACCGCATCAACGTGCTCGCCGGAGTATTGGCTGTCACGCCCGCGACGCTTGCCTACGTCGCCAATCCCTTGACCCGTCTTTATGGCGACCCGAACGGTACGCTGGCCGGAACCGTCACGGGCTTTCGCCTGACCGACACTCTGGCCACGGCCACCACCGGCACACTGGTCTTCACGACAAGCGCCACAGAAGCTTCAAACATCGGACTGTACGCCATCAATGGCAGCGGACTGGGTGCAACCAACTACGTTTTTTCGCAGTCACCCGGGAACGCGACGGCGTTGCGCATCAATCCCGCCACGCTGTTCTACAGTGCCGATCCCAAACGACGCATGGTGGGCACGCCCAATGGCGACCTGGGCGGCACGGTCACGGGATTCCGTGGCGGTGATACGCAAGCGACGGCGACGACCGGGTCGCTGGAGTTCCAGACCAGCGCGGAGATTGGCTCCCCCGCTGGCACGTATGCCATCAATGGCACGGGCCTGGCGGCGACCAATTATCTGTTTGTCCAGGACCCGGCCAACGCATTGGCGCTGACAGTCACCCCACCTCCGGGTACCTACTCCCTGGATGTCGTCCGCGACATGCCGGTGACCTATGTGTATGACCGCAATTTCGGCATCGTCGCCTTGTGTCCGGCCAACGACCTTGCGGCGGGCAGCCGCGATCAGGACGGCGACACACTGTCGCGCGAATGGTCGCGCGTGCGCTCGCGTCCCAATCTGGCCAATTGCGTGGCAACGCGGCAGAAAGACGGTTGCGGTGATTTCTGAATCTGGTGGGCCCACCAGGACTTGAACCTGGAACCAGCGGATTATGAGTCCGATGCTCTAACCAATTGAGCTATAGGCCCGTGCGGGAGCGAAAGTCTACCGTAGCAGCGACTGCGGCACATCGCGTTTGCCGAAATTATCGATCCTCGCAATGAAGAAGCCCCGCATGGGCGGGGCTTCTTCGGCCTCGAGTTGCACTGACGCCTATTCCACGTCGAGGAACGAACGCAGCTGTTCGGAGCGGCTGGGATGACGCAGCTTGCGCAGCGCCTTGGCCTCGATCTGGCGAATCCGCTCGCGGGTCACGTCGAATTGCTTGCCGACTTCCTCCAGCGTGTGGTCGGTGTTCATGTCGATGCCAAAGCGCATGCGCAGTACTTTCGCCTCGCGCGGGGTCAGGCCACCGAGCACGTCGCGCACGGTTTCCATCAGGCCGGTTTCGGTGGCCGAGTCGACTGGCGAGCTGGCATTGCCGTCCTCGATGAAGTCCCCCAGATGGGAATCCTCGTCGTCGCCGATCGGGGTTTCCATCGAGATCGGTTCCTTGGCGATCTTCAGCACCTTGCGGATCTTGTCCTCGGGCATCTCCATTTCCTTGGCCAGTTCTTCGGGCGTGGCCTCGCGGCCGAACTGCTGCAGCATCTGGCGGGAAATGCGGTTCAACTTGTTGATCGTCTCGATCATGTGCACCGGGATGCGGATGGTGCGGGCCTGGTCCGCGATCGAGCGGGTGATCGCCTGGCGGATCCACCAGGTGGCGTAGGTCGAAAACTTGTAACCACGACGGTATTCGAACTTGTCCACGGCCTTCATCAGGCCGATGTTGCCTTCCTGGATCAGGTCAAGGAACTGCAGGCCGCGGTTGGTGTACTTCTTGGCGATGGAGATCACCAGGCGCAGGTTCGCCTCGACCATTTCCTTCTTGGCACGGCGAGCCTTTGCCTCGCCACTGGCCATGGCGCGGTTGATGTCCTTGATGTCGATCAGCGGCAGGAACAGCTTGCGCTCGATCGCGGCCAGCTTTTCCTGCTCGGTATCGATCGCCTCGCGATGCACCTTGATGTTCGGCGACCACTTCTGGCGCTTGCGGCTCAGCTCGGCGACCCACTCGAGGTTGCCCTCGTTGCTGGGGAAGGTCTTGATGAACTCGGCCTTGGGCATCTTCACCTGCTTGACGAAGATATCCAGCAGCACACGCTCGTGATGGCGGATGTCGCCCACCACTTCGCGCAGCTTGCGCACGAAGCCGTCGATCAGCGCGCTGGGCAGCTTGAGCTTGAGGAACTCCTCGGCCATCTGGTCGCGCAGCTTGACGATCTTCTTGTCGGTGATGCTG
>JBDTEG010000145.1:0-7092 GCA_039922695.1 Rhodanobacter sp. | reverse complement strand
CACCTGGAACAGGCAACTCTGGCAGGTGGCCGGGCAGTTGACCACGGTGGTCGGCATCGCCTTCGACAAGTGGGGGCGGATGTATGTGCTGGAGAACACCACCGGCCAGGGCAACTTGTTCCCTACGCCGGGCACAGGCGACGTGGTGCGCATCGAACCGTCGGGCGCGCGCAAGACCATCGTCAGCGGCCTGGTGCTGCCTACCGCCATGACCTTCGGGCCGGACGGTGCGCTGTATGTCTCCAATGGCGGATTCGGCCTGCCGCCCGGCATGGGCCAGGTGTTGCGATTTGACCTTGACGACGGGCGTCATGCGCGGTAGCCGATGAAACAGGACGACCCGCAGTTCGCTGCGGGTCTGTCCGCCGGGAGCGGACGCCGCCGCCCGTGTGGAGGTGACAAGCGAACCCCGCTTGAATGTCAGGGTCAGCAGGCATCGACCTGACCCGCGATGGGCCGGTGACCTTGTTCGTTGTTTCCGGCGCGCAGCCCGTCAAGGCTTTCGAAGCTGGCCTTGCGTCATGGCCTTGTCCGGGACGTACGGCGGCCGCAGCGCCTCAGAGCTTTGCCACGGCGTCCTCCGCGAGCGTGAGTTCCATCGCTTCCTTCTGCTCGACCGGAGGCAACTGCAGCGGATAGCGACGGCAGGCAGAATCGGATCAGGGCAATCGGCCGCTCCGTGGCTGGAGTGCATGGGGCCCAACCGCGGTGATCAAGCCACAAACTGCAACCTTGCCAGTTCCGCGTACAGGCCTCGCTCAGCGAGCAGACTCTCATGCGTGCCCTGCGCCACAATGCGCCCGGCATCGAGCACCACGATCCGGTCGGCGCGCTGCACGGTGGCCAGGCGATGGGCGATGACCAGAGTGGTGCGGCCCTTTTCCAGACGCTCAAGCGCCTGCTGGATCGCCGCTTCGGATTGCGCGTCGAGCGCCGAGGTGGCTTCGTCCAGCAAGAGCAGCGGCGCATCGCGCAGGATCGCGCGGGCGATGGCAATGCGCTGGCGCTGGCCGCCCGACAGTCGCACGCCGCGCTCTCCCATCTCGGCCTGGTAGCCATCGTTGAGTACGCTGATGAAATCGTGCGCTTCCGCGGCGCGAGCGGCTTCTTGCACGTCCTGGTCGCTGGCACCGTCACGACCGAAACGGATGTTGTCGGCGGCGCTGCCGCTGAAGATCACGGTTTCCTGCGGTACCAGCGCGATCGCGCCACGCAGGTCGGCCAGCGTCACCGCCCGCAGGTCGATGCCGTCGATGCTGATGCTGCCGCGCTGCGGATCGTAGAAACGCAGCAGCAGCGAGAACACGGTGCTTTTGCCTGCGCCGGAGGGACCGACCAGGGCGACGGTCTCACCGGGACGCACGTCCAGAGTGAAGTCGTGCAGGGCGGCGGTGTCGGGGCGGGTGGGGTAGTGGAAACTGACCTGGTCGAAGTGCAGTGCACCGCTGAGCGGACGGGGCAGTGCGCGCGGCTGGACCGGATCAACGATATCGGCGCGTTCGTCCAGCAGTTCGGCCAGGCGCTCCATCGCACCGGCCGCGCGCAGCACGTCACCCCACACTTCGGACAAGCCGGCGACGGAGCCGGCGGCAAACACGGCGTACAGCACGAACTGGCCGAGTACGCCAGGATCCAGCGTGCCGGCCAACACGTGGCGGGCACCTTCCCACAGGACCAGGGTGATCGCGCCGAACACCAGCACGATCACGGCCATGGTCAGGAGCGCGCGCATGCCGATGCGTCTGCGCGCCGTGGCCAGCGCCCGCATGATCGCGCTGCTGTAGCGCGTGCTCTCGATATCCTCGCGCGCATAGGCTTTCACCGCGGTGGAAGCGTTGAGGGTTTCATTGGCGATGGCGGTGGCATCCGCCAGGCGGTCCTGGCTGGCGCGCGACAGCTTCTGCACGCGTTTGCCGAAGGCGAGGATCGGCAGCATCACCGCCGGAATCACCAGCGCGGTGAGGCCGGCCAGCGACGGTGCAGTCCAGACCATCATGGCAGTGGCGCCGATCAACATCACCGCGCTGCGCAGCGCCACCGATACGCCCGAGCCGATCAGCGCCTGCACCACTTCGGTGTCGGCGCTCAGCCGCGACAGCAGTTCCCCCACGCGGCTGCGTTCGAAGAAGCCCACGTCGAGGCGGATCACCTGCGCATACAGCGTCTGCCGCAGTGAGGCCAGCGCCCGTTCGCTGAGCAGGGTGATGCAGAAATAGCGTGCTCCGGTGGCCAAGGCCAGGACCAGTGCCACGCCAAACAAGGCGGTGAAAGTCTCGTTGATGACGGTGTGGCTGGCGTGGCGGAAGCCCTTGTCGATGATGTAGCGGAACGCCATCGGCAAGGTCAGCGAGGCGCCCGAGGACAACGCAAGGAACACCAGCCAGCCGACGGCAAGCTTGCGGTGAGGCTTGACGAACGGCCACAGTTCGCGCAGTGCGCCGATGCGACGGGAAGGGCGCGGCGTGTCGGCCGTGGCGTTGCTCATGGATACTCGCGACGTTGATGGGACCAGGCCTGCACAGCGGCAGGCTGCCCCTGAATTGGGGTGCACGTGGGCCGATTCAATCAGCAGGCAATGCGCCGTCCAGCCGCCTCGGCGTACTTCGTCCGCGCGTGAGGTTGCTGACGAGTCGAGTGAACTCTTGCGCACGACTGGCTGGCGCACGCACGCGCATAGTTACCCCGCCGACTCCGAATTCCTCGTGTTCGACCTCGCTACCGAACTCGGTCAGGCGTGCCTTGAGCAGGGCTAACTCGGCAAAGTCCGCCTGCACGACAAAGCTCGCCATGGCCACGATCGGCACGCGCTCCGCCTGGCGCAGACATTCGGCAGCCGTGCCGCCATAGGCACGTGCCAGGCCGCCCGCGCCGAGTTTGATGCCGCCGTACCAACGCGTGACCACCACCACGACACCGTCCACGTCCTGGCTTTCGATGGCCTGCAGTATCGGGCGCCCGGCCGTGCCACCGGGTTCGCCATCGTCGCTGAAGCGGTAATCCCGGCCTATGCGATACGCCCAGCAGTTGTGGGTGGCATCGAGGTCGGCTACCTCGCGCACGAAGGACCGTGCCTGTTCGCTCGACGCGACCGGGCACGCGATGGCGAGGAAGCGGCTCCTCTTGATCTCGTCCCGATGGCGACAGGTCGCCACCAGGGTCGAGAGTCCGTCACTCACGGCTCGTCCAGAAGTCCGCGCAAGTCAGCCGGGAGATTCCACTGCGGGTGCGCGCGTTGGAATGCCTGCATGCGCCGCCTGGCGTCAGCTTCGTGGTGTTGCTGCAAGAGCAGTTGGATCTTCGCCAACTCCTGCTGCGGGGTATCACCCGGGTGGCTGGTCGTGGCGTCGGTTTCCCTTGCCGGACTGGTGGGCGGCGCGCTCGGCGCGGCTTCCATGACAGCCGGAGCGGCGGCCATTCTGGATTGAACAGGCGAACCGGCCTGGTTCGGTGCGGACGCCGCACGCTTCTCGCGCACCGCTCGTCGTGTGGCGTTGATGGCCGCGGCATCATCTTGGGCGATCGCTTTGTCGCTCAACTGGTACGGTGCCGCTGCCGCCGAGGCGCCGGGCGCGACGGGTTTCAGGCCCGCGAGTGCCGTGGGTGACAGATGGTTTGCACCGCTTTTCATTTGCATGGCCGAAATGGACTTTCCCTGTGGAGAGCTGGCCAGCGCGGAATGCTCCGCCTGGCTTGCGTTAGGACTGTCGGGAGGGGTGGACGCTGCCCATGCCCGTGTCGCGCCCGCGGCCTCTGCTGCTGCACTGTCCGTGCTGGGCGCCGGCATGTCGCGCATGTGCCAGGCCAGCCCGGCCACCAGCACCAGACTGGCTGCACTGCCCAGCGCGATGAGCCAAGGGGGTGCGCGTCGGCGCCGCGAGCGGGCAGCTGAGCCGAGAGGCGGGACCGCATTGGCGGCGGTGGCGGATAGAGGCTTCGGATTTGGCCAGGCACTTGACTCCCGCGGTGCCGTACGTCCTTCGACCTGTGGCCGGCCATCAGTATTCTCCAGCGACTTGGCCGCAGCGCGCAGCACGGCCGCATCCAGCGCGGGGCCGGGCTCGGGCCTCGGCAACTGCCGATACAACGCGGACAGCTCGACCTCGCCGGGCAGCTCGTGTGCCGTGGCGGATGGGTCGGACGGTGGCAGGGGCGTGGTCATTCGGACAGCACTTCACGTAGTCGGGTCATGGCGTAGCGCAGGCGTGATTTCACCGTTTCGCGGCCGGCGCCTGTGACCGTGGCAATCTCCTCCAGACTGAGTTCCTGCTCCAGCCGCAGCAGCACCGCGACGCGTTGTTCATCCGGAAGTTGTCCGATTGCCCGCTGCAAGCGGCGCCGGCGTTCGAACTCGGATAGCACGTGGTCGGGCTGTTCGCGTTCCAGGCCGGCCACCTGGGCCAGTATCACCTCGGCTTCGTCGCCGCCGGCCATCGGTCGCTGGCGACGCATCCCGTCGATCATCAGATTGTGCGCGATCTGCAGCAACCAGGTGCTGAACTTCGCCTGGGGCTGGTAGCGCGCGCGCGCGCTGATCACACGGCTCCACGTTTCCTGGAACAACTCGTCGGTGAGGTGCGGATCGCGCACGCTGCGCAGCAGGAACCGGTATAGCAAGCCGCGATGTTTCGCGTACAGCGCCTCGAACGCGGCGAGGTCGCCTTGCGCGTAGGCCAGCATAAGCACCGCATCAGGGTCGACCGCCGCATCCATGAGGTGCGAGGGTAAGCCATATCGCAGGTCATCGGGTAAGAAGCATGGTTCGGTTGTGTTTGTGTTCCGGGGTTCCGGCCGCGCCGCGTGGCCACAGTGGGGGACGAAAGCAGCGGGGAGTGTGGCTGGGATCATCACTGCCATCCACGCGACAGGGCCGGGATGCTCAACGGATTGCGCTGTCGCGGCCTGGTTCACCCGGCGTGGCCAGCCCCTGGGCCAGTTTGACCAGTTGCACGAAGCCGGCCCGATAACCACGGGCATCGTTGCCACGTGCTCCATTGGCGAGCTGGGCGATCCGCTCGTAGCCGAAGCCATCGAGATATTTGCCGCCACGCAACGCGTCGGCAAAGGCAGCCACGGCGGCGGCGTAGCGCAGTCTTTCACTCGACCGCGTTTCGGTCTGGGCGGCAATCGGCCGTTCGATCAGTATGCTCTGCGACTGCCCGGGCAGTTTGTAACGCAGGCGCAGGAAGGCCAGCTCGCTGCCACGTCGGGCCGGTTCGGCATGCTCGCCGTAGCGCAGCGGGTCGCTGCGTGCTCCGGCCGAGCCGATCGGCGTGATCTCGTATATCGCGGTGACGTTGGCGCCCGCACCGATTTCGCCGGCATCGACCTTGTCGTTGTTGAAATCCTCGCGCTTGAGCATCCGCTTCTCGTAGCCGACAAGGCGGTATTCCTGCACCTGGGCCGGGTTGAACTCGATCTGGATCTTCACGTCCTGGGCGATGGTCAGCAGGGTCGCCGACATTTCGTCGACGAGAACGCGGCGGCCCTCCTGCAGACTGTCGATGTAGTGGTGGCTGCCGTTGCCGACATCAGCCAGCATCACGGCCATCGCGTCGTTGTAGTTGCCCTGGCCGAAGCCGAGCGTGGTCAGTGCCACGCCGCTCTTGCGGTGGTCTTCGATGAGGGTCTTCAGCGCTTCCTGGTTGACGGTGCCGACATTGAAGTCGCCGTCGGTGGCCAGCAGCACCCGGTTCACGCCGCCCTTGATGAAGCCTTGTTCGGCCTGCGCGTAGGCCAGCTCGATGCCGGCGCCGCCATTGGTGGACCCGGCCGCGCCGAGGCTTTCGATGGCCGCGTCGATGGCGGCGTGCTGGTTGCCGGCAGTGGAGGGCAGGGTGACTCCGGCGTAACCGGCATAGGTCACGATGGCCACCCGGTCCTGCGGACGCAGTTCGCGCACCAGTTGTTTCAGCGAGGCCTTCAGCAGCGGGAGTTTGTCCGGTTCGTTCATCGAGCCGGAGGTGTCGATCAGGAACACCAGGTTCGAGGCGGGAATCTCGGCCTTCGGCACGCGATAACCCTGGATGCCGACCAGCAGCAGCTGGCGACTGGCGTTCCAGGGCGCGGGCGCCAGTTCGGTGGTGACGCTGAACGGCTGTTCGCGATCTGCTGGCGGTGCGTAGCCGTAGTCGAAGTAGTTGATGAACTCCTCGGCGCGCACGGCATCGGCCGAGGGCAACATACCGGCGTTCAACATGCGCCGCACATTGGTGTACGAGCCGGTGTCGACGTCGATGCCGAACGTGGAGACCGGCTGCTCGCCGACCAGGTGCACCGGGTTGGTGTCGCGGTGGGTGTAGTTCTCGGTGTTGAGGTCGCCCGGCATCGGTCGAATCGGCATCGGCATGTAGGTCATGTTTGTCATCTGCCGCTTCGCAAGGGCGCGCACGACCAGTTGGGCCGGCGGGGCCGGTGCCGTGGTGTCGATTTCGCTCAGCGCCGGCGGTGCCGACAGGTTCTGCAGGGCGCCGACCTTGCCGCTTCGCTTGTCCCGCACATCTGCGCCAGGCTCGACCAGCGCCGCTTGCACATCCGGTGCCGTGCCGACCGGTACAGTCGCGCGAGAGTTCTCGTTTGCATCAGGTTTGGATGCAGGCCTGGACGTAGTGCAGCCGGTGATGATCACCAGCAGGGCCAGCAACAGGCTGCGCAGCAGGGCTCTCGGCTTCATGGGGCGTTTCTCCTCTTCGGTGGTGAAAGTTGAAACGCCGTACCAAGGCAAACGGGGTCAATCGCCGGGCATCGCGCTAGCATGACGTCTCTGTGCACCATCTTGCGGACTGACATGATCAACAACGACGTACTGCGCGCCATCCGTTACATGCTCGATCTCAGTGACGGCAAGGTGGTGGAGATCATCCACCTGGCCGATCCGGGTCTGCCCGTCACCAAAGACGACGTGCAGGCGATGTTGAAGAAGGACGGCGAGCCCGGCCATGTCGAATGCAGCAACCGGCAACTGGTCCTGTTTCTCAACGGTCTGGTGGTCCATCTCCGCGGCAACGATGGAAACCATCCGCCGCGCCCGCCGGAGAAGCGGGTCACCAACAATCTGGTATTGAAGAAGTTGCGCGTGGCGTTCGAACTGAAAGA
>JBDTEG010000144.1:0-19387 GCA_039922695.1 Rhodanobacter sp. | reverse complement strand
GGTTCAATCCGGCCAACACGTTCAAGAACCCGCAGGCCTTGGCGCTGGCACGCGCCGCGCAGGACAACAATGCGGCGGAAGTGCGGCGGTTGATCAAGGATGAGCATATCAATCCTGATACGTTGTTCGGTGATGACGGTCACCGCGATGGCGGGTTTCCCGTGGTGGCGTGGCCGGTGGTTACGGACAGCCTGGGCGGACTCAAAGCACTATTGAACAATGGTGCGAATCCCAACGCGCATGTTCTTCATCCAATGCAGAACACAAGTCGTTTCAAGGGGCGATATATCAACAACGCCATGGTCTATGCGGCAATGAACGAAGATCCCGCCTATTTGAAAGTGTTGCTGGAGCACGGTGGCGATCCGAACACGCGCAACTCGAACGGCGAGACGCTGCTATTCCAAGCCTACATCTGGCACAACCAGTGGCAGAACGTGAAGGTGCTGGTGGAACACGGGGCGAATGTGAATGCTGTGACGCAAGGCAACTCTATTCTTGGGGACTATACCCAGGAAGGTGATTTCAAAAAGGCGTATTGGTTGTTGCAGCGTGGGGCTGATCCGAAAGCGCAATCGAGTTGGATCAAGCCGTCACCGGATTACGAGGCGCGCTATTTCGCTGTCGAGGATATTTTCTGGTTTCCGGCAAAGCCAAGCTTCCTCGCCTCACAGCGACAATGTCAGCATTGGCTGCTGGTACATGGGTTCAAACGCCCCCCTATGCCCGAGCACTACCGCAAGCAGCGCAAAGACCTTGGCTTGCCGTACGAAGAGAATGACATTCCCGTGCCGTAACCCGTGTGATCAAGGAGCGACCTCATGCCGACCGAACTCGAACGCGAACAAGCCCAACTGCAGCAGCTGCGCGCCCGCCACGATCCGGCTGCACAGCGCGCAGCGAATCACTTGCAGGTTGTATATCACGACCGTCAGATGGAGCTGTTGGCAGAAGACGTTTACCTTGCGGCCAAGGGCGAAGGGCATCCGCCGCCGGGCTGGGCGCGACTGAGCGAGCATCCGGAGTTGGTCAGCCAATACGCAGCGCGGTTGAACGTTGACAAAGATAAGTTGTTGGACGAACTGAAGCCCGATACTTCGGGCTTCCGCGCGGAAATCTATTTGCCGGACGCCGCCCTGCATCAGGCCGGCTACAAGCCAACGCTCGCTCTCAAGGGTTCGTCTGGCGAGGTAATGACCTCTGATGGCAAGACGTATGACACCACCGCAGAAGATTTTGGCGCCAATAATTTCCCGCAATCGGTGGGGATGGAAACGGATTACTACGACCGTGCGATGGCCTTGGCTTATCAGCTAAAGCGATACAATATTGATTTCGAATCCACTGGTCATAGTCTGGCTGGCGGCATGGTGGCCGCCGCTGCGGCGGTCACTGATACTCGCGCCACCACTTTCAATGCAGCCGGTCTCAACCCTGCTACCGCGCAGAGGTTCGCGCAACAGCATCCTGACGTTACTGTCCACAAGGACTTGACCCACCTGATCACCAACTACCAGGTGCAGGGCGAACTGCTCAGCGACGGCGTACAGAACAATATCCACAATATGGACATCTTGCAGCGACTGGAACTCGGCGGTGTGCTGAAGGAAGCCAGTGACGTACTGCAACGCGTGCCGGAGGCGCGCGCTGTATTTGCACAGAAGCTGTCCGCAGGTTTGCCGCCCCAGGCACAAGAAACGGTGCATGCGTTCGTGGACAAGATCGCCACGGGAGACACCCGTCGCATGTTGCAAGAGTTGCCACTGGCGGCTGGCGAACAGCACGTGTTGCCAGCGATGACGCGTGATTTGCACGGGCACCTGGTGAAGCGCGAGCAGGTGATGAGCCTGCCCGAAACTACGCTGCTGGCCGCTCCGTTGCTGGAATCGCTGGCGGTGGTGGTTGCCGGTGCGCGTATCGGGGAGCGCGGCGGTGAATCGGTGGTGGCGCTCGGCCAGCTGGAATCTCAGGGACTGCATGCCGCTGGTCGGGGCGTGGAAGGGATGGCGAATGCCGTGGGCGCGCGCGAGCAGGCAATGACGCGAACCGAGGGCGCCATCGTCCAGAGCGGCGTGCACGTGGCCGGGGCAGGTCTGGTGGAAGCGCGTACGGCGCAGGCCGAGGCGGGGGCGCGCGTGGTTCAGGGACTGGGGCAGGCGACGCAGCTTGCTGCCGAACTCGATGCAGCCATGCTGCGCGGCACGGGCCATCTGCTGCCCGGGCAAGCGAGGGACGCCCTGCAAAGGCAGGCGACCTATCTCCAGCAGGCGGGCCTGGAAGCGCAACGTCAGGGCGCGTCGAACGCCGCCGCCGTGCGTCAAGCAGGCCGGGCTGATGTGGCAGCCATCCGTGGCGCCACACAGACGATGGAAACGGTGACCCTGAAGAGTGCTGAGGCTTATGGCGCTGCACAGCACGCGGTGATCGGCGGTGCGGGTCGCGAAACGCGCGAGAGACTGGATACCACGGCGCAAGATGTCGAAACTGCCACCCGGCGTGCTCCCACCGCCTTCGCTGCCACAGGCGCAGCCGCCGGGCTGAGCGTGGCCGCCGCGCTGGAACTCAATGCAGGCAATTATCCGCGTCTGGCCGGAGCGGCCACCGCCCTCAGTCAAGGCAGGCGGGTGGGCTCTGAAGCGTTCGAACGTCACCTGATGATGCCGTCGATAACACCGAGCATGGACGCCCATGTCCAGGCCCTCGAGCGCGAGGCGGAGCAGATTTTGCGACGTCCGGTGCCGGAGCACGCGCCCAACGCGCAGCGTCACGACACGCCGGCGCATGCTTCCGTTGGGTCGCCATTCTACGCAGGAGACCGCGTATTTCCTGTGGATCAAGCGTACCCTCGCCTGGCGCAGCATACCGGCCCGCAACTTCGCGATTTCAGTAGCCCCGGCCACCCGCAGCATGCGCTTTACAACACTCTCAAAGCCGGATTGCCGTCGGATACGACTCCGGCATGGCTCGCGCATGCTACCGGTGTCTGTTACATGTCCGGCATCAAGCGACCCGATGATCTGGGCAATGTCTACGGCAATGGCGAAAGAATCATGTTCGCGTCCCATTCGCCGCTCGCACAAAACGCCATGATCGATACCAGTCAAGCACCTCCTGCCGTCCAACAGACCATGCAACAGGTGCGGCAATACGACCAGCAACAGGCGCAGATGATGGGCCAGATCCAAGCCCAGAACGCGCAACTCAACCAGCAGGGTCTGACTCCGGGCGGGCGCTGAGACAGCGTGAGGTAGTCATTGCCGTGCCCTCGCTGTTACCGTGGCGCACCTGCGAAAACCGGATACGCCAGGCCGATGAGCGCACTGCCAGTTACTGCCAAGCATGGAGCCGATCGCCTGGGTTGGCGCGACGCGAGAACGTTGCTTTTGTCGGCGCTGGGCGGTGCGCTGGAGTTCTACGATTTCGTGGTGTTCGTGTTCTTCGCGATCCCCCTGGGCCATCTGTTTTTCCCACCGGCAACGGCGCCATGGCTGGCGCAGTTGCAGGTGTACGGCATCTTCGCCGCCGGTTACCTTGCACGGCCGCTGGGCGGCATCGTGATGGGGCATTACGGCGACACGCTCGGGCGCAAGAGGATGTTCCTGCTCAGCGTGTTCCTGATGGCGCTGCCGACCCTGTGCATCGGCCTGCTGCCTGTGTATGCGCAAGTCGGCATTCTGGCGCCGCTGCTGTTGCTGCTGCTGCGCGTGATGCAAGGCATCGCGGTGGGCGGCGAGGTGCCGGGCGCATGGGTGTTCGTGGCCGAGCACGTGCCACCACGGCGGATCGGCTTCGCCTGCGCCAGCCTGACATCCGGGCTTACCATCGGCATCCTGATCGGTTCTTTGGTGGCTGCGGCGATCAACCGTGGCATGTCGCCGGCGCAGGTTCTCGATCACGGTTGGAGACTGCCGTTCCTGATGGGTGGTGTATTCGGCTTCTTCGCGGTGTGGTTGCGCCGCTGGCTGCGCGAAACGCCGGTGTTCGAGGCGATGCATGCACGCAAGGAGCTGGCTCGCGGTTTGCCGCTGCAGGAGGTCTTCGCACGCCATCTGCCTGGCGTGCTGCTGTCGATGCTTGTGACCTGGATGCTGACGGCGGCGATCGTGGTGGTGATCCTGATGACCCCTTCGCTGGCGCAGTCGGCCTTCCACATTACGCCGACGCGCGCCTTTCTCGGCAACAGCGTGGCTGCATTCGCGCTGGCCGTGGGTTGTCTGTTCTACGGCTGGCTGGCAGACCAGCTAGGTTACGCCCAGACGCTGTTGGTGGGCGCGATCGGACTACTGCTGGCCAGCTATGCCCTTTACATCGATCTGCAGGCTGGCGGTTCGCATTTCATCGTACTTTATGCGGTCGCGGGCTTCAGTACCGGCGTCACCGGGGTGGTGCCGGCGCTGATGGTCGCGGCGTTTCCGCCCGCGGTACGATTTTCCGGCCTGTCATTCTCCTACAACGTGGCATACGCACTTTTCGGCGGCCTGACGCCGCCGTTGATCGGCTTGCTGGTGCAGCGTCTGGGCGTGCTGGCACCCGCGCATTACGTGGCGCTGACGGCGTGCGTTGGCATTGGCGCCGCCATTTTCGTCATGGCGGCGCAGCACCGCCAACCGACAATGGACGTCGCCTAGAACTCCAGTTCCTGCGCCGCGCACAGATAGTCGACCAGTGGCGCGACGCGCTTGAACGTGGCTACCGTCCACGGCAGCAGTTCGCCCGAGCAGGCCAGCGCTTCGTCGAAGCGGGTGGTGGCGACGAAATCCTTGCGCTTGAGGTCATCGATCAGATCGTGCGCTGGGTCGTAACCGCGCGGCGCGCGTATCAGTGATTCGCCAACGAGTTGCAGGTGTTCGCGGAAGGGCTTGCCCTGCGTGGCGCGCTTCCACGCAGCCGGATTGTCAACCAGGAATTCGCGGATGTGCTTCAGTGCATCCGGTTCCGGGTGCCACATGCCACCGCCTGCAAAACAGGCGCCAGGCTCGACATGCAGGTAGAAACCTGGCGACTGGATTTCGCGGCGGCGCTCGTGGAAGAAGCGCGAACCCTGCCATGACTTGTACGGAAGCTTGTTGTTTGAATAGCGCGTATCGCGATAGACGCGATGGAGCGAGCCGCCGATCTTGCGCGGGTCGGCGCGGTAGTGCGCGCTGATCTTCGCCAGTGGCGACTGCATGTCGGTGATCAGCTGCTGGAACGGCTCGCGCACATGGCGCTCATAGTCGTCCTTGTGCGCGTGGAACCATTCGCGGCGATTGTTGCGGCCCAGTGCGCGCAGGAAGCGGAAAGTGGCGGGAGTGAAGTAGCTTTTTGTCATCGTGGTTCGTCGAAGGAGTCGGTAGGGCAGGCACGGCCCGCCGGATGTTTGGAATGTTGCTGAGGCGGGCGGTGCCCGCCCTACATGGTGGAATCATCATCAATGCTGGCGGCGAGATCCTCGCCCCAGGCTTGCAGGTGGTCGAGCAGAGGCAACCTGTCCTGCGCGGCGGGATCGTGGCGCAGGGTTTCCAGCCGCGCGAAATAGTCCTCGAGGGTGAGTGTGGTCAGTGCGCCATGCCGGGTCAGTCGTGCCTGGCGGAAGGCTTTCCAGCGAGCGTGCTCCTCCAACGCCAAGGTCTCCGGCCAGTTGCGCGCCCGATAGCGGAACAATAACTCGGGGTACCGCGCGTCGCGGAACGGGAAGGCGTGCGTGCCGAGCTCCTGCGGCGGCGTGGCGCGGACTTGCCCCAGCAGGCGCTTGTCAGCGTCGGGCAGGAATCCGCTGTACAGCGCAAGTTCCGGGTCTTCCGGCGGAGGAAATGCGGCGGCACGCTCGAATACCCGGCGCAGCTTTTCCGCCAACCCGTCAAACGCGCGCAAGGTATCCCGGTGACGCTGGCAGCGTGCCAGATCCAGCTGCAGTCGCTCCATAGCCATGCCCTGCAGTACCGACAATGGAGCCAGCGCCGGGGCATGATTTGCACGCACGGTGCGCAACGGGATGCGTTTGATGCCTTCGGGCAGGTCGGCGCGTGCGGTGAAGATGCGATCGGCGATGTCGTCCTCATCCAGCGCCAGCCATTCGGCGGGGTCGGTGGCCAGGTCGTAAACGATCACCTCGCCGCTGCGGGCGGGATGTGCCGCCAGAGGTGCGATCAGTGCCAGACAATGGCGGCTGGCGGGGTAACGCGACGACACGTGCACCAGGGGCGTCATGTTCACCACGTCGAGCAGCTCGAACACTTTCTGCTTGCGCCGCAGCGAGTAGTACCAGTCCCACAACCGCGGCTGGCGCAGGCGGATCAGGCGGGCCAGATCGATCAAGACGTAGACATCGGACAGCGCGTCGTGCGCGCGTTCCTGATGGAGGTGATTGGCGCTGGCCAGGTGTTCGAGCTTGAAGCTGGGCGTCCCGTCCTCGCGGGTCGGCCAGATTACCCCTTCAGGACGCAATGCCTGGCACAGGCGTACCAGGTCGATCAGATCCCAGCGCGAGTTGCCGTTCTCCCACTCGCGCCCGTAGGGCTCGGAGAAGTTGCGAAAGAGCATCTGCCGGGTGAATTCGTCGTCGAAGCGCAACGAGTTGTAGCCGACGCCGCAGGTGCCCGGGGTGGCCAGCTGTTCGTGGACGCGGGCGGCGAACTCGGCCTCGCTGACCCCTTCGCGGTCGGCGTGCTGGGGCGTGATGCCGGTGATCAGGCAGGCGTCGGGATGCGGCGGCATCTCGCGCGATGGTTTGCCGTAGAACATGACCGGCTCGCCGATGACCTCCAGCTCCATGGTCGTGCGAACGCCAGCGAACTGCAGTGGGCGGTCGCGCCTCGGGTCGGCGCCCGAGGTTTCGTAGTCGTGCCAGAAGAAAGTCTGCATGACCGTGATGATCGCATGCGGGCGTCGCACCCGGACAAGGCTGATAAACTCGCCGGTACAAGGAGATTCCATGAGCCAAGCCCACGAAGACAACCTGATCTGGATCGATCTGGAAATGACCGGCCTCGACACCGACAGCGACTCGATTCTGGAGATCGCCACGGTCGTCACCGACAAGGATCTCAATGTGCTTGCGGAGGGGCCGGTATTCGCCGTGCGCCACGAGATTGACCGTCTCGAATCCATGGACAGCTGGAACACCAACCAGCACCACAAGTCCGGCCTGTGGCGTCAGGTGCTGATCTCGCAAACTGATCACGCGATGGCCGAGCACGCGACGGTGGAGTTCCTGCGTGCGTGGGTGCCTCCGGGCAAGTCGCCGATGTGCGGCAATTCGATTTGCCAGGATCGTCGGTTCATGCACCGCCAGATGCCGCGGCTGGAACATTATTTCCACTACCGCAATCTCGATGTGTCCACGCTCAAGGAGCTGGCGCGGCGCTGGGCTCCGGAGATTGCCAAAGCGGTGGGCAAGGAATCGGCACACACCGCACTGTCCGACATTCGCGATTCCATCGCCGAGCTGCGCCATTACCGGCGCTACATGGGCGACCTGGGCGGCAAGGTGGATGCCTGATGGGTCGTCTGGCACGTCACCGGAGCGGAACATGAGCGTGGCAACCGATCTGTTTGCACCGGTGCTCGATTGCGGCGGACGTCAGTTGCGGCTGGATCGTCCGCGCGTGGTCGGCATCCTCAACCTCACGCCCGATTCGTTCTCCGGCGACGGCATCCACGGCGATCTGGACGAGGCCGTGGCGCGGGGCTTGCTCATGGTCGAGGAGGGCGCCGACATGCTCGACGTCGGCGGCCAGTCCACCCGCCCGGGCGCCGATCAGGTGCCCGTGGAGGAAGAGCTTCGCCGTGTGTTGCCGGTCATCGAGCAATTGGCTTCACGCACCACGCTGCCGATCTCGATCGATACCTCGCGGCCCGACGTGATGCGCGCGGCGGTAGCTGCAGGCGCCGGCATGATCAACGACGTCTGTGCACTGCGTCGCGACGGCGCGATGGAAGCCGCTGCGGAACTGGGCGTGCCGGTTTGCCTGATGCACATGCTGGGAGAGCCGCGCAGCATGCAAGACAACCCCCAGTACGACGACGTGGTCGGCGAGGTGCACCGTTTCCTCACCGATCGGCTGTTCGCGTGTGAGCTGGCGGGCATGGACCGACGCAAGGTCCTGGTTGATCCGGGGTTCGGTTTCGGCAAGACACTGGAGCATAACCTCGCCTTGCTGTGCGCCCTGGAGCGCTTTGCGAACCTGGGCAGCGGAGTATACGCCGGTCTGTCGCGCAAACGCATGATAGGCACGCTGACCGGCCGCGCCACGCCGGCTGACCGTGCGGCAGGTTCTGCCGCCGCGGCGCTGATCGCGGTGCAACGTGGCGCGCGCATGGTGCGCGTGCATGACGTACGGCCCACCGTGGATGCGCTTGCCGTGTGGCAAGCGGTGCACGCAGCCGACACGGTGCCACGCCGGGATGACCGACCCGCCACACCGCGTTGGCCGGACGACGATTGACGCCCTGCTTGCGTCGTCGCGCAGGACCTCATGCTTTCCAGGAAGACAAGATGACAGATCGCAAATACTTCGGCACGGACGGCATTCGTGGCCTGGTCGGCGAATGGCCGATCAGCGCTGACTTCATGCTGCGGCTGGGTCGTGCGATGGGCGCGGTGCTTGCTCGCGAATGCGATGAGCGCCCCAAAGTGCTGATCGGCAAGGACACTCGCGTTTCCGGTTACATGTTCGAGTCCGCTCTGGAGGCAGGACTGGTCGCCGCCGGAGCCGATGTCGGCTTGCTCGGCCCGATGCCGACGCCGGCAGTAGCTTTCCTCACCCGTTCGATGCGAGCCCAGGCTGGCATCGTCATCAGCGCTTCGCACAATCCGCATCATGACAACGGTATAAAGTTCTTTTCCGCCGCTGGCGAGAAATTGTCCGACGAGGTGGAGCTGGCGATCGAGCGGGAGCTTGATGCCCCGTTTACCACGGTGCCCTCCGAGAAGCTTGGCAAGGCGGTGCGCGTGGATGACGCGGCCGCCCGCTACGCGGAATTCTGCAAGGCCACCGTCGCCGAGGACTTCAGCCTGCGCGGGCGCAAGCTGGTTCTTGATTGCGCGCATGGCGCCACGTATCAGGTAGCTCCCAGAATTTTTGCCGAACTCGGCGCCGAGGTCATCGCGATCGGTGACAAGCCAGACGGCTTCAACATCAATCAGGGCGTGGGTTCGACCCATCCCGAAGCGTTGCAGCAGGCGGTGCTGGCCCACGCAGCGGATCTCGGGATCGCCTTCGACGGCGACGGCGACCGTCTGATCCTGGTTGACCGGCATGGCGATCTGGCCGACGGCGACGACATCCTCTACATACTGGCTCGACACCTGCATCAGCGCGATCTGTTGACTGGCCCGGTCGTCGGCACCTTGATGAGCAACTTTGGACTGCAGCAGGCGCTGGCCAAACTGGGCGTAACCCTGATCCGGGCCAACGTGGGCGACCGCTATGTGATGCAGCAGCTGCGCCAGCACGAGGGCATCCTGGGCGGCGAGACGTCCGGCCACATTCTGTGCCTGGATCGCGCCAGCACCGGCGATGGCATCATCGCCGCCCTGGCCGTGCTGGAGGCGCTTGCGCCGGGCAACCAGGATCTGGCCGAGGCACGTCAGGGATTGAAGAAGTTCCCCCAGGTGATGCTCAACGTTCGTGCCGTTGGCGCGCGCGAGGCGCTGCACAGCGACGAGGTGCGGCTGGCCCTGGGTGAGGTCGAGCAGACCCTTCATGGCCGCGGCAGGGTGGTCTTGCGCGCCTCCGGTACCGAGCCGCTGGTCCGTGTCACCGTCGAGGGTGCCGAAGCGGTGGAAGTACGGCAGTTGGCGGAAAAGCTCGCGGGGATTGTAAGATCGGTAGCCGAACGCTCGTGAACCTGTAGCAGTATCAAGGTCGCCATGGATTGGCCCGACGTGCCCCGCCCTTGCGGTGGCGGATAAATGGACCGCACGCACACAGGACCTACAGCCATGAAGCATGTTCCCACCCTTGATATCCGACGTTACGAAACCGAGCGGGACACCTTCGTTGCCGAGATTGGCGCAGCCTACCGTGAATTCGGTTTTTGCTGCATCAGCGGCCACGGCATTGCCCGCGAGCTGATCGATGGCTCCTACGATGTGTTCCGCCGCTTCTTCGCGCTGCCTGCCCACACCAAGATGCAGTACCACGTGCCCGGCAACGGTGGAGCAAGAGGCTACACGCCGTTCAAGGTGGAAACCGCCAAGGACAGCGAGTACGCCGACCTCAAGGAGTTCTGGCATATCGGTCGCGAGATTCCGCGCGATTCGAAGTTCGCCGACGTGATGCCGCCCAACCTCTGGCCAGCCGAAGTACCGGATTTCAAGCGCTACGGGTACGGCCTGTACGAGGCGCTGGACCAGCTCGGGACGCGGGTGCTGCGTGCGCTGGCGCTGCATATCAAGCAGCCCGAGAATTTTTTCGAAGACAAGACCGACGTCGGCAACTCGATCCTGCGACCGATCCATTACCCGCCGATCACTGACGAAAACGTCCCCAATGTGCGCGCAGGAGCGCATGAGGACATCAACTTCATCACCCTGCTGGTCGGCGCCAGCGCCGAGGGCCTGGAAGTTCTCAGTCACGGCGAGTGGCTGCCAATCACCACCGAGGGCGACGCTATCGTGGTGAATATCGGCGACATGCTGCAGCGTCTGAGCAATCACGTTTATCCGTCCACGTCGCACCGGGTGATCAACCCGCCGAACGAGAATGCGCGCAAGCCGCGTTATTCGGTGCCGTTCTTCCTGCACCCGAATCCGGATGTGATGCTTGATCCCCTCGATTCATGCATCACGGCGGACAACCCGCGACGCTATGACACCTCGATCAGCTCGCATGAGTACCTGCAACAGCGGCTGCGCGAGATCAAGTTGATCTAGCAGGGAATCGGGAATCGGGCCCTGGATTCAAGCCAGCCAGAGGAAAACACGGCGGTCATGCGGTTGGCCGGGATCTCCAGTGTCCGACAACCGCTGGCGCCGTGGATCAAGTTGGCCCGGTGGGTGCGGCTGGATCGCTGAGCCACGCGTACATCCTCCTAGATCCCCGTGTCCCGGTAGCGTGTTCCCTGTCGCGCGGACAGTCGTGACGCCAGTCGATCCGGCATCAGTTGCACCATCGCCTTGATCAAACGGTTGACCCGGCCCGGGATATAGACCGCCTCGCCACGCTCGACCGCCGCGATGCCCTGGCTTACCACTTCTTCGGCACTCAGCCACATGAAGCCAGGGAGCTTGTCCATCTTCTCGCGGGTGCCGGTGACATCATGAAATTCCGACCACGTGAAACCCGGGCACAGCGCGCATACGTGCACTCCGCGCGACCGGGTTTCCAATGCCAGCGCTTGCGAGAACTTGATCAGGTACGCCTTGCTTGCCGCGTACAAGGTATGCCCGGCTGGGGCAGGAACATGCCCGGCGAGCGAAGCGACATTGATGATGCGCCCGTGCGCGCGCCGGCTCATGCCAGGCAGCAGGCGCCAAGCCAATTCGGTCGGGGCAGTCAACAACACCCGCAGGAAATCCGCGTGGGTGGCCCAGTCGTTGGCGGCGAACGTGCCCGGCACACCATAGCCGGCGTTGTTGATCAGCCAGTCCACCTGCAGGCTGCGTTGCTCCAGCGCATCGCATAACCATGGGATTGCTGCTGGATCGGCGAGGTCGTGGGGCAGCACGGTGACCTGGATATCGTGTTGCTTGCGCAGTTCGGTGGCCAGGCCTTCCAGGCGCTCGACCCGGCGGGCAGTCAGCACCAGATCGTGACCCAGCACGGCCAGCTGGCGGGCAAACTCCGCACCAATGCCGGAGGAAGCGCCGGTAATCAGGCTCACGGGGCGCGCAGGTATCATGAGGATGTTCCCTCGGGCGAAAAGCCCATTCTTGCCCGGGTGAATTTTCTGCGCCACCAGGCGGATGAGTTTGCCGGAGTGGCGCACGCTCGCTAAGCTTGCATTTTGAACGCTGCGGAAGCACCTCATGCGCAAGAAACTGGTCGCCGGCAACTGGAAAATGCACGGTAGTCGTACGATGTCCGCCGCTCTGGTGGAAGAGGTCGCCGCCGCCAAGCCGGCGTCGGTCGACGTTGTCGTGTTTCCTCCGGTTCCCTATGTGGCCGAGCTGGCGACTCAGCAACGCGACAGCGGTGTGGGTATCGGCGCGCAGGATCTCAGCGAGCATGAGGGGCAGGGCGCATATACCGGCGAAGTCTCCGGTGCGATGCTGATGGATGTTGGCGCGCGCTGGGTGCTGGTGGGTCATTCGGAGCGCCGGCAGTACCACCACGAAGACGACGAGCTGGTGGCGCGCAAGTTCGCCGCTGCCCTTGCCGCCGGACTCACTCCGATCCTGTGCGTGGGGGAGACCTTGCAGCAGCGCGAAAACGAGGAGACCGAAGCGGTCATTGTTCGGCAGTTGCACGCCGTATTGCGTGGTTCGGGTATTGCCAGTTTCGACACGGCGGTGATCGCCTACGAACCAATCTGGGCGATCGGTACCGGCCGTACCGCCACGCCGGAGCAGGTGCAGCAGGTCCATGCCTTCATTCGTAGCCAATTGGAAACTGAAGATGCTACACTTTGCCGTCTGACTCGACTGCTTTACGGCGGTAGCGTCAAGGCGGCGAATGCCGCCGAGTTGTTCGCGCAGGCGGACGTGGACGGCGGATTGATCGGTGGCGCTTCGTTGACGGCAGCCGACTTCCTGGCGATCTGCACCGCTGCACACCAGGCGCCCCAGGCCAGCTAGCAAACAGGCTCCACAAGAAACTTATGTTCGTCATTTTCAGCGTGTTTTACATCCTGATCGCTGCGGCGATGATCGTGCTGATCCTGCTGCAAAACGGGGCGGGCGCCGATGCCGGCTCCGGCTTCGGCGGCGGTGCTTCGGCCACGGTGTTCGGCGCGCGTGGCTCGTCGACCTTCCTGACCCGCGCCACCGGCGTGCTGGCCGGGCTGTTCTTTCTGCTCAGCCTTGGCATGGGCATCTATCTGCATGGGCATGGTGCTCCACAGCCGGCCGGCGGCGGGTTGGGTGTGATGGCTGGTGCGACCGAACAGCCGGCCCCCGCGAAGGCGGCTCCCGCTGCCGTGACGGGTTCGGAAGTACCCTCGGCCACGCCAGCCAGCGCCGGCAAGACTGGTCCGGCAGCGGTACCTTCGGCCAACAACAGCACCCCGGCTCCGAGCCAGGGTGAGCTGCCAGCGACCACGCCGCCGGCGACAAAGAAGCACTGAAGCAACACACCTGCCCAGGTGGCGGAACTGGTAGACGCACTACCTTGAGGTGGTAGCGACGCAAGTCGTAGGGGTTCGAGTCCCCTCTTGGGCACCAAACACATGGTTTCGGCAGCGGCAAGGTCGGAATCGGAACAGAAGAAGCCGCCGACTGGCGGCTTCTTCTGTTCATGGTGCAGTAAAGCGGCCGTGTCCGCGGTCGATCCGTGCTGTCTGCATGGATCAGGTGGATTCCGTACAGCCGCTGTAGGGTTTGGCTGACAGATCGACGGTCGACTGCGTGACATCCTGCGTGCGGGCCGTGGTTGACGAGGGAGGGGTCGTCCACGATGCCACCGTACCTGTCGTGCAAGGGAGAAAGCCCAGTGCTGACCATTTCGCTCAGGCCCTCGGTTTCGGGTCGCTGGATCGTCTGCCAACCGGGATCGGCGCTGTTCGAGGATTTGCCGTTGGCACAGGCAATCAGGCTGGCCAGGGCAGTGGCGTCCGACCAGCATCAGCGGCGTCATGGACCCACTTGCGTGGACATGCCCGGCACGCACGGCCGGATCGTGCTGGCTCGCTACACACAATGGGAAGGCCGCTGTGCCAACCAGGCTTTGACAGCCTGAGCCTCGCCGGAGGCGGCGGCTGGCGATGACAGGCCATTGATCTGAAGACACGCATTCCGCCACTTGCAATGGTGCGCCGCGCGGCATAGGTTCAAGCAGTCCAGTCAAGGGGAAGTCACATGATCAATGTTGTCCTGGTGGACGACCATGAGCTGGTTCGCACCGGCTTCCGGATGATCCTGCAGCAGCAATCCGACATCAGCATCAGCGGTGAGGCCGGCACTGCGGAAGAAGGCTTGCGCCTAATCCGCACGCTTTCGCCAACCATTGCACTGGTCGACGTGCACATGCCAGGCATGAGCGGGATCGAGCTCACCGAGCGAGTGTGCCGTTCAAAGCTGTCCACACGCATCGTCATCGTCACCGTGGTCGATGACGCGCGCTTTCCAAAACGCCTGCTCGATGCCGGGGCGCTCGGTTACCTGACCAAGGGCTGCAATGCCGAAGAACTCGTCTCGGCAGTGCGCCAGGTTGCTTGCGGTCGCCGTTACCTCGCCCCTGCGGTGGCACAACAGCTCGCGCTTGCCACGCTCGATGGCAGTGCGTCGCCGTTCGACATGCTCTCCAGCCGCGAACTGGAGGTCGCAATGATGCTGGTGCGCGGCAAGCCGCTGACGATGATTGGCGAGCAGCTCAACCTGAGCCCGAAGACCGTGTCCACCTACAAACAGCGTCTGATGGAAAAACTGCAGGTGGATCATGTGCTCACTCTGGCGCATCTGATGACTGTTCACGGACTGATCGACACGCCGAGCCATCACGTCGGCGGCTGAATGCTGTGTTTGGTGTCTGAGAGCGAAAAAAAGCCGGACGAGTGTCCGGCTTTTTTTTCTTCCTGGTCGGCAAAATCAGTCGTGTGGCCCATGAGCGGGTTTGTCACCATCCGTCTGCGCATCGGCAGCACGCTTGTCTGCTGGCGTACTGGTCGACGACTGCGTCATGGCAGGAGTCGAGTGAGCGAGCAGGTCACCCTGCTTCGGCAGTGGCACGGTGGCGGCAGGGGTCAACGCAGACGCGGTGCTGTCGGCTGACGTGGGCGCCGAAGCCGGCGCACCCGCTGCGTTCGAAGTCTCGGCTGCTCGCTCCGGCTGTGGAACCGTGACTGGCTTCGGCGGGATGGGCGTGGGAGCGGCCTCCGGCCGGGCAGTTGCTGCGGCCGGCGCCGTGGACACAGGGCCGGATGATTGGTCCGGACCAGGTCGCCCCGCCTCGTCGTGGTGGATTGGCTGCGGAGCGCGCGCGAATTCCTGAGTCGCCCGCGGCGTAGCCGTCGCTGCGCTGGCCGGAGACGGCGTGGTCGTCCGCACGGGTTCCCGCTGGGTGACCGGATTTGCTGCCTGCGTTTGCGCTGGTCCGACGCTCGCGGGTGCTGGCGCGCTGACGGGCGCCGACGTGTCCCTCGGCTCGACACGGGTCGTCACGTCGGCTGACTTGGCCTGGTTCAACCCGGTGTGGTCCGACTTGGCTTGGGCGGGGATCGGTGGCAGGGTCGGCAGGTTGAACGCCGCAGCATTGGTCGGCGCCGCAGGTGAGGGACCTGCTTCGGGCGATTTGCCTGCGTTGCCACCCGCGTTGGTATGCACCCCAGCCTCAGCGGTCTTTTCTGCCTTTGACGCGGCTGCAGGCTCTATTTGCGATGCCGGCGTCGCCGCTCGGCTTTCTGCCTCGTGCTTTGGCGCAGCCGAGTCGGTTGCGGCTCGCGGAGCTGGCGATGACGTTGGTTCCGCCGTGTCGGCTGGGGGGCTGCTTGCTGGCTTGGGGCTCGCCGATGTGTTGGCGCTGTTGTCACGATCTTCATCGTCCAGCGCCTGGGCGCTCGCGCTGTCGGCGGCGGGTGCATCATCCTCGTGACGGCGGCGGCGACGGCCACCACGACGGCCGCGACGACGGCGCGACTGGCCACCATCGGCATCGCTCGCGTCATCCGCCGGATTCGGTGGGGTTGTCTGCTCCGCCACCACCGTTTCGAGCTGTTCGGCTTCCTTCTGTGCATCGTCCATGGACTCGGCGGGCGCACGGTCGGCACGCTCACCGCGTGGCGCGCGCTCGGCCCTGGGCGCCTGCGGCTTGCGCTCGGGCTTCGGCGTGGCGTTGTCGCCGGTCGACGCCGTCTTCGGCTGGCGTTCGACGCGCGAGGTTTGTGTCTCCGACTGTGGCGCCTGCCGCGACGAGTTCTCGTTGGTGCGCTGGCGATTGCTTCGCGCCTGCTGCTGCGAGCTGGCCTTTTGTGCTTGTGGCGATGAGGAGTCACGTCGTGGCTGACGCGAGGACGCGCCACTCGCGCCATTGGCTGGTGCGCGGCTTCCGCGTTCATCACGACGGGTACGGGTGCTGCTGTCCTTGCGCGCGGCCGAGCTGCGGGCCGGCTCGGGAGTGGCCGCTTCGGCGGCGCGGAACCAGCCGAACAGGCGTGCCAGAAGACCGCCAGGAGCAGGTGCGGCGCTACGTGGAGCAGGCGACTGGCGGCGAGCCGGTTGAGCGGCCACAGCAGGCGGTGCAGTGACTTCTTCGCGCACTGGCGCCGGGCTGCCTGGCACGATGCCGCTGACCGCAGGCTGTTCCCCGCTGCCCAGGGTCTGGCCCATTTTTGGCAGCTCGGTGGTTTCCACCGCGGTCAGCATCTCGTAGCTGGGCTTGCTGTGTTCGCCCATGTCCGCTTCGCGGATGCGCTGGATCTGGATATGCGGGGTCTGCAGCTTGTCGTCGGCAACGATCATCACATGCACCTTGTGGCGCAGTTCGATCTCCACCACGCTGGCGCGCTTTTCGTTGAGCAGGAAATTCACCACGTTGGTCGGCGCCTGCACCAGCACCTGGCCGGTGTTGTCCTTCATCGCATGCTCTTCGATCAGGCGCAGGGTCGACAACGACAGCGACTCCACCCCGCGGATATGGCCATGGCCTTCGCAACGCGGGCAGGTGATCTGGGTCGCTTCGCCCAGGCTCGGACGCAATCGCTGACGCGACATTTCCATGAGCCCGAAACGCGAAATGCGGCCGACCTGCACTCGGGCACGGTCGAGCTTCAGGGCGTCCTTGAGGCGCTCTTCCACTTCGCGCTGGTGGCGCGGGCTGTCCATGTCGATGAAATCGATCACGATCAGGCCGCCGGCATCGCGGATACGCGCCTGCCTCGCGACTTCCACCGCGGCCTCGCAATTGGTGTTGAACGCGGTGTCCTCGATGTCGCTGCCCTTGGTCGCCTTCGACGAGTTGACGTCGATCGCGGTCAGCGCCTCGGTCTGGTCGATCACGATCGAGCCGCCCGAGGGCAGACGCACCTGGCGGTCGAACGCGCTCTCGATCTGGGTTTCGATCTGATAGCGGGTGAACAGCGGGGTGTCGTCCTTGTACAGTTTGAGCTTGCGCAGCGCGTTCGGCATCACCTGCTGCATGAACTCGCGCGCATCGTTGTACAGCGGCTCGTCGTCGATCAGGATCTCGCCGATGTCGCTGCGCAGGTAATCGCGCAGGGCGCGGATGAACAGCTTCGATTCCTGATAGATCAGAAACGGTGCCTTCTGCTTGCCGGCGGCATCGGAGATCGACTTCCACAAGGTCAGCAGGTAGTCAAGATCCCACTGCAGTTCTTCGGCGTCGCGGCCCAGGCCCGCGGTGCGCACGATCAGGCCGACGTCATCCGGTACGGTGACGTGGTCCAGCGCTTCCTTCAGCGCCTGCCGATCCTCGCCCTCGATCCGGCGCGAGACTCCGCCGGCCTTCGGGTTGTTCGGCATCAGGACCATGTAGCGGCCGGCCAGGCTGATGAAGGTAGTGAGGGCGGCGCCCTTGTTGCCGCGCTCTTCCTTCTCCACCTGCACGACCACTTCCTGGCCTTCCTTGACCAGTTCGCGGATGCTCGACTTGTGATGGTCCAGGCCCGGCGTGAAGTACTCGCGGGAGATTTCCTTCAGCGGCAGGAAGCCGTGGCGCTCGGCCCCATACTCGACGAAACAGGCTTCGAGTGATGCTTCAACTCGTGTGATTCGGCCCTTGTAGATATTGGACTTTTTCTGTTCCCGCGAAGGAATTTCAATGTCCAGGTCATACAGGTTCTGGCCATCGACAATGGCCACGCGCAACTCTTCACGCTGAGTCGCGTTGATCAACATACGTTTCATGGTGGTAATCCTCGGCTTGGCCGCGCGTCGCGGGCCTCGGTGGCGCCCTCAAATGGCGGCCTGCCGGGGATCGCGCCGCTGCGGTAAAGCGGCAAAAAAACGGCACCGTTGCCGGTGTCGGGGATGATTCGGTCAGCTGCGCCTGCTGCCGCGACACCCGATGGCGTCGGACAAACACCAGCCCAAACCGTTACGATGAAAGGGAGCCGCGACCGGCCACCTGAAAGGCAACCGGCGCAATCCTCGCCGACGTGACGGGCGGGCACTCCACCCGGTCCAGACAACAGATGGGTGGAAACCAGCGCTTGGCGAGTATCCTATCTAAGCAGGTTTTTTTCAATGCAGACGGCAACTTCCCCCGACGCACCTCACGGTGTACGTCAAGTCTCGATCGGCCCGGAACGGGACGGGCAGCGCATCGACAACGCGCTGGTCACCCTGCTCAAGGGCGTTCCCAAGAGCATGATCTATCGGCTTTTGCGTACCGGGCAGGTGCGTGTGAACGGCAAGCGGGCCAAGCCGGACACGCGTCTCGCCGACGGTGATACGCTGCGCATTCCGCCGGTTCGGGTGGCTGAACGCCCCGAGGGGCGTGAACCGACCCAAGGGCTGGTCGCTGCGGTGGCCGATGCGGTCATCTTCGAGGACAAGCACTTTTTGGTCATCGACAAGCCCTCCGGCGTGGCCAGCCACGGCGGCAGCGGCATCAGTCATGGCGCGATCGAATTGCTGCGCGCAGCACGACCCCAGGAACATCTCGAGCTGGTGCATCGACTCGATCGTGATACCAGCGGCGTGCTGGTGTTTGCCCGGACCCGCGCCGGCCTGACCGGCCTGCAGGCCGAAATCCGCGAGGGCCGGGTGACAAAGCAATACCTTTGTCTGGTGCTCGGTCACCCGGCCAAGGCCAAGTTCGACGTCAATGCGCCGCTGCTGAAGTCGGTCATGCAGGGCGGCGAACGCATGGTGCGGGTGTCAGACACCGGCAAGCCCTCGCTGACTTTCTTCCGCGAAATGGAGCAGTACCCCAGCGCACGCCTGATGCAGGCGACTCTGGGCACCGGCCGCACCCACCAGATCCGCGTGCATGCAGCGCATATCGGGCACCCGCTGGCCGGCGATCCGAAATATGGCGATCGCGAAATGAACAAGCGTTACCGCGAGATGGGCCTGCACCGCATGTTCCTGCACGCCGCGCACATGAGTTTCGATCTGGACGGGCGCGCCTACAGCTTCTCAGCGCCGCTGCCGGACGACCTGAAGGATTTCCTCGATACGCTCGCCGTCAAGGGCAAGCGGCTGGTCTATACACGCGAGAAGTCGCGCACCGATTTTTGATCAATGCGCCAGCAGCGCCTCGACTCGCGCTGCGCAGATGAAGTCGTTCAATGAAAGTCCGCCCACGTCATGGGTCGACCACAGCACGTGGCAATGGCCATAGCCGGC
>JBDTEG010000143.1:0-16189 GCA_039922695.1 Rhodanobacter sp. | reverse complement strand
GCCATGATGGCCTGAACCTGGTGCGCCGGGAAATGCCCACGCATGGCGGCCTCGAATTTCTGCAGCAGCACGGGAATGCCCTCGGCACGCCGCTTGCGATGGCCGATCGGATAATCGATCGATACCTTCTCCGTACTGCTGCCATCGGTGAAGAACACCTGCACCGAGTTGCCGATATAGCGCTTGGCCGGATCGAAGTAATCCCGCGTGAACTGGGGGTTCTCCACCACCATCATCTTGTCGCGCAGGGTGTCGATACGCGCGTCGGCGGCAATGTCGTCGTTGTAGTCGCTGGCCACCAGGCGGCCGAAGATCAGCGGTACGGCCACCATGTACTGGATGCAATGGTCACGATCCGCGTAATTGGCCAGCGGGCCGGTCTTGTCGATGATGCGGCAGCCGGCTTCCTGCGTTTCAATCACGATCTTCTCGATCTGCTCGATCCTGCCGCTGACCTCGTCATGCAGCTTCATGGCGCACTCCACCGCCGTCTGCGCGTGGAACTCGGCGGGGAAACTGATCTTGAACAGCACGTTTTCCATCACGTAGCTGCCGAATGGGCGCTCGAACTCGAACGGCTTGCCGCCGAAGGCCACGTCGTAGAAGCCCCAGGTCTTGGCCGACAGCGCCGATGGATAGCCGACCACGCCGCGATAGACCGCATTGATCGCGTGGGTGACGGCGCGGCGGCAGGCATCCCCGGCGGCCCAGCTCTTGCGCGGTCCCGTGTTCGGCGCGTGGCGATAGGTGCGCAGCGCGCCGTTGTCGATCCAGCTGTGCGACACGGCCGTGGTGATCTGCTCCTTGTCGCCGCCGAGCATCGCGGTGGCCACGGCCGTGGAGGCCAGGCGCACCAGGATCACGTGGTCCTGGCCGACCCGGTTGAAGCTGTTCAGCAAGGCATAGCAGCCCTGGATCTCGTGTGCCTTGATCGCCCAGCCCAGCGCGTCGCGGACGGTCAGCGCCTGGCCGCCCTCACGCCCGGCCTTGCGGCTGAGGTAGTCACCCACGGCCAGAATCGTGCCCAGATTGTCCGAGGGATGACCCCATTCGGCCGCCAGCCAGGT
The DNA here is from genome assembly GCA_039922695.1 of Rhodanobacter sp. Classification (GTDB taxonomy): domain Bacteria; phylum Pseudomonadota; class Gammaproteobacteria; order Xanthomonadales; family Rhodanobacteraceae; genus Rhodanobacter. The sequence goes on along the minus strand of JBDTEG010000143.1, from coordinate 15,122 downwards.
GTCGTTGAAATCCAGCCAGCGGATCTGGGTACCGATCGCGAACGCCGCCTGCACCGGGTCCAGTTCATGGCTGGTGCCCGGCACGCGTGCGCCGCCAGGCAGCGTGGCGCCCGGCACCAGCGGACCGAGATGCTTTACGCATTCGGGGAACTTCATCGCCAGCATCGCCGTGCCCAGCGAATCCAGCAGCATGTAGCGCGCGGTGTCGTAGGCCTCCTTGGAGTCGATCTGGTCATCGACCACGTAGTCGGCGATGTCGAGCAGCGGCCGGTCGGGATCGGGACGGACGGCGGAACGGATGTCGTGCGCACTCATGACGGATCTCGCGGCAGGGAAAGCCGCCATTTTAGCTGACTGGCACCCGCGACGTGGCTTGACCGCGGGGCCGCAACAGACCGACAATCCTCAAACCCTCAAAGGGGAGTAGTTCCCGCGATGGCTTTTCCCGTCGCGGTGCAGTGATCGTCAACACGGGCGACGCCTCGCCCCGGTCACTGCGGCAGCCTGGCTGCGAGCGAGACTTTTGCGGTGATCATAGGCTGCGCGCGCCCGTGCTCACTGCATTGTCCGTCGCGCAAGGAACTCTGCATGGATCCGTCCCACCCCCACTTCATCTCCAGCCTGCTGGCCATCATCCTGCTCGACCTGGTGCTGGCTGGCGACAACGCCATTGTCATTGCCATGGCGGCCAGCCGCCTGCCGAAGAAGCTGCAGAACAAAGCCATCTTCTGGGGCACCTTCGGCGCCATCGCCGTGCGTTTCCTGCTCACTGCTGTCGTCGTGTATTTGCTGAAACTTCCAGGCTTGCTGCTTGTGGGCGGGTTGGTGCTGTTGCCGATTGCCTGGAATCTGCTGCGCCATCGCGGCAGTGACGACCCCAAGTTCCACCCGGCCCATACCTTCTGGCAGGCCCTGCGCACGATCATCATCGCCGACGCCCTGATGGGCCTGGACAACGTGCTGGCCATTGCCGGCGCCTCGAAAGGCCACCTGGGCCTCGTCATCATCGGTCTGCTGATCACGGTGCCGTTGATCGTCTGGGGATCCACCCTGATCCTGAAACTGATCGAACGGTTCCCGATCATCATCTATGTCGGAGCCGCGGCCATCGCCTGGACGTCTGCCCGGATGATCTCCAACGACCACTTGATGCAACCGTGGTTCAACAGCCATGCGGGGGCGGCGTGGGGGCTGGACGCGGCGCTGGTGATCAGTATTTGCGCGCTGGGCTGGTGGGCGAATCGTCGCGTCCCTGCGGCATCGGAATGAAACCTGCGTCACTGCAGGCGTTCGTCGCAGACTTGTTTCTCTGCAAAGTGCACGCGCGAACAAAGAGCCGGGGAGTTCCTCTGGAAGCGGCGTGAGGGCGCCCCTCCCACGGATCGCATCTTCCCACCTGACCGGAGTCGTTTCCATGATGAAGCTCTACTACCTTCCCGGCGTCTGTATCTCTGGCCCACTACATTGTGCTGGAGTGAACCGGCCAGCCTTATGAGCCCTGCCTCGTGCCGCGCGGCGATCCACGTACGCCGGCTTTGCTGACCATGAATCCCGGCGGCCGGGTGCCGCTGCTGGTAGAAGACGGCTGGTCGCTCCCCGAGAACGTAGCCACCCTCAGCTATCTGGCCGACCGCTTCCCCAAGCGAAGCTCGGCGGCGGAGGGGCGAGAGGCCGCGCCGAGGTGAACCGCTGGCTGGCCGTCCTCAATGCCGAGGTGCACCCAGCTTTCAATCCGTTGTTCGCGCCGCAGCGCTTCCTGGCCGACGAGGCACAGCATGCAAACCTGCAGCGCTAAGCCCGCGAACGCCTGTGTGTGCTGCTTGAACGCCTCGATGCACAGCTGACAGCCCGCGACTGGCTCACCGGCACTCGCCGTATCGCCGATCCATGCCTGTTCGTGGTGTTGCGCTGGACCCCGGCGCGGAACGTGGACTTGGCTGGCCTTGACCGCGACGCAGGACGAAGGGCTATGAACCGGCCCCGTGCCCAAGAAAAAGAGAGCCAGGTGGCTCCCTTTTCTCCTCCGGCAAGACGACTCAGCGCTTGTCGATCGGCACGTAAGTCAGATCCTCCGGGCCGGTGTAGTTGGCGCTGGGGCGAATGATCTTGCCGTCTTGGCGCTGCTCGATCACGTGGGCACTCCAGCCGGCGGTGCGCGAGATCACGAACAACGGCGTGAACATCGCGGTGGGCACGCCCAGCATGTGATAGGTGCTGGCGGAGTACCAGTCGAGGTTGGGGAACATCTTCTTGACCTGGGCCATCACCTGCTCGATCCGCTCGGAGACCTCGAACAGGGTCGGGTTGCCGCCTTCGGCGCAGAGCTTGCGCGAGATCTCCTTGATGATCTCGTTGCGCGGGTCGGACACCGTGTAGACGGGGTGGCCGAAGCCGATGATGATTTCCTTGCGCTCGACGCGGGCGCGGATGTCCGCTTCGGCGGCGTCGGCACTGCGGTAGCGGGAAATGATTTCCATCGCCACTTCGTTGGCACCCCCGTGCTTGGGACCACGCAGCGCCCCGATCGCCCCCGTAATCGCCGAATACATGTCCGAGCCGGTCCCGGCGATGACGCGCGCGGCAAAGGTCGAGGCATTGAACTCATGCTCGGCATACAAGATCAGCGACTTGTCCAAGGCATTGGCGTGCAGCTCGCTGGGCGGCTTGCCATGCAGCAGGTGCAGGAAATGCGCGGCGATCGAGTCGTCCTCCGTCTCGGTCTTGATGCGCTTGCCGTTGTGGCTGAAGTGATACCAGTACAGCAGCATGGAACCGAAGCAGGCCATCAGGCGATCGGCGATCTCCTGCGCGCCCGTGCTGCTGTGGTCGGGCCTTTCCGGACACACGGTACCGAGTACCGAGCAGCCGGTGCGCAGCACATCCATCGGGTGCGTGGCGGCGGGGAGCAGTTCCATGGCCGCCTTCACCGGTGCCGGCAGGCCGCGCAGGCGCTTGAGTCGGGCCTTGTAGTTCTGCAGCTCGGTCCAGGTCGGCAGCACGCCGTGCACCAGCAAGTAGGCGACCTCCTCGAAACAGCCTTTCGCGGCCAGGTCATGGATGTCGTAGCCGCGGTAGTGCAGGTCATTGCCGCTGCGACCGACCGTGCACAGTGCGGTGTTGCCGGCGGCCACGCCGGAGAGGGCGACCGACTTCTTGGGTTTGGGCAGGGATGCGTTTGTTTCGCTCATCGTGGGAACCTCGATCGAGAAAGTTTCGTCAACAAAAACACGTCAGTCCGGCGTGCCGCCGCCAAACAGCTCATCCAGCTTGTGCTCGTAGGCGTGATAGTCGAGAAAGTCGTACAGCTCCTCGCGCGTCTGCATGGTGGACACGGCTGCTTGCTGGGTGCCGTCACGACGCACGGTTTCATAGAAATTCAAGGCCGCCTTGTTCATCGCCCGATAGGCGCCGCAGCAATACAGGATGATGTCGACGTTCGCGCCGGCCAGCTCTTCGCGGGTGAACAGCGGAGTCATGCCGAACTCGGTGATGTTGGCCAGGATCGGTACCTGCACTGCCGCCTTGAACTGGCGGTACTGCTCCAGCGTGTAGATCGCCTCGGGGAAGATCATGTCCGCCCCCGCCTCGACGCAGACCTGCGCGCGTTCGATCGCCGATTCCAGGCCTTCCACGGCGATCGAATCGGTACGTGCCATGAGCACGAACTGCTCGTCGGTACGCGCGTCCACCGCTGCCTTGACCCGGTCGGCCATTTCGCCCTTCGACACGATCGCCTTGCCCGGTCGATGACCGCACCGTTTGGCGGCCAGCTGGTCTTCGATATGCAATGCGCCCGCACCAGCCTTGATCAGCGAGCGCACCGTGCGGGCGATGTTGAACGCGCCGCCCCAACCCGTATCCACGTCCACCAGCAGCGGCAGGTCGCAGACATCGGTGATGCGACGGACGTCGGTGAGCACGTCTTCCATCGAGCTGATGCCCAGATCCGGCATGCCCAGCGAGTTGGCTGCCACCCCGCCGCCGGACAGGTAGATCGCCTTGAAGCCGGTGCGCTGCGCCATCCGCGCCGCGTATGCGGTGATCGCGCCCACGACTTGCAACGGTTGTTCCTCGGAAACGGCCAGGCGGAAGCGCGCGCCGGGGGATGCTGAGTGGGTCATGACAGCTCCGCATAAAATGTGCATTTTAGCGCATCGCGAACATTCCACCGGCGCGCTGGGGGTGACGAACCGCCAAGGGCCACGTACATTCGACCCATGAGCAAATCCACGCCTCTGGCCACACGCATCCTCTGGGGTCTCGCCATCGGCGTGGTCGCCGCTCTGATCACTCTCGGCATCGGCGAAATCTTCCCGCCGGTGCTGGACGTGATGCGCAAGGTCTCGGTCGCCGCACTCGACCCGTTCGGACAGATCTTCCTGCGCATGCTGTTCTTCGTGGTGATCCCGCTGGTGTTCTCCTCGCTTGCTTCCGGCGTTGCACAACTGGGGGATCTGGGAAAGCTAGGCCCGCTCGCCGGGCGCACCTTCGGCCTGTTTTTCGCCAACATGCTGATCGCGGTGGTGCTGGGCCTGTTGATGATGAACCTGCTGCAGCCAGGCCATCACCTGGCCGCGGATGCACAGCAACTGTTGATGCAGGAATATGGCGGCAGCGCGATGCAGGCGGTCGACACCAAGGCCAGTCAGCCGGGCATGAGCTTTGCCACCGTGGTCGAGATGTTCATGCCGCGCAACCTGTTTGGCGCCTTCATAGGCAACAGCCGTGGTGCGCTGGGCGATGTGCTGCCCTTGATCCTGTTCGCGATCCTGGTCGGTGCCGCGGCAACCAGATTGCCCGAAGAGAAACGCCTCAAGCTTCAAGGTGGCCTGGACATGATCAGCGAGCTGATGACAGGCATCGTCGGCTTCGCCCTGCGCCTGGCGCCCTATGCGGTGCCCGCGTTGATCTACAGCGTGATCGTGAAGGTCGGACTGGACATCCTGCTGACCCTGTCGGTATTCGTCATTGGCTGCGCGGTCGCGCTGATGCTGCACCTGTTTGGAACGATGTCCCTGTGGCTGCGCTTTCTGGCCCACCAGTCGCCGATGGCGTTTTTCCGGAAAGTGCGGCCGTTGCTGATCACCGCGTTCTCGACCAGTTCCAGCAGTGCCACCCTGCCCGCTGCGCTGGCCACGGCGCACGACGACCTGAAGCTTTCACCCAGCACGGCCGGCTTCGTGCTGCCGCTTGGCGCCACCATGAACATGAGCGGCACCGCCCTGTTCGAGGGTTGTGTGGTGCTTTTCGTGGCACAGGCCTTCGGCGTCGAGTTGACCCTGGTCCACCAGGCCATGCTGATGTTGCTGGCCGTGCTCAGCGCGGTGGCGGTAGCGGGTATCCCGGGCGGCTCCCTGCCCTTGATCGCGGGCCTGCTGGCTACCTTCGGCGTACCGCCCGAGGGCATCGGCATCATCATCGGCGTCGACCGCATTCTGGACATGCTGCGCACCACGGTGAACGTGGGCAGTGACATCGTCGTCGCCGCGGTGGTCGACCATCAGTTGCGCGACCGGCTGGCGGCGCCGCCGTAGCCTCGGTTGGTCCGTCCCGTTCACGGCACTTGAAGCCGGCTCGTGCGAACATTACGTGGATAGTCACAGTCAATCGAAGCGATGCCAATAATCAATTGGATATATCGCTTGCCGAGCCGTAGCATCCTTTCATCCTTCAACCACCGCGGGAGCAAATCAAGATGTCCCTGATCAACACCGAAGTAAAACCGTTCAAGGCCCAGGCCCTCAAGAGCGGCAAGTTCATCGAAGTCTCCGACGCCGACCTGAAGGGCAAGTGGTCCGTCGTCTTCTTTTACCCGGCCGACTTCACCTTCGTCTGCCCGACCGAGCTCGAGGACCTGGCCGACAACTACGCCGCGTTCCAGAAGCTGGGTGTGGAAATCTACAGCGTCTCGACCGACACGCATTTCGCGCACAAGGCCTGGCACGACACCTCGGACGCAGTCAAGAAGATCAACTACACGATGATCGGCGATCCGACCCATGCCATCTCGCGGAACTTCGAGGTGCTGATCGAGGCAGACGGCATTGCCGACCGCGGCACCTTCGTGATCGATCCGGACGGCAAGATCCAGATCATCGAGCTCAACGCCGGCGGCATTGGCCGCGACGCCAGCGAGCTGCTGCGCAAGGTCAAGGCCGCACAGTATGTGGCCGCGCACCCGAACGAAGTTTGCCCGGCCAAGTGGAAGGAAGGTGAGAAGACCCTCGCTCCGTCGCTGGATCTGGTCGGCAAGATCTGAAGAGCCGTGCTTCACGCTGTACTGACCCGGGCGCTGCCGCGCCCGGGTCTTCAGGAAGCTTGTGCCAGCGGTCGGTGTCCGGCCCGCACTCCCTCCCGTGCTGGCCGCCCTCCCCATGACGCCGGCCGCTGCCACAAGCCTCCCACCCTCATGTTCCGTATCTCCCCGCACCCCCTCCCGGAGTGGTCGCCATGCTCGACGAAACCCTCAAGTCGCAGTTGCAGTCCTATCTGGAAAAGCTGACCCAGCCGATCGAACTGGTCGCCACGCTGGATGATGGCGCGAAGTCGCAGGAACTGGACGAGCTGCTGCACGAGATTGCCGCATTGTCGGACAAGATCAGCCTTCGCCGCGACGACAGCGACGCGCGCAAGCCTTCGTTCGCGATCAACCGTGTCGGCACCGACGTTGGCGTGCGCTTCGCGGGCATCCCGATGGGTCACGAGTTCACTTCCCTGGTGCTGGCGCTGCTGCAGGTGGGCGGCCACCCATCCAAGGCGGCAACCGATACGATCGAACAGGTGCGCAACCTCGACGGCGACTTCCGCTTCGAAACCTACTTCTCGCTGTCCTGCCAGAACTGCCCCGACGTGGTGCAGGCGCTGAACCTGATGAGCGTGCTCAACCCGCGTATCCGGCACGTGGCCATAGACGGCGCGCTGTACCAGGACGAGGTCGAATCACGCCAGGTGATGTCGGTACCGACCGTCTACTTGAACGGCGAAGTGTTCGACCAGGGCCGCATGAGCCTCGAACAGATCGTGGCCAAACTTGACACCGGCGCCAACGCCCGCGAAGCAGAAAAGATCAATGCCAAAGAAGCTTTCGACGTACTGGTCGTGGGCGGTGGCCCCGCTGGCGCCGCGGCGGCGATATATGCCGCACGCAAGGGCATCCGTACCGGCATTGCCGCCGAGCGCTTCGGCGGCCAGGTGCTGGACACGATGGGTATCGAGAACTTCATTTCGGTGACGTATACCGAAGGCCCCAAGCTCGCTGCCGCACTCGAGCAACACGTACACGAGTACGACGTGGACGTGATGAATCTGCAGCGCGCCGAAAAACTGGTGCCCGCCAGCGACGCCACCGGCGGCCTGGTCCAGGTCAACCTGGCCAACGGCGCCACGTTGAGATCGAAAACAGTGATCCTCTCCACCGGCGCACGCTGGCGCCAGATGGGCGTACCCGGCGAAAACGAATACCGCAACAAGGGGGTGGCGTACTGCCCGCATTGTGACGGTCCGCTGTTCAAGGGCAAGCGCGTGGCGGTGATCGGCGGCGGCAACTCCGGGGTCGAGGCGGCGATCGATCTGGCCGGGATCGTGGCCCATGTCACCCTGCTCGAATTCGACGGCAAGCTGCGCGCCGACGAAGTCCTGCAACGCAAGCTGCGCAGCCTGCCGAACGTCGACATCATCGTCAGCGCGCTGAGCACCGAGGTGCTGGGCGATGGCCAGCGGGTGAACGCTCTGGTTTACAAGGATCGCGTCGATGGCGTCATGCACAGCATCGAGCTGGAAGGTATCTTCGTGCAGATCGGACTGCTGCCAAACACGGAATGGCTGAAGGGCACCATCGAACTTTCGCCGCGCGGCGAGATCGTGATCGACGACCGTGGCCAAACCTCGCTACCGGGCGTGTTCGCCGCCGGCGACGCTACCACCGTGCCGTACAAGCAGATCGTCGTCGCCATGGGTGCGGGCTCCACCGCGGCACTGAGCGCGTTCGACCACATCATCCGCAGCCCGTTGCCTGCAAAGGCAACGGCGGAGGCGGAGGCGGAGGCAGCCTGACCCGACTACGGTAGTAGCCACCGTCTCCCGCCGCGGGGCCGCCAGGGTAGGGGGCTATGCTCGGGCGATAGGCCTCCCGGAACGTCGACCTGCCTGCCATTCATGACGCCGCTGCAGCACTTCATCGAATCCCATCCTCGGCTGTTCGTGCTGACCGGCGCGGGCTGCAGTACCGAGTCCGGCATCCCGGACTATCGGGACCGTGAGGGAGAATGGAAGCGCTCACCGCCGGTGACGCTGCAAGCGTTCATGCACGAACTCGCCACGCGCCAGCGCTACTGGGCGCGCAGCATGATCGGCTGGCCGCGTTTCGGCCACGCGTTGCCAAACACAGCGCATTACGCCCTGGCACAGTTGGAACATGACGGGCAGATCGACCTGCTGGTCACCCAGAATGTCGATCGTCTGCACCAGCGCGCAGGCAGCGAGCGCGTGATCGACCTGCATGGCCGGCTCGATGAAGTGCGTTGCATGGGCTGCGACTGGCGCTTGTCCCGCGACGCCTTCCAGCAACTGCTGATCGAGCGCGACCCGTCCTGGCAGCAACTCGACGCTGCCGCCGCGCCCGATGGCGATGCGGACCTGGAAGGCCAGGACTTCAGCCGTTTCGAGGTGCCACCGTGCCCGCACTGCGGCGGCATCGTGAAGCCCGACGTGGTGTTCTTCGGCGAGGGCGTGCCGCGCGAACGGGTCGATGCAGCCACGCAAGCCTGGCGGAAAGCCGATGCGGTGCTGGTAGTCGGCTCCTCGCTGATGGTCTATTCGGGCTATCGCTTCGTGCAAGCTGCCGCGAGAGCCGGAAAGCCGGTGGCGGCGCTGACCCTTGGTCGGACCCGTGCCGATTCACTGCTCAGCCTGAAAATCGACGCCTCGTGCAGCGACGGCCTGGCCTTCGCCCTCGCGTCCGAACCGTTGATTGCGAACTGATCAGAGCGAGGCGGTGATACGCCCGACTTCGGTCAGCACCGCGCTGCGTTGCTTGCTGTCCGCCGACGAACCCGCGTAGTACGCCGTGACCAGCACTGGCTTGTGCTGCGGCGGCCAGAAGATCGCCACGTCATTGCTTTCGCCATGTGCGCCGCTGCCAGTCTTGTCGCCCGCCCGCCAACTGCTGGGTACCCCGGCCCGCAGTTTGTCGGTGCCCGTGGTGCATGCACGCATCCAGGCGACCAACAGATGGCGCGAGGCGATCGTCAACACCTGTCCAAGCAACAGCCGCTGCAAGGTATCCAGCATCGCGTTTGGCGTGGTGGTATCGCGTCGATCACCAGGGCTGCCTTCGTTGAGTGCAGGCTCGATGCGATCGAGGCGAGTCACTGGATCGCCCAGGCCGCGCACGAAACGCGTGACCGCGGCTGGCCCGCCGAGACTGGCCAGCAGCAGATTGGCGGCGGTGTTGTCGCTCAGCGTGATCGCCGCCTCGCACAGCGCCGCGATGGTCATGCCCGGCGCGCCCACGTGTTGGCGCGTGGCCGGCGCATAGTTCAGCAGGACCTGCGAGCCAAACACGATACGGCGATCCAGCTTCTCCTTGCCCAAGTCGACCCGCGCCAGCACCGCCGCCACCGCCAGCACTTTGAATGTGCTGCACATCAGGAATCGATGATCGCCATGCTGAGCGATGCGCTGACCCGTGCCAGTGTCGAGCATGGCCACGCCGAGGCGCCCGCCGTGACGGCGTTGCAACGCCGCCAGTCTGGCCTCAGCGTCCGGAACGCCTGCAGCAGACGATACCAGCGGATGCAGGAAGAGTGCAGAGGCCCCGAACAGGCCACCCTTGAGCAGGTTTCGACGATTCATGCAGCTACCTCGAGGAAAGTTGTCGTGGAACAATGCCCGCAGACGCGGGCAAATCAAGGCACGATTCATGGCGATTCAAGGGCAGATCGGCGCGACCTGGACCCGGTGAGACCGGGGCACGAGCATGCTCGCAGGTAACCTTGGGTCAGCACCAGCGAACCCCATGTATGTCGCGTTGCCCGAGACACTGGGCAAGCGCTTCCCACCATCTCCCCGGAGACCACCATGTCCGATTACAGCAAGACCCAGGAAGCCCTCGCGCGGCTCACTCCCGAGCAATACCGCGTCACCCAGGAAGCCGCTACCGAACGACCCTTCGACAATCTCTACAATGCGAACGAGGCGGCCGGTCTGTACGTGGACATTGTCTCCGGCGAGCCGCTGTTCACCTCGCTCGACAAGTTCCAGAGCAGCTGCGGCTGGCCCAGCTTTACCCGACCGCTGCAAAACGAGCATGTGATCGAGCATCGCGACAGCAGCCACGGGATGACTCGCACCGAGGTACGCTCACGCAACGGCGACAGCCATCTCGGCCACGTCTTCCCGGACGGTCCGCGCGAAAGCGGCGGCCTACGCTACTGCATCAATTCCGCCTCTTTGCGATTCATTCCCGCCGACCAGCTCGAGAGCGAGGGTTACGGCGAGTACTGCCCACTGTTCGACGCCGATCGCCAGGAGTCCGCATCATGAGCGATACCAGCGAACGCGCCATCCTTGCCGGCGGCTGCTTCTGGGGCATGCAGGACCTTGTTCGCCAGCAACCGGGCGTGCTCTCCACTCGTGTGGGTTATTCCGGCGGCGACGTGCCCAACGCCACCTATCGCCATCACGGAAGCCACGCCGAAGCGATCGAGATCACCTTCGACCCCCAGCGCACCAGCTATCGCACGCTGCTGGAGTTCTTCTTCCAGATCCACGACCCAAGCACGCCGAACCGGCAGGGCAATGATCGCGGTGCCAGCTACCGCTCGGCCATTTTTTACACCAGCGAAGGGCAGAAGCAGGTGGCCGAGGACACCATCGCTGACGTGGACGCCTCCGGTCTTTGGCCCGGCAAGGTAGTGACGGAACTCGCTGCGGCCGGTGACTTCTGGGAGGCCGAATCCGAGCACCAGGATTACCTGCAACACTACCCAAGCGGCTACACATGTCACTTCATCCGGCCGGACTGGAAGTTGCCACACCGCGTCTAGTCCGTGCCCTGTTCGAGCACGCTTTATTGCGGCAGCACTAGCTCCGCCGGGTAGCACCAGGCGCTTACCTGACGCAGGATTCGTGCCCGTAAACGACGCGCCAGCGTTGCGGCAGACGATTCCAGATACCGGTGATCAAGAAGCTGCCATCCCTGATCATGCCGTCGACCATTGTTGGATGCGAGGTGAGGGGGTGGTGGTTGGCATCAGCCCTCGGCCCCACAGCAAAAATTCTTCCGTTCCGTTATCGGCGCAAACGAAAAGAGCGAAGGGTCGAGTGCGCTCGATTGTTCCGCGCTCGGCCCCATGCTCGCAGAGCATCAGAGAAGGTGCCACAGTGGCCGAGCCATGCCAACCGATCAACGATGTATCGCTTCCTCGAGGCGCCGGTCTGGAACCAGCCACAGCAACGCCGCCAGCACATAAAGCAGCTGCGCCGACCAAGGTCGCCAAAACGCCAGCACGATGCCGGCCAGGTAAAGCGCCGGGGAAATCCTGCCCTTCCAGTCCGAGCCGATCGCCCTCCCCAATACCGAATCGGAACCATCCACGGCGATAAGGGCTTGCTGGAGAACCCAGTAGGCGATCGCCGCCATCAACAAAACCACGCCGTACGCTACGGTCGGCAGCACAGCGCGATAGCTCTCCCCCATCCAGGAGGTCGTGAACGGGAACAACGACAGCCAGAACAGCAGATGCAGGTTGGCCCACAACACGGAACCGGATACCCGATGGGCAGTAAACAGCATGTGGTGATGGTTGTTCCAGTAGATGCCGACGTAGATGAAGCTGAGCACGTAGCTGAGCATCACCGGCACCAGTGGCAACAAACCCGCCAGATCGTGTCCGGTCGGCACCTTCAGTTCCAGCACCATGATCGTGATGATGATCGCGATGACACCGTCGCTGAACGCTTCCAGCCTGCCCTTGCCCATGTGACACCCTCTGGATGAATTGACCGGTGAACCGCAGAAGCGTGCATGGTGCGAGCGACCACTCCCAAGCTTCGTGAATATCACAAGCCGGCCGTCATGCGCTCGCTCAGTTTCATCCCGTTTGTCAGCATTGCGGTCATTTGCCGCCACGCAGGCTCATGAATCTGCTTCTGCCGCTCGGCAGTTCGCTGGTCACCTGACCGGCGTCAGTGTCGCGAACGCGCAAAGTGCGTAGCATCAAGCCATCGTCATTTTTCCAGAGAGTTCCAACCTCGCGGTGATCAACGCATTCAAACTTGCGTGCACGTATCTCTGCGTGACCCTTCGATAGAGCGGCACGTACGAAGAGGCGCTGCATGCATGAAGGCGTCAATCGTCCGGACTTCCGGAGCATGTCCCGCACACCAACGACATCAGCAGGAGAAACGCCATGGCAGACAGGAAAAAGACCAGCTTCAAAACGATACCAGTGGGCACAAAGGTCACGTGGCACTATCGCAGCGCCATAGGCCACGGCACCGTCAAGGGTGTCCACGAAATGGGAACCAACGCCGACAACACGATGTATTCGGTTACACAGCACGACCATCACCCCGGCGAGCCGGCGGTCGTCCATCACTCCGGAAAAGCACTGGCGATAGCCAGATAATGCGCGGGTCTGACCCGCAGCTTTTGCCCGTTGAATGGCGCAGCGGAACCAGGCGCAACACCGGAACAAGGTGAACCGCCCCTTGCTACACATCAGTTCGTCATCAGCAGCTGCGCCGGGCAAGCGTCGCAATCACTGCACGTGCATTTCATGCCAAACCCCGCACGCTCCACCTACTCTTCAGGCAAACCAGGAAGCTGATGAACACGTTCGAGAAGACCAGCCGTGAGTACCGGTTCCCGCCCGCATGCGTGGAGGAGCCCGCGCGGATCAAAGGACTCGTCTGCGACCTGATGTGGCCGCGCTCATGAGAAACACCCGGAATTCGCTCGCCGGAGCCTGGTTCGATCTGGCAAAGGGCTCCATGGAACTGATGCAAGGCTCGGCGACCGTCATCGCCAGACGCACTACGGCGATGGCTGCTGCCGGAGCCCATCCGTCCGCCAGGCAGGATCGCGAGATGAAACGCATGGTGGAGGAAAAGGTGGAGGCCTCGGCCGCGTCGCTGACCGGCATGGCGTTCAGCGCAGCGGCGTCCTGCCAGTCGATGTTCTTCACGTCGCTGTTCGGAGGGCGGGTCCCGAGCTCTACCCAGGCCCAGCGCGCAATGACCAAAGCGCTCGGCGCCGGCATGGCACCCTACCGGAAGACCGTGCGCAGCAATCTGAAGCGACTGCGAAAATAGATAAATGTCAATCTGCAATGCAAAGCGCGTGGCGAGCTTTCAATACCGGAAAAGGCCGGACGCTGGGAAAACCTCGTTCGCCTGAAGGCAGAGAGCTGCGAGTAGGCGTCCCCTCGTTGAGTCGGCATTGGCCAACCAGGCGGAGCAGGGCTTCTGAGCGTCAAGGCACAGCCGCGCCATGAGAGGTGAAGGTGATGGTAGATCTTCACAATCGCGGGCGACCTGGGCGAGCTGTGCGGAATGCGCCACAAGCAAGTCCGCAACGGCGAATGGTTTCGACCTGCCAGTCCGTCCCGGACGTTCGTCCTTGATGAATTGATGCAGCCGCCCTTCACGGCCGATAGACCACCAGATCCTTAGCCTCATGTTTCTACAGCCGCATTCGCGCCTGTCCCCTCTGGAGAAAGACCGATGAGCACGCCTGAAGAACTGAAAGCCAAGATGTGGAAGGGTATCGACTCGGATCGCACCATCATGCTGGGCATCGATGGTGTGGAGGACGGGCACGCCCGACCCATGACGGCGCAGGTCGAAGGGGAGCACGGGCCGCTGTGGTTTTTTACTTCGAAGGACAATGGCCTGGTGCGGTTGCTGGGTCAGAATCGACGCGCCATGGCCACCTTCACGGCCAAAGGCCACGACTTGTTCGCCACCATTCACGGCAGCTTGAATCTCGACACCGATCGCGCCAATGTGGATCGGCTATGGAACCGGTTCGTAGCCGCCTGGTATGAAGGCGGCAAGACTGACCCGAAGCTCGCCCTGCTGCGGCTCGACCCCGAAAACGCGGAGATATGGGAGAACGCGTCAAGCATGGTCGCGGGTGCGAAAATGTTGCTGGGCATGGATCCGAAGGAGGATTACAAGGACAAGGTGGCAGACGTCGACTTGCATTGAGTACTCGACGCGACTGGCATCCGCCTGCACCGGTAACATGCTGATTCGTTCCTGGCCGACGGGTCGGTCCCACCTGCGGACGCATGGGCAATCTCGGGCAGGGACCTAACCAGAAGCCGCGCCGCCAGACATCTGCCAAACATCGGTGTTGATCCCCGTGGCACGACGAGTAACGAGGATCGAAGGGCAGCCCCAGTACAGTCGACTCCGGTCCGGGTTTCTGTCTTGTTCGCTGCTTTGTCCTGTCACCACTTGCGCTACTTGCGACGCGCCGAGTGCATGCGACGGATGCGCACCGTGCTGCCACCCTGGTAGATCACGACATAGGTGGAGTGTTCATGCCTCTGCTGCGCCACCTGCACGGGGTCGGCCTGCATGGCTTTCTTGAGCGCGACCTGATGAAAGGCGGCCAGGTCGCCGTCAGGTACCAACACCAGCGGCGGACTGAACTGCTCGAAGCTGGTGAAATGGCTGCCGCACCTGGTTGCCCTGGGATCGAACATGAGCGAGCCCTGTCCGCAGCTGTCACCGGAGACTTCCGGCAGGCGCTTGAGCCAGATGAAATACTTGTTTTCGTGAGTGATCCAGACCCGATCGTATCGCGCGTCGTCGCCACCGATATCGCTGGCATCCCAGACGCGGACTACGGAAGCGAGGTGGCAGTCGGCCGCAGCGCATTCCTGCAGCACCAGATATTCGTCATCCTGCAGATGCACCGGTTCGATGCTGAGGATGTCGTCCTTCACCAACGCCTGCGCCGGGAACACCACCGACGGCATGCGCGGGTCGACCTTGAAGTCGCCGGAGATCAGGTAGCCGCCGTGATACGACGAATACGCTGGCGCCGTGACCTTGACCTCGGGCAGATCGGTTTGCGCCGAAAGGGACAGACTCGCCAGGGCCAGACTGAC
>JBDTEG010000142.1:0-9680 GCA_039922695.1 Rhodanobacter sp. | reverse complement strand
TCCGCCACCAGGTCGACGTTCTGGCCGATGCGGATATGGCGCAACTGGGACTCCTTGAAATTCGCATTCACCCACAGGTGATCCAGTGGCACCACCGACATCAGCGACACACCCGGATTGATTTTCTGACCGAGCTGCACGTTGCGCTTGGTCACCATGCCGCTGACCGGCGCGGGCACGTCGGTGCGATAGACGGCAATCCACGCATCACGCACCTGCGAGGCCGCCGCGAGCACGTCCGGATTGGCGGCGATCGTGGTGCGGCCGATCAATGCGCTGCTGCCGGCCACCTGCTGGGTGGCCACGCCCAGCGCGGCGGTGGCGGCGCGCACGGCGTCCTCGGCATGCTTCACTTCCTCGCCGGAAATCGCGCCACTGGCGAGCAGCTCATGCCGGCGAGCAAGGTCGGCTCGCGCCTTGGACAGCTCGACCTCGCGCAGTTGCACGTTGGCGCGGGTCTGGCCCACGTTGGCGTATTGCGCGCGTACCATGCGCACGCTGCGCGCCAGCTGCGCCTCGGCACGCGCCAGCGCCAACCTGGCATCGGTGTCATCGAGCTTGACCACGTCGCTGCCCGCCTTCACGAAGTCAGTGTCGTCCGCGCCGATTTCCGTCACCACGCCACTGACCTGCGCGGTCACCGCCACCACGTTGCCGTCGACATACGCATCCTCGGTGGTCTCGCGATACTGGCCTGCGACCATCCACCACAGTGCTGCACCGATCACCGCAATCACCACCACGGCGATGCCAAGCCACTGGCCCGGACGTGAGCGCGGCGTTGGCGTCGGTGGTGGCGCGACTGCGGGTGCGGCGTCGGCTTGCGGCGTGTTTGCATCGGTGTTCATGACTTGCTCCCTCGGGATTGGGCATGCGCAATGGAGGTGCCGACAGGGGCGGCGGTGGGCTCATAGCCGCCGCCGAGCGCGCGAATCAGGTTCAGCCGCAATTCGCGCTTGCGCGACTGCGACTGGATCACCTGCTGCTTTTGTGCCAGCACCTGGCCCTCGGCCGACAGCACCTGCAGATAGTTCGCCAGCCCGCTGCGATAGCGCGCCTGGGCCAGCGCGTAGGCGTGCTCGGTCAGCCGCAGGGCCTCGTCCTGTTCATGCGCCTGCTTCTGCAACCATTGCAACGAGACCAGCTGATCGACCACGTCGTGCACCGCCGCGAGCACGGTGGCGTTGTAGTGCTCCACGGCCGCGTCGTAGCCGGCTTGCTGCACGCGCAGGTTGCCACGCAAGCGGCCACCGTCGAAGATGGGCAGCGAAACTGCCGGGCCGATGCCGAGCACGCGGCTGCCGGTGTCGAGGAAATTGCCGAAACCCAGACTCTGCAAACCCACCAGGCCGTTCAGGCTGATGTTCGGATAGAACCGTGCCTTGGCGACCTTGATGTCCTGGCTCGCTGCCTCGACTCGCCAGCGATCGGCGACCACGTCGGGACGACGGCCAATCAGCTCGGCCGGCAGATTGCTCGGCAAGGTCACGGCGGCCACGTTGGCCAGTTGGGGACGGTCGATACCTGATCCGGCATCCGGCCCCTTGCCTTGCAGCGCGGCGAGCTGGTTGTTGATCAGCGCGATGGATTCACCGATCGCGGCGATGCGCTCGCGCGTGGCCGGCAACGCGGCCTCGGCCTGGGTCAGTTCCAGCTGCGAGTCGATTTGCGCCGTGACCCGCTTGCGGGTCAGCTCCAGCGTCTGCTCGCGCTGCTTCAGCGTGTCCTGTGCCAGGTCGCGTTGTGCATACGCCAGGTCCAGCCGCAGATAAGTGCGTGCCAGCGCCGTGGTCAGCATCAGCCGCGCCGCCTGCAAGTCCACCTCCGACGCATGGGCGCGACCAATGGCTGCGTTCACCGCCGCACGGTTTTTGCCCCAGAAGTCGAGCTCGTAGCTCACCCCCAGCGACAGGTCGTTGATGGTCCGCCAGCTACCGGCGATCGGCGGCGCCACGGTGCCGTCCTCGCTGAAACGCTGGCGTGTGCTGTGCAGGCTGGCGTTCGCCTGCGGATAAAGCGAGGCACCGACCACATCAGCCACGGCCTGTGCCTGGCGCACCCGTGCTTCGGCGATGCGCAGACCGGGCTGCCCGGTCAGAGCATCGTTGATCATCCGGTCGAGCTGGGGATCACCGAGGCTCGTCCACCACGCGTCCTGCGGCCAGGCGGCCGGAGAGAGCATGACGTTCGACAGACTCTGGCTGGCTTCCACTTTGCCCGGATCGATCGCCGTGGCGTGCGTGTGCAAGCCGCGCATGCTGGCGCACCCGGCCAGCGAGGTTGCCAGCAATAGCAGCGCCAGCCGCGGCGATGAGGCGGGTTTCGACAAGTGCAGCGACATGTTGGCAGCCCTCAATATCCCATGTGATAAAACAGCCCAGGCAGATATATTTCGCGACAAAAGCATCAAGTGGTGCGTGCGGCGTTTTCCAGGATCTTTTCCAGCGACGCCTTCAACGCGACCGCCTCGCGCTCGTCGAAGCCCCGCAACAGTTCGCCGAAAACGGCCTGTACGAGGCGCTGTGCCTTCGGCACCAGGGCCGCGCTTTGTTCGGTCAACTCGATCAGATAGCTGCGCCGGTCGTCCGGGTTGGCTACGCGGCGGATCAGGCCTTTCTTCTCGATCCGGTCCAGCAGCCGGGTCATGGCGCCGGAGTCGTAGCCGAGCACCCGGCACAAGTCGCCGATCGTGCTGCCGCGGCCCTTGGCGATGCTGTTGAACACCACGAACTGGGCGGCAGTAATGTCAAGTGGTTGCAGCTCGCGCTCTATCGCGCTCCAGATGGCGTTGCGTACCCCGCTGACCATGAAACCGAGCTCGCCGGTGGATAGCTGCGCCATGACGCTGGATCCCTTGCTTTTCATGATCGTCTCCTCGATGACGATCACAATATATCTGCCTAGGCTGTTTCTGTCAATACGGTGTATATCTGGATGACGTCCCTGCCACGTTCATTCCGGATTTCTCGCCGCCGGGACAGATCATCCTGCCGATGCAACCGTTGCGTATGGCACAAGAGGCCACTCGTGGTTCGAAATTGTCACGGCTGGTCCCCGCCGTTCCCCTGCACACAAACGCATTTGTCCAAGGCAGGATCGCTTCGTGAAATACAACGACCTCCCCGCGAAGGAGCATGTGTTTCCCACCAACAAAAATGGACAGCATGAGCCCGGTGCAAGAAAGCGGTGCCGTGTCCACGATCGCGCAAAGCGAACCATCAGCTGGCTGACCATGCCGGGACGAGCATGCATCGTGGCCGGTCAGCCCCTGCCATGGAGGCGGCAAGCTGCGTGGGCTTGGCCACCTTACCGCCCAGGGCGGCAACACGACTCAATCCGGAGGTCGGGCGAAGCTGCATGGACAGCGCAGGCACCGCGGCGGCCTTCGTCGACCCCGTATTTGATGAACGGCGTTTTCAGCGACGATGAACGCGATGCCCACGGCCTTTCCGCGACTATATCCTGGCGGTGATCGACGGCCAGCTGCATGCCGATGGCTTGCCGCCATGGCCAGCAGCTTGATTACCGTCCCCCTGCCGAGTGGCCCTGGCGCTCGCCTGGCATCGTCATCCAGTCACTCTCGCCGCCGATCGGAGCACCTGGCGGAACGTCGACGGTTCGTGCGTGAGTGCTCAGCAGCTTGTCGCGTTGCTGCGGATCGAGCAACTGACGCGACAGGCTCGCACCCCACGCGCGGTCCGCGGCACTGCCATGGCGCCGGGCCAGCGCAAGCGCCGTCTCATGCACACGTTGATCCAGCAGCGCAGCCACCCCGGGCGTGGTCGCGGCGTTGTGGGCTGCCTGCGCCATCGTGATCACGGTGCGGTACGCAATCCGTCGCGTCAGCGCATCGGTGTCATCGGGGAGCGTGCTCGCCAGCAGACGGTCGAGCACTTCCGCGACGCCAAGCGCGTTCGGATCGGTCGCATGCTGCGCATCCAGCCGAGCCAGTCGCGCGGGTGCCAGCAAGGCATCCAGCGCCAGCTCGGCAGCGCTGTCCGCGGCCACCAGTGGATCGAAAACCGTACCGTCCGAGCCGGCTAACAATTCGATCTGGTATTGGCGGTTGGCACTGCCGTTGCGAGCCGCCGACAGCAGCGGCAACAACCGGGCGGGAACGCGCAGTTGATCCGCAGCGAGGGTACCAAGGACGGCGTCGAGCGCCGCACGCTGCACCGGCGGTGCCACCACGGCTGACGACTCGTGGCCGCCGCCATTGACCGCATAGCGCAGCTCGACCCCGCCGATCGCCTTGGCCGCCGCCACCATCTGGTAGCGGTGCAGCAGCCAGATCGGCACGAAGCGCCGAGGCAGGTCGGACATCGGCTCGCCAGGCGTCAACGCGGAAAGCCCGAAGTGGTCGATCGCGGCACGCCGCACGCCCATCAATCGCACCAGTTCCGCCGTCGGATCGGGGCCGTCGTCCCAGAGTGACGCCCACGGCTGCGCGGTATCGTCCGCGCGTGCATCGTCATCCACGACATAACGCAGACCGGAGGCCACCACGGCGCTGGCGGTGGCGTCGGCGGCGGCTTGCGGATCCTTGCCCGGCGCTGGCTCGCCATACAGCCAGTCGACGGTGGCCCGGTCCCAGCGGCCGATGCCGCTGGCGTAGGCGCCGGTGAGATCCGGGCGGCCGTCGACCAGGCCGATGCGCGGTGGCGGATAGTCCATCACCGAGGCGCGCTGCTGGGTGCTCGCGGCAAAATTGTGCGCGAAGCCCAGCGTATGTCCCACCTCGTGCGCACCGAGCTGGCGCAGCCGTGCGAGTGCAACCTGCACCGGGTCATTCGGGCCGCCCTTGCCAACCTGCGCGGCGCCGACCAGCCCTTCGAAAATCTGGATGTCCTGGCGCACCCGCAGCGAACCGATCACCACCATGCCCTTCACGATCTCGCCGGTGCGCGGGTCGACGATCTCCTGCCCGTACGACCAGCCGCGCGTGGCGCGATCGACCCAGTTCACCACGTTGTAGCGCACGTCCATCGGATCGATGTCGGCGGGCAGAACCTTCACCTGGAAAGCGTCGATGTAGCCGGCGGCATCGAACGCCTTGCTCCACCAGCCGATACCCTCGATCAGGGCCGAGCGAATCGGCTCCGGTGCGTTGCGATCCACATAGAACACGATCGGCTTGCGCACCTTCGAACGGGGCGCCGCGGGGTCGACCTTCTCCAGCCGGAAGCGATTCGCGTAGTCGCGTACCACGTCGCCGCCCAGCGGTGTGCCGAAGCTCACGACCTGGGTGGAAAAGCCACCGATGCGCGGGTCGAACCGACGCGGCACGAAACCCGGCGCCGGCAAACGGACGAAGCTGTGATGCACGGTGAAGCTGACCTGTTCCGCACTCGGCGCGATATTGGCGACCTCCATGCCCGGCGACTTCGAGCGGTAGGTCTGCACGGCGTCCACTTCGAGGTTGTCCGGAAACAGTTTCACCGACGCGGGGTCGGCCGCACTCAATCTGGGATCGAGTGCAAACCCGTTGCCGGCACCCTGCCCTGCACCCACGCCAAAAGTGTCGCCGCTCTGGTCCAGCGAATTGGCAATGCCGAGCGTGTCAGTGACCAGGAAACCCGACAGGTCCACCACCATCCTTCCATCCGGCAGGGTGGCCGCGATATCACCCATCCAGACGATCGAGGTCACGAAATCCGGACTCGTCGGCGCCGCGCTGTCGGCGCCGCGGAAACGCGGATTCTCGAATACGGCGGCGATCTTCTTGCCGTAGCGCCGGAATGCAAGCAGCTGCGTCGTGCCGACCCGGCCCCGGTCGAGAAACGTCGGCGCCGCACCCAGGCCGGTGCGCAACGCCGTGCTGTAGAGAAACCGCGCCGAAACTTCGTCAGGCCCGGCTGCCGGCAACGTGATCAGAATGCGGCCGGCAAGCGTGTCCACATGCAGCGGCAACAGTCCAGTCAACGATGCGGTGTGCTGAAAGACGTTCGTCGCGTTGGCCGCAGCCGTTGGCACCGGTGCGGCAGCGGCATCCAGCCAGCGCGAAGCGCTAGCGGAGGCGAGCACCAGTAATGACACGGCAATGAACCTGGCGGTGGATCGGCACATGGCAAAAGTCCTTGGAATCGGTATGGCAAGACTCGACCCGCGAAAGCAGCACGGGCCAACCAACGCCTTTGCCGGCTTCCCCTGCGCCGCACTATACGGGTTTTCGGTGCCCGCTTGAGCGGGCGCACCCCGCATGCGGGCACAGGTCGAGATGCATCCCCGACAACCCTCGATGGGGCGAGCGAACGTGTCGTATCGGATGCGGTGAACTTGCCCATGCAATCACTTCAGGGTTCCCGTTCAACCTGCGATGGGACACGTCGCGGGCCGGCGGGAACGACGGCAAACGTCGCCGGAATCGTCGCTGTCCGCGAACTAAGGTCCAACCACCGTCAAGCCATACCTGGCGGTGCGTGCCGAAATCCGGGGATCAAGCGCGCGCGCAGCCACCAGATCGGCATGGCCTGCGTCCGACTGGCCACTGCGGATTTCAGCCAGTCCAAGGCCGTAGCGCGACCATGCGGAACGCGGATTTTGCGTGAGGGCCTGCTTGTATGCCTTGATCGATTCGGCGTAATGCCCCAGCCGCAACTGCACCAGGCCGAGACTGTCGAGGTAAGCCGGCTTCGTGCCATCGCGCCGGATCGCCTTGCGGCAATCATGCAGGGCATCTTCGAGCATCTGATTGCTCAGGCTGCGCGCCCAGCAACGCTCGTTGAGCGCTGCGCCCAGCATGGCGTCATCCCTGTGCACCCGAATCCAGTCGTCGAGCATGGGCAGTGCCGCAGCCGGTTGATCGAGCCGGATATACATCCCGGCAAGCGAGCGCGCCTGGGTCGATCCGGCACGCACCAGGGCGCTTGCCGCCTTCACGTCGGCTGCCGCACCAGTGCGATCCTGGTGCGCCAGGAGCAGTTGGGCGCGCATCACCAGGGCATCGGCGTTCTTCGGGTCCAGGCTCAGCGACTTGTCCAGATCGGCGCGCGCCAGTTCGGGTTGCTGGTCCGCCGCATGTGCCCGCGCGCGAGCAAGATAGTAGGCGGCCTGGTCGGGCGCCATGTGAATCGCCACGTCCAGATCGGCAATGGCAGCCTTCGGCTCGCCGCGCGACAGGTCCGCCTCGCCACGCAGGGCGTAATCCGGCGCCGTCGTGGGCTTCGCGCTGTCGCTGTCTGCCGCGGTGCCGGCATCGGGTTTGGCGCTGTCTTCCGGCGCTTTCGCCAAGGTAAACACCCGCCCGCCGTTGTAGGTGAAATAGACTTTTCCCTGGCTGTTGGCGACGAACATGTGATGGGCAAGGAGAAAATCCACGCCGAGCAGCATGTCCGTACCGCCGTTACCCATGCTGCCGTCAAAGACCTGCATCTGGCTGTGCTGGATGGTTTCCGTGCCGACCGAGAACGAGTCGATGCGCACCGTCCATGTCTTCACCGGCCTGGCGCCGATGCCGATGCTGCTGTGGTCGATCTTGACATCGGGCCCATCGAGGTCGATGCCCAGGCGCTCGGCGGCACGCCGGCTGAGCACGGTGGCATAAGCCCCCGAATCGAGCAGAGCCCGCACCTTCTTCCCGTTTATGGTCACCGTGAGGAAAGTGCGGCGATCGTTCGGCCCCTCCGCCCGGTCGATATCGGCCACATTGTAATTGCCACCCTTGGTCCAGTACGCCAGCGCTTCCTTCTTGCAGTCTTCCGGCTTGAACAGACTCAACTTGCCATGCGCCAGATCGACTTCCAGATCGGCCACATCGAGCAGATTGGCACCGAGCAAGCCGAAGCCCGAATCCGTTCCCCCGACGACGAAACCGATATTCTTGAGCGTGGTATCAAGGATGCCGAATGACTTCACCTCGGTGAACTCGACATCCGCAGTGCCACCCACACCGCTCATGCGTAGACCGAACGGGGCGGCCCGCAACTTGAGCCCCAGCGACAACGCGTTGGCACGCGACATGAAATTGAAGACAGCCCCGGTATCGAGGGCCACTCGCGTATCGTTCCCATTGATCTTCACCATGGTCGTGGCGCGACCGTCGCGCATTTCCACCGGAAACGTGCCGTATTTCACCAGTTGGCAGCCGCCGGCCCAGGCCGGGCTTGCGAGCAAGGCGCTGATGACGAGGCAGATCAGGCGGGACTTCCGCATCGTTGTCGTCCTCTTGCACGGCGAGGCCGCAAAGTGCGGACCTGGCTATCGCGGACCGGCGCTTGTGATCGCGATGGGGATCATGGCGAAAAATTCGGAGGGGCTCAAGGAGGGGGTTGGTGTTGCGGGGGTTGGATGGCGACGTATTGGGGTCCGGTGGTGGGGCTGGCGAGGGAAGCGGCAAGCTCGTACTGGTCTTGCGACTCATCTCACCACTATTCTTTCGGCAAGTAAGTGGCTCTGAGCCAGATAGCGGGATCCTCCAACATGCCGTTGACTCTTATCACGCGAGGTCCCAAGCACGGCCGCTGCAACATCTGCGGCGCCATCGGGCCGTTGACGGAAGACCACACGCCTCCAAAGGGATGTGTGCGTCCATCGGCCATGATGCTCGAGCACGCTTCCGATCGTCTGGCAGTGCAAAGGGGGGTCAGAGCCAAAGCCAACGACGGAGTGAAATATCGAACTTTATGCGCTCGATGCAACAATTCCCTCTTGGGCGGGCGCTACGACCCAGCTCTGATCGATTTCGTTAATGAGGTTACTAGATTGTTGGAGTCTCCACTTCTATTGCCTTCCTCGATGACGGTTCTAGCGAAGCCGCGCCTCATAGCCCGTGCCGTCTGGGGGCACATGGCGGTTGTCGGCGTCGAGAGGTATCAAAAAGGTCGAGACACCGCGTTGCTGAGAGATTTTTTCTTAGATGAGTCCATTCCGATTCCTCAAAATTTGAATTTCTACTATTGGCTGTATCCATATCGGAGGCAGGCGCTTATCAAGGACGCCGGTGCTCTCGATTTTCGCGGAGGAAACGCGATCTACTGGCTGTTGAAGTTTTATCCGATGGCTTTTGCGATGTGGACGACCACCAATGCCTATCACTTAAGCCATCGCGACTTGGCCAGCCACAGTTCCGGGAGAGCGGGCGACGTCTCGCAGGTGATCATTGATCTGTCACCGATTGAGCACGAGCTCGTCTTGGAGGCACCTTCCGATACCCAAGGCCTCATGTTCGGGCGAGAAGCCATCGTGGCAAACAAGCGCCCGCCTCGAGCTCGGATCTTGCGCTTGTAAACGCACCAGCGCAGATCGTCAGCAGCAAAAAGGACCCCGGAGAGCACGTATGGGACAGGCTCGTGAACAAAAAAATATCTCACAAAAAAAACCCATAAAATTCATGGGTTTATTCGTATATATGGCGGAGAGAGTGGGATTCGAACCCACGGTAGGCTTTCACCTACGGCAGTTTTCAAGACTGCTGCCTTAAACCACTCGGCCATCTCTCCAGAACTCGCTCATCGCTGCAAGGCGCGCTTCGCGCCCACTACGGCAGTTTTGCTACGGGCATCCTGCCCTTCGCCCCTTCGGGGCCAGCGGCTGTGCCGCTGTTCGCTTCGACTTCCTGCCTCCGCGTCAAGACTGCTGCCTTGAACCACTCGGCCATCTCTCCAGAACTTGTTTGTGATCTTCTGCGAGGGTCTTAATGCTATCAGGAACGCTGCGATGGGTTCTTGCCAGTTGCATCGGAT